>JBEKEP010000099.1:0-16241 GCA_050013775.1 Occallatibacter sp. | reverse complement strand
GCTAGGTTGAGTATAGCGCATATCCCACGTTGCAAGACGGGCGTCTTGGCCGGCCTGGCCGCGCACTCGATTTGTGGACCTGGCGCTACGCCTGGGCAGTCCCGCTTGCATGACGGCGCGCCGGCGTTACGCGCGTCAGGCAGCAGGTAATGTAGGCGCGGGAAACCTCGCGTGCCAGCTCTTCCAACAGCCGCATGCGCAACGGGGGATGGTTCTGGAATGCGTGCCGGAGCTCGTCCATGGGCAGCACAAGCACCGATCCCGGCGTCATCGCGGTCAACGTGTAGGTATGATGTCCGTCGCCCAGCGCCGCGGCCAGTTCCACCAGATCCCCGGCCCGTGCCGATCCCAGTGTCACTCGCATCTGGAGCCGTTCCGCCTTGCGGACAAAATCGCCCGAAACCACCACGTAAAGCCCTTTGCAGCTTCCATTCTGACGAAAGACCGTCTCCCCAGCATCGACATCGATGCATCGCGAAGCGCTGGTGAGCAGTTGTCCCGCTTCCTGCGGACACTCCAGTAGCTCGGCGAGCGGACGCGCTGCTGCCGCGGCCAGACGTTCCATGCGCTGCTCAAGTAGCTGATTAGTCATTCTGTTCGCCGTATGCCGGGCTCTCGAGCCCCTTGCTGCCTGTTTGCACTGTCCCCTGCTTCCCGTTTTAGCCGCTCTTGCGAGCGCGTGGCGAGCCACTGTGCCACGCCCCCAAGGCTCTGGCCCCAAATGCTTCGCATTTGCGATTTCAATGGGACAAAAACGGTGCGGTTTCTCCTTTGCCCGCCCATTTTCCCTTGGGAGTCGCTGAGCGCTCCGCTACGAGGCCTGCACAGGAACTGCGACTTCCCGAGCAATTTCTGGCTTGGCGCCCGTGCCCGCCGCAACGGGCGGAACGCAAAGAACTGGGACGCGCGACGCGGACAACAGGGCAAACGCCGTGCCGTGAGGCCCGGGTGTCCCGCTTGCCCGTTTTACCCCCGCTACAAGAATGCAGGGATGGTTTTCCGCGATGGCTTCGGCCACGGCGTCGGCTGGATCGCCGTCTTTCACCAGACAACGCACCTGGACTTTGCCTTCGAAGCGGATGCCTTGATCTTCCATGACCGTGCAAGGATTCAGGCCGGCGGCCTTTTCTGCGGCCGTGCGCACATGGAGTGCCAGAAGCGGCCGATCAAACGTCTTTGCCAGCGAAGCAGCCGTCGCGGCTGCCGCTGATGCCGCATCGTCCCGTTCCACAGCCAGTAGCACTGGTCCGCCCGGAGTGGGCCGGTGCGGGCCCGCATTCCAATCCGCGGCTACCGCTAGTACCGGGCATGGCGCCAGCCTCACCAGGCGTTCGGCGATGGCTCCCACGATGACAGGTCCGGCGCCTTCCATGCCCTTGGTGCCAATGACGATCAGCCCGGCGTCATACTGCCGGGCCACATCCACCAGCATCTCCGCCACCGCGCCCTGCCGGACCTCGGAATGACTGTGAATCCCTTCGCGCAGCAACTCGCCGGCAAGCTCATCCAGCACCGAGCGCGCCGCTTTCGTCATATGGCTCAATACGGTGCCGGGAACCGCATCCACTGCGGCATACTCCATGGGATCGAGACCGTGGGCCAGCACAATTCGCGCCCCGTAATATGTGGCCAGCTTGCGCGCATACTCGAGAGCTGCTTCCGCCTGGCCCTCCAAGTCTGTCGCGACCACAATGGTTTTCAAGCCGTTTTCAAAGCCCACGATTGTCTCCTGGCTACCGCCGCTCTCAAACACCTATTGGATTTTGAGTGTGCGCTTACTAAATGCCGGAGGCAGTGACACTTTACACCCCACCCTGTGATTCGAGTCACAGTTGCCAAAGTATTGATTTCGCGAGAGAAGGGCCACGCTCGACATGAGTGCAATCCTCGAGCCAGCAAGAAAGATTGGCCAGGAAGGGCCTGACGGTCTGTTCGGCTGGCAACGCCCTATACATGAAAAGGTCCGAAGCGCTACCTTGGGTGCGATATGAAAAATCGATTTCCGCTCTCTCTTTCCTTCCTTATTGCCTTCTTTTTCGCATCCACTTGTTTGCAGATTCCGGCCCAGGCGCCTGTGCCCGACTCGCCGGCCATTGAGGCTCAGGCCCACGCGATGTTGTCGAAGCTCACGCTGGAGCAAAAGATCGAGCTGCTTGGCGGCATCAACAACATGTACACGCGCCCCATGCCTGCCATCGATCTGCCGCGCTTCAAAATGTCCGATGCGTCTGTCGGCGTGCGCACCTGGGGACCGACGACGGCGTATGCTTCCGGCGCGTCTCTCGCCGCCAGTTGGGACATCGATCTTGCGCGCAAGCTCGGCGAAGGGCTCGGCCGCGACGCACGCGCCCGTAACGTCAATTTTCTGCTCGGTCCCGGCGTCAACATCGCACGCTCCGCCGAAGCCGGCCGCAACTTCGAGTACCTTTCTGAAGATCCGTACCTGAACGCGACGATGGTAGTGCCGTTCATTGAAGGCGTGCAGTCCCAGGGCGTTATCGCCACGGTCAAGCATTACGCGCTCAACGATCAGGAGTTCAACCGGCACTACGCCAGCTCCGACGTGGACGAGCGCACCCTGCGTGAAATCTATCTACCCGCGTTCGAGGCCGCCGTCACCAAGGCTCACGTCGACGCGGTCATGAACTCCTACAACCTTGTCAACGGCGTGCACTCGACGCAAAATGACATTCTGAATCTGCAAATTCTCAAAGGCGAGTGGGGTTTTCAGGGCGTCCTCATGTCCGACTGGGACGCGACCTACGACGCAGTCGCAGCCTGCAACAACGGTCTCGATCTGGAGATGCCCAGCCCCAAATTCATGAACGCGAAGAATCTCGTTCCCGCAGTCCAGGCAGGCCAGGTGAAAGAGTCCACCATCGACGAGCACGTGCTGCGCCTGCTGCGCGCCGAGTTGCGTTACGGATTCACCACGCGCCCGCAATTCGATCCCGCCGACTCCACGTACTCCCTCGCCGACCGTCCGCTCGCGCTCGAGGAAGCTCTTGAGAGCATCACGCTGCTCAAGAACCAGGAAAACCTTCTGCCCCTCAATCCCGCGAAAATCAAGAGCATCGCCATCATTGGCCCGAACGTCTATCCGGCCGTTACCGGCGGCGGCGGCTCGTCCCAGGCCGCAGCCTTTGAGCCGGTCAGCATCCTCACCGGCATCGCCAGCCTTCTCGGCCCCGATGTTCACGTTTTCTATAGCCCCGGGATGCCCGACACGGACGACGAAAAAAAGGCCATCGAGCAGGCCGATGTCGTCATCGTCGCCGTCGGCTTCACGGCCGCTACGGAGCGCGAGGGCAAAGACCGCACCTTCACGCTGCCCGCCGGCCAGGACGCGCTGGTTGAGCAGGTGGTTGCGGCCAATCCCCGTACGATTGTTCTGCTCACCGGAGGCGGCGGCATGGACTTGAGCCGCTGGCTCGACAAAGTCCCGGCCCTGCTCCACCTCTACTATCCCGGCCAGGAGGGCGGCACGGCGGTGGCACAAATTCTCTTCGGCCAGCACGATCCCGAAGGCAAACTGCCCGTCAGCTTCGATCGCACTTGGGACGAAAGCCCTTCGGCGAAGTGGTACCACGGCGATCCCGCGGATAACACCACGCTGCACACCACCGGCGCAGACGGAAAGCCGCTTGACTACACTGTCGAGCACATCAAGTACGGCGACAAGCTGATGGTCGGCTACCGCTACTGGACCACCACCGGGAAGCACCCACTGTTTCCGTTCGGCTTCGGCTTGAGCTACACGACGTTTAAATTCTCCAATCTTGCAGCGCCGGCCGACGCGGCTTCCGGTTCCACGGTTTCAGTCAGCTTCGACGTGACTAACACCGGAAACGTGGCCGGAGGGGAGGTCGCCGAACTCTACGTCTCCGACCCGTCCGCGCAGACCGATCGCCCCGAGCGCGAGCTGAAGGGCTTTGCCAAAGTCCGTCTCGCTCCCGGCGAAACCCAGCGCGTAACACTGAATCTTGACGCGCGCGCCTTCAGCTACTGGGACGCGAAGGCGCACAAATGGATCATCGATCCCGGCAAATTCGTTCTGCGCGTTGGCGACTCGAGCGAAAATACGCCGTTGCATGCCGACATCAACTTGCGCTAAAAGATGGTTTGCGCACGACATTGCTTGACCTGAAAGGAATCGACTATGTTCAAACGCTTGATCCCCGCACTGGCCCTCGCCGCTCTCGTCTTCACCACTGCATCCTCCCGCGCCCAGTCCGCGCCGCATCAGCAATGGGTGGGAACCTGGGCTACGTCGCCCATGCAGGCCGACGGCATTAATATCCACCTCTTTTCCAGCGTCACCATGCGCGAGATCGTGCATATCTCCGCAGGCGGCCCGCAGATTCGCCTGCGCTTTACCAATGAGTTCGGCGTCGATCCCCTTACCATCGTCGACGCTCACGTCGCGCTTGGCGCAGGCGGCAGCGCCATCCAGCCTGGCACGGATCGTGCCGTCACGTTTGGCGGAGACGCGTGGGTCAACATTCCTCCCGGCGGCGCCATTTTCTCCGATCCCGTTGCGCTCGCCGTCGCGCCGTTTGCCGATGTTGCCGTGAGCTTCTATCTGCCGCCGCAGATTATGCGCGCGGAGACCTACCACTCCTTCGCGGACCAGGACAATTTCGTCGCCGACGGCCACGCGTCCATCGCGCCCGAGCTGCCGCAGGCCGCGAAGATCTTGTCGTGGTACTTCTTCGACGGGATCGATGTTTCGGCATCCCAGGGATCGTTCGCCATCGTCACGCTTGGCGATTCCATCACCGACGGTGCGCATTCCACACTCAATACCAACCGCCGCTGGCCCGACGTGCTCGCTGCGCGCCTCGGTCAGGACCCGAATCTCTCTCACGTTGCCGTGCTAAATGAAGGCATCGGCGGCAACCGCGTCCTGAACGAAACTACCGGCCCCAGCGCGATTTCACGCGCCGACCGCGATGTGCTCGCTCAAAGCGGCGTGCGCTATGTCATCGTGCTCGAAAGTATCAACGACATTGGGCGGCTGGCTCACGTGCAGGTTCCGTGGGACGCCATCACCGCGCCGCAGTTGGAATGGGGACTCAAGCAGATTGCCGATCGGGCCCACGAGCACGGGCTCAAAATCATCGGCGCCACGCTCACGCCTTACGGCGGCGCAGGCTACTACTGCGATGCGGGCGAGCATGTGCGCGAAGCCGTCAACGACTGGATCCGCTCGAGCGGCGTCTTCGACGGCGTTGTCGATTTCGATCAGATCACGCGCGATCCGCAGAATCCCAAGGCTTTCAATCCGCTCTACGACTCGGGCGATCACCTGCATCCGAGCGACGCGGGGTACAAAGCGATGGGCGAAGGCATCGACCTCACGCTGTTTGCGAAGTAATCAAAGCGCTGGTTAAACCGTGCCCCACCCTCAACGCGTGCTTGGCGTTGAGGGTGGGGTGACTGCGGTTTGCATCGCCTTCGGCGAAGCCTCGAGCGCCGCAAACTCTGGCCGTCCCTTGAGCGGCTTGAGCCGGGGATCGACCAGCATGTGGAAGAACCACGGACAGCGACTCTCGTTGGCAGTGCGCAGCACTTCAAGGGCCGCATCGAACTCGCCGAGCACGACATGCGTGGCGGCGTTCAGCGTATTCAGCACATAGCGCTCGCGGCTCAGCCATTGCAGCCGTTCCAGCATGCTGAGCGATTCCTCGACACGACCGGAGCACGCCAGGGCATAGGCGTGCGCTGAGAGCGCAAGGTCGTAGTGCGAGGAGCGCGCAGCGAGCGTCTCCGCCAATGCGACGGCGCGCGCCGCTTCTCCGTTAAATCCCAGAATCATGGCGCCAAAGAAGAGCGATTTGTCGTACTCGGCAGACATGTCGATCGCTTTCAGAATCTGCGTCACGCTCGCGTCCCGCTCGCCGGCCAGATGCAGAGACCAGGCCAGGGCCGCCTGCAGCCACGGCGCGTAGGGATCGAGCTGAATGGCCGCGCGCAACAGTTCAACGGCTTCGCCGAACCGGTGCCGGCTGAGCAGAAGCCAACTGCACACCCGAGTATTCATGGCGTCATGAGGCAGCCCCGCGGAGCGCGCCATCATCCGTAGCGCCGAACGCGCATCGCGTTCGAAATGGAATTCCACCCAACCCAGCGCCGGCAACAGGGCTTCGGCCTGCGCGTTCAATTCCGGAATTGCATCCGCGGCACGGTGCACGGTAGCGGCCGCGATTCTGGGAGACAGATAGCCGTAGATGCATTGCAGGATGGCAAGTTGCGCAAGCTCCACGCGTGCGGCCATCAAGGATGTGTCCAACTCGACTGCATGCAGCAGACGGCCCATGGCGTTCTGCATCCCGTGCCGTTCCATGCTCTGCCACTCGTGGTGGGCGCGCAGATAAAGGTCGTGCGCCTCGCGCTGCGCTGGTGCCGTCGCGCGTTGGACCGCCGGCATGGCCTCGGCATCAATTTCAATGGGAGTCTCTCCGGCGCGCAATCGCGATGTCACACGGTTGACCAGCTCGCCGGTTAGCTCCGCCATCTTTTCGCGCTCCGCGAGCACGTCTTCCATCCACAGGGGCGCGCCATCCCCCACGCGGATCATCTCCACGCGGAGGCGGCGCCGTCCCAGCGTGGCCAGCACCTGGCCCGTAAGGATCAGTTCCGCGTGCAGCATCGCGCCAATCTCCCGCGCGGGCAGGTCGCGGCGCGCCAAGGCACACGCGGAGTGCCATGCGACGATCGATGCCAACGCGGGACGGGCATGGCTTAACTGTTCCATGGTTTGTTCTGCGACCGCCAGACCGAGATATTCGGGGACGTCGTACCCAGTGGAGAAAGGCAGAACGGCCAGGACCGGCAGCGATCTTGATGGTATAGAGCGATCCATAGAATCCAACGCAGTTCCGTGAATCCCGGTTTCACCGATCGGATCCGAGGTATCCCCGTCACAAGGCGGTTCCTCCGCGGCAGGGCCGGCAAGGATTCACATCACATCCAGGGCAAGGCAAAGCCTTCACAACAGCAAAGATGATTTCCCAATGAGAATGAGCGAAGTCGCGGTCGAGGAACGGTGCGAGCGGGGGGAGTGCCGTTCTACTTTTGCGGAGTCACATTCCCACAGGGAAAATCGCCGCAATGCTCGGGCTTCAGTGACTGGTCTTTAGCTTCTACGCGGTCGTTTACTTAAGCAAGCAGATAAAGCCCGCGATGAATGAGTTCGTAGCCGCTGGTTGAGCGACGAATACAACCATCCGAATGCCCGGTGACACAATTGGTATGTCGATTATCTCTCCACTTCCTGCGTTGTGGAGAAAAGTTCTGGGAAGGAATCAAGGACAGTAGTAATCCCTGGCAGGTTACTGGAATGTGTGTCAAATCAGTACACTAGTTCGGATTCCTCCTGTGCCCCTGCTCGACACGGCTTGAACAGCGGAATTTCTCTCCGCGCGGAAGAAGTTGGGGAGTGAATGCCTCCTGATTTCCATTTTCAAGCTCGCTGAAATGATCGTATGATCGTGCCAACGCCGGTATGGCCAGCTGCAAGCTTCCCTCAAATCCCCAAGAAAAGGCGGTAGCCGCATGGCGAAATTCAGCCGAGCGCACGTCGGTCAAAGGTCGAAGACGCCGGCGGAGTTGCACGCGCCGCGCGGAGCGGATGCGGATGAGCCAATTCGTAGACGCGAGAGCGGGAGATGCGGATGCTGGCCTGCGATGGGGTTTGCGCTCCTGGCGCTTGTTAGTGCGGGCGCGCGAGGGCAGCAAGCCTCCTCGGCGCCGGTAGGGGACATTTACGACTCGGGTGGAGGCGGACCTGTTTACTCCGACATATACGAGTCGAATTGCGAGAGCGCCAGTACCAGCCCTTTCAAAGGCATGGATCCGCGGTTGTGCCATGGCGTCGAGGGAACGATCCCCCCTGGGGGCGGGAGCTGCGGGCCAAACCACCCACCCCTGAAGTTATGGAAGCAGGTGGGCAGTTCATGCCTCTGGTGCAATCCCGTCGTTCCGCCGCTGACCAATGCAATTGTGATTCCCATCGACGACCTGGGGGCAGCGGTAGCGCAGGGATTCAAATGCGGGGGTGGAAATGATCTATGCACGGTGGTGTGCACGGGGAACGGAAAATTCAAGCCGCCCCCGGGGACGAGTCTGCAGCC
This sequence comes from Occallatibacter sp., assembly GCA_050013775.1. GTDB lineage: Bacteria > Acidobacteriota > Terriglobia > Terriglobales > Acidobacteriaceae > Telmatobacter. The sequence goes on along the minus strand of JBEKEP010000099.1, from coordinate 8,106 downwards.
GACGAAGGGGACGACACCGCAGCCTTTGCCGGGGACGCCGCGGCAAACGGCTAAGAAAGTACCGCAGCCTACTTCGGGGTCGAAGACGCCCATCGACACTTTGTGGGGTCCATTTGAATGCCCCAAACCAAACCCGAATGGCCCAAAGTTTGATCTCACTCAGATTTCTATTTTGAACAAGGACCTTGCCGCGGCGAAAGCGATGGTCGCCAAAGTGAAGACCTACACGGATAAGAATCCCTGGGACGCAGGGACGCAGGCAATCAGCACGAAATGGTTTGGAAACGCAACGCCGGCAACGCAGAAGGTGATACGGCAGGACGTCAACAATGTGCTCAAGCTCCTGAACGGAATCAAATCCGTCACCAGCGCGATATACCCGACCGGGGCTGACCTCTTTGCGCCCACGGATGCAGCGGAATGCGGTGCCTACGTTCATCCGGCATTATCGAACGGAACGGAGATTTTCCTGTGCGATCCTTTCTGGAAAGCGCCTGAAACCGGACCGGATTCTCAGCCCCCGATCCTGGTGCACGAACTGTCCCATTTGCCGAATGGAGCCCGCACGGTTGACGTCGCATACGGCCAAACGGATTGCAAGGACCTGGTCTTTATGACCAGCAATTGGATTGGTCAAATCTTCTGGGCTCCGTGGTACAAAATGCCGCAGACCGGGAAGGGTGCGGCGGATCCCTTGACGAACGCGGATTCGTTCGAATATTTCGTTTACGACGTCGCAAATCAGAAATAGGCTTTAAGCTTTTGCGCTGGCTTGCTCCGTCATTGATGAGGCGTCGGCGGCGGAATCCGTGCAAGCACGGCTCCCCCGGAAATCCCTAAGAGGTGCATACTGCCATGACGGAGCGTGAACCAGCCCGCAAAGGGGCGGCGGCAAGGCTGGTACAAATCGCGAATTTGAGCGAGGTTTCTCCGATGCATTCCTTGAAGTATTTTGCGCGGGCCGGAGTGGTGTGCGTGCTGCTGGCCGGGAGGTCGCAAGCGCATGCCCAGCCCCAGCGCTGGTATGACCTGAGTGAGCAGGCAGAGAAGTTGAATGAGCAGGGCAACTATGCCGCCGCGCTTCCCATCGAACAGCAGGCCTTGCAGGCGGCGCAGGCAACGTGGGGACCCAACGACCACCACGTTGCGCTGTCGTCAGGTTTTCTCGGGATTCTCGAAATGGATCTGGAAAAGTTCAGCGATGCGGAGACACACCTGAATATGGCGCTCGCGATCGACACGAAGGTCGAAGGCGCGGAGGGCAAGGACACAGCGACGGATTTGTCGAACCTGGGAGAGCTCTACCGGCAGGAAGCAAAATATCCAGCGGCGGAGAAGGCGATGCAACAGGCGCTGGCAATCCATGAGAAGGTGCTGGGCGAGAACAACGATAGCGTGGCGACGGACGCAAACAACCTGGCCCTGATTTATCTGCAGGAGAGCAAATACGCCGAATCCGAAACGCTCTACAAGAAAGCGGTTGCGGTGGAGGAAAAGCTGGGAGATGCTGCTGGTGAAGCAACGGCGTTGGGCGGATTGGGAACCCTGTACGACCTGATCAATAAGTTCGCTGACGCGGAGCAGGCATTCAGCCAGGCGCTGGCGGCGAACCTGAAGGCGCTTGGACCGCAGCATCCGCTGATCGGTCTAGCTCTTGACCATCTGGCGCAGGCGTATACCAACGAAGGGAAGTTTACCGATGCGGAGCAGACTTACGCGAAGGCATATGCCAGCGAACAGAAGTCCACTTCTCCTGAACAATCGACGATCGCGTTAATCGAAGAGGACATGGGCTCGCTGCTCCGCGACGAGGGTAAGTACCCGCAGGCGGAGTCGTTGATGTTGCAGGCGCTGACGAACCGCGCCAAGGCGCTGGGTCCGAATCATCCCGATGTGGCGGCAGTGCTGACGAGCCTGGGCAGGCTCTACGATCATGAGTTTCGTTACAGCGATGCCGAGCGGGCGTTTCGCCAAGCGCTCGCGATCGATCTGAAGAGCCTGGGAGCGCAGAATCTGCAGACCTTGGCAACCATGATCAGCCTCGCGAATCTCTATTCGTCGCACGGACAGACTAGCCAGGCGGAGCAATTGTATTTGAATGCCGTTCCGCTGTATGTGAAGGTCCTCGGGGACTCGAATAAGGATGTGGGGGACGCGTTCTCCGACGCCGGAGAACTGATGCTGATCGAAGGGAAGCTGGACGGAGCGGCAAAGATGTTCAACACGGCGGGGCAGATTTATACGCATGCGGAGGGAGCCGAGAGCCCAGACGTGGCAAAGTGCCTGGACCGGCTGGGATCGATTGCCGAGGACATGGGCAATCACGATAACGCAGAGTCGCTGCACAAGAGGGCGCTGGCAATCTTTGAGAAAGCGGATGGGCCGGACAGCACGGCCTTGACGCCTGCGCTCGAAGGATTGGGGAGAATTTACAAGAACGAGCATCGATTTGCCGAGGCCGAGCCGATGTACCAGCAACAGCTGAAGATCGACAAGGCACACTTGAAGGCGAACGACCCTGCTCTGCATACGGATGTCCAGGACATGGCGGCCCTTTATTTTGCATGGGACAAGCCGGCACAGGCCGCGCCTTACTTTCAGACCTACCTGGGAGAACTGGAAGAAGAATTTCGCGCCAATGCCGCGACGATGAGCGAGCGGGACCGCATTCTTTACTTTTCGACGCAGCAGATGGCGTTTCCCATTTTCTTCAGTTTTGTCGCTAAGTATCACGAGCAAATGCCGGAACTCACCGGGCAGATGTATGACGCTCTGCTTGAAGAAAAGGGGCTGATTGCGGCGAGCGCGGCTTCGATGCGCGCGGCAGTTGAGGCGAGCGGCGATCCGCAGGCTCTGGCGATGCTGGACAAGCTGGCGAGCGACAGAGCGCAAGTGGCGGCGCTGGTGGAGTCGAAGGTCGGGGACCCTGCCAACTTTCGGGCGCAGCTCGATCAGGTGGCAACCGAGGCCAACACACTGGAGCAGACGTTGATGAAGCGATCGGCTGCGTTGAGCCAGCAGAAAGCGCAGAACGCGGCGACATGGCGCGATGTGCAGAAGGCGCTCAAACCGGGAGAGGCGGCGGTCGAGATCACGAAGTTCCCAAAGTACGACGGGTTAGGCCTGACGGGAGACTTTCTTTATGTCGCGCTGGTGGTCACGCCGGATTGTAAGCAGCCGATCTTCGTCAATCTAGGTAATGCGAAGGAACTGGAAGCCGCGCCGATGCTGGCCTATCGCGACAGTGTCGGACAGATGCGCGGATTTGCCGAGGCGGAAGCACCGGCCACGCCGGCAAAGCAGGAAGGTGCGGGGGGTACGAGCGCGGCGTATGCGGCGTTCTGGAAACCGCTGGAGCCGGCGCTGGGTGCGGCGAAGCGCGTGTACGTTGCGCCGGACGGCGTTTTGAATACGATCCCGATCGGGCTGATGGCCGACAGCGACGGAAAACTGCTGATGGAGAAAGTCCAACTGCGGGTTTTGAACAGCACGAAGGATCTGCTGGCTGCGGCGCGCGATACGCAAAGCAGGAGCGCACTCGTGGTGGGCAATCCCACGTTTGATTTGACTGCGGCGCAACAGAAAACCGTGATTGCCCAGTTGCGTGCCAGTGCGACAGGAACGCAGCAGACGGCGCCCGCTACCGTGGCGCAGGCTTCCAATGCGGGAGCTGCGCAATTTTCGTCTCGAGGAGGAGATTTGAAGGGCAGCGATCTTCCGCCGCTGCCCGGCACTCAGGTGGAAGTGGACACGGTGGACAAACTGCTGAAGGCGGCAGGCTGGCAGGCGACTGTATACACGGCAGAGCTTGCGGTGAAGGACACCTTGACACTGGCGCATGCGCCGCGCGTGGTGCATATTGCCACACACGGTTTCTTCCTGTCGGATGAGGAGTTGACCGCGACTGCGGAGGCGCGCGGAGAGAAAGCCAATGTGAATGAGGATCCAATGCTGCGCTCAGGTTTGCTTTTTGCCGGGGCGGATCGCGTGCGGCGGGGTGCGGCGCCGGAAGACGGAGTGGACGACGGAGTGTTAACGGCCTACGAGGCGAGCCAGTTGAATCTTGAAGGGACCGAGCTAGTGGTGCTTAGCGCGTGCGAGACGGGATTGGGCAAGCAACTGAACAGCGACGGCGTCTTCGGGTTGCGGCGCGGACTGCAGGAGGCCGGCGCCGATGCAGTGATGATGAGCATGTGGTCCATACCCGACAAGGAGACGCAGGAACTGATGTCGCTCTTCTATCAAAAGTGGCTGGCCGGGATGGAGAAGCCGGAAGCTCTGCGTCGGGCGCAACTGGAAGAGCGCGAGACGGTGAAGAAGCGGTACGGCAAGGATCTGCCGTTCTACTGGGGTGCGTTTGTGCTCATCGGGAAGTGATCGACGCGAGCCGTCACGCTTTGCCGATCACCCTGGCCAGCGTCGCGCCCATCTCGGCTGGCGAAACCACCACGTGAATGCCTGCCGCCTCCATGGCCTTCATTTTGTCGGCGGCCGTTCCCTGGCCTCCGCTGATGATGGCGCCGGCATGACCCATGCGACGCCCCGGAGGCGCTGTCTGCCCAGCGATAAATCCCACCACCGGCTTCTTCACATACTGCTTCACAAACTCCGCCGCGGCTTCCTCGGCCGAACCGCCAATTTCGCCGATCATGATGATGGCTTCCGTCTCTGGATCGTCATTGAGCAGCCGCAAGGCATCGATGTGCGTGGTGCCGATAATGGGATCACCGCCGATACCGATCGCGGTCGACTGCCCGATGCCACGCTGCGTCAGTTGGTGCACGGCTTCGTAGGTGAGTGTCCCGGAACGAGACACAATGCCGATCGACCCTTCCTTGTGAATGCGGCCTGGCATAATGCCGATCTTCGCCTTGCCCGGCGAAATCACGCCTGGGCAGTTGGGGCCGACGAGCCGCGACTGCGAATTCTTCAGCTTGGCCCACACCTTCACCATGTCGAGCGTCGGAATGCCTTCCGTAATGCAGACGATCAGCGGCATCCCCGCATCTTCGGCCTCGAGAATGGCGTCAGCGGCAAACGGCGGCGGCACAAAGATCATGGTCGCGTTGGCGCCCGTCTTGGCCACGGCGTCCGCCACGGTGTTGAATACGGGCCAGCCCTCGTGCGTTGTCCCACCCTTGCCGGGCGTCACGCCGCCGACCACCTTGGTGCCGTACTCCGCACAAGCCATGGCGTGGAAGGTGCCTTCCTTGCCGGTGATGCCTTGCACGATGAGACGCGTATTTTTGTCTACCAATACTGCCATCGTTATGCCCTCGCTGCCGCAGCCACAACAAGTTCAGCCGCTTCTTTCATGGTTGCGCCCACCTGGAAGTTCAGCCCCGACTCCTTCAGAATCTTGCGGCCCTCTTCCACGTTCGTGCCTTCGAGCCGCAGCACGATAGGGACCTTAACATTCAGCTTTTTCGCCGCCGCCACTACGCCCGTCGCCAGGCGATCCACGCGCAGAATGCCGCCGAAGATGTTGATGAAGATTGCCTTCACGTTCGCGTCAGAGAGAAGGATCTCGAATGCGTGTTCGATCTGTTCCTGGGTCGCGCCGCCGCCTACGTCGAGAAAATTCGCGGGGCTGCCGCCGGCGTACTGAATAATGTCCATCGTCGCCATGGCAAGGCCCGCGCCGTTCACCATGCACGCAATCGACCCGTCGAGCTTGATGTAGTTGAGCGCGTACTTGCTCGCCTCCACTTCCAGCGGATCCTCTTCGGCAACGTCGCGCAGCGCCTTGATGTCGGCATGCCGGAACAGCGCATTGTCGTCGAAGGTGATCTTGGCGTCGAGCGCGTACAGCTTGTCGTCGGTGGTGGTGATGAATGGATTGATTTCGATCAGCGAGGCGTCTGTCTCCAAGAAGGCCGTGTACAGGCTTTGGAAGAACTTGACTGCCTGGTTGATTTGCGTAGCTTTGAGTCCCAGTGCGAAGGCCAGCTTGCGCGCCTGCCACGGCCAGAATCCCACGGTCGGGTCGATGGTCTCCTTGTAGATGGCCGTGGGATCCTTCGCCGCGACCTCTTCAATCTCCATGCCGCCGGCCTGCGAAGCCATGAACACCAGCCTGCCCGTGGCGCGGTCGAGCACGATGCCCAGATATAACTCGCGCTCGATGCTGGCGGTTTCCTCGTTGAGCAACCGCTGCACCTTTTGCCCCTGCGGACCGGTCTGGTGCGTCACCAGCGTCATGCCCAGGATGTTCTTGGCGTGCCGCTCGGCGTCTTCGCGCGTTTTGGCCACCTTCACGCCGCCGCCCTTGCCGCGGCCTCCGGCGTGAATCTGCGCCTTCACCACCACGCCCGATGCGCCTTCGGCAAACAGCCTGCGGGTGACGTCATTGGCTTCTTCCAGCGTGCTTGCCATCTCGCCTTTGGGCACGGGCACGCCATACTTCGCCAGGATTGCTTTTGCTTGATATTCGTGGATTTTCAACGGGTAGGGACCTCAGGCAATTTTCAGATTACCACGCAGAATTGCGGGGGTTTCTCAGCTCCTGAGGCCTTCGCAGGAGCCCGGTTGCCGAGCTTACTTGGGCGGGCTGATGCGGTTCGCAATCGAGCACATGGGGCAGTAGCCGATGAAGCCGGTCAACGCCATCAGGGTTCCTGCGATCACGAAGGTAACGGTCTGCATCGACAGGTGAAACCAGTAGAATCCGCCGGCGATCAACATGACGCCCAACACGACGCGCAGGGTCCGTTGCCGGTTGGGAACATTTTTGGGGTAGAACATCGCTCGTCTTTGCCCTTCTCTCACCATGATTCACGGAATTCACGTGCGCGCCTCTCCCACAAACGAGGGACTTGCTCCCGTTCAGCCGAGGTACCCGAAGATTCCGCCGGTCGCAGGTCTTTTCGCGCCCAGGCCCGGCTCTGCCATACTTTATCCATGTCGTTGGTGAAGGAACTGTTGCGCCCGCTCGCCGAAGACGGCACCCAGCTCACGCGCGAGCAGGCAGCCAAAGTGCTCGAGGAGATTCTCGCGGGCAACGTGCCGGAGGTGGAAACCGCCGCCATGCTGGCCGTGTTTGCCACGCGCGGCGAACAGGCGCCGGAACTCACCGGCTTTGTCGACGTAATGCGCAGCCACTCCGTGCCCATGCCCTTCACCGAAGAGGAAAGAGCGGAGCTCGTCGACTGCGTCGGTACCGGCGGTGGCGGACCGCAGACCTTCAACATCTCCTGTGGCGCGGCGCTGGTCGCATCGGCCGCGGGCGCCAAGGTGGCCAAGCACGGCAACAGGGCCGTTACCTCGCGCTGCGGGGCCGCAGACGTTTTGGAGGCCCTCGGCGTTCCCATCGAGCTGCCGCCAGATCTCGCCGTCGAATGCCTGCGCGAAACCGGCTTCGTCTTCCTCTACGCGCCGCTCTATCACCCGGCCATGAAGGCTCTCGGCCCTTTGCGCCGCGCCCTCGGCTTCCGGACGATATTCAACCTGGCGGGCCCGCTGACGAATCCGGCTCACGCGCGCACGCAGGTCATCGGCGTGCTCGCTCCCAGCCGCGTGCTTCTTGTCGGCCGTGCGCTTCTGGCACTCGGCGCGCACCGCGCTTTCGTTGTCCACGGAACGGATGGCATCGATGAGCTCACCACCACGGGCGAATCCGTCGTGGCGCGCATCGTAGAGAGTGCAGAAGGCAAGCCCGAGCTCAAAGCCGCGCGCATCACGCCGGAGATGGCCGGCCTCGAGCGCACCACGATCGACCAATTCACTGGCGGCGACGTTGAAACCAACAAGGCGCTGCTCTATGACGTGCTCACCGGCATAGCCGGCGCACGCCGCGACGTGGTCCTGCTCAACGCCGCCTCTGTCCTGGTGGCCGCGGGCCTCGTCGGCGACCTCAAGCAAGGTGTCGCCATGGGCGCGGAGGCCATCGACTCCGGCCAGGCCGCCGTTACGCTCGAGAAGCTTCGGCAGTTCGGCGCAAAGCACTCCCCAAAGCCAAATTGAGCGCTTCCAATCGAGCCATCGGGGCCGGTGTGAGGATTTCCCTTGCAAGTTGCCTTGTATTCCGCGTTCGAAGGATAAGGAGACGATTCCATGCCTGCGAAATACACCATCGCCGCGATCGCGCTACTCGCCGGATGTACTTTT
>JBEKEP010000098.1:0-16509 GCA_050013775.1 Occallatibacter sp. | reverse complement strand
CATGGGAATTATGGGCGTGCCGAGTATCGGCTTCGGCCCCGGCGAGGAAGACGTCGCGCATAGCGTGATCGAACGCATCCCAATTCGCCACCTGGTGGAAGCGGCGCAGTTCTATGCTGCGTTCCCTCTCGCATACGTCGCAACGCTGGAAGATGCCAAGCGCTGAACTGAAGCGGCCGCTGGAATCGGGAACCGGTTCCCGGACGCAGAATTTTCATCGACTCCATAGATTTTGAGAAAGAGGTGTGTGTTGGAAATACGAAAGGCTCTGTTCAAAGGCAAGGACTACATCACTACGGAGGAATACGGCGAAGCAGAGATCGAAATCCTGCTCGACGTATCCGCCGATTTGAAGCGCAAGTTCAAGGGGCGCATTCCGCATCGCTATTTAGTCGATCAAACTATCTTCCTGATGTTCTTCGACAAATCCACGCGCACGCGCAATTCGTTCGAAGCGGGAATCACGCAGCTCGGCGGCCACGCCCATTTTTTGACTTCCGATGCCATGCAAATTTCGCATGGAGAAAGCGCGAAGGACACGGGAATCATCCTCTCCAGCTACGGGCACGCCATCGCCATCCGTCACGACTTGATTCCCGGCGAGGGCAACGCGTACATGCGCGAAGTTGCGCGCTGGGCCGATGCGCCGGTAATCAATATGCAGTGCGACATCGACCATCCCTGCCAGGCGTTGGCCGACCTGATGACCATCCGCGAGAAACTTGGAAGCAACTTGCGCGGACGGAAGCTGGCGATATCGTGGGCGTACGCGCCGAGCTACGCTAAGCCGCTCAGCGTGCCGCAAAGTCTGATCATGTTGATGCCGCGCTTCGGCGTGGACGTTGTGCTGGCGCATCCACCCGAGTACGGGCTGATGCCGCAGACGGTCGAGGCGGCGCGAGAGAACGCGCGGCGCGCCGGAACCAAGTTCGAAATCGTGGACAACATGGACGACGCGTTTCAGGACGCCGACATCGTGATCCCCAAGAGCTGGGGCTGTCTCGACACCATGGGGACGAACCCCAAGGAGTCCCTGCGGATCGCTGAGGGATACAAGTACTGGATTTGCAACAGCGAGCGCATGAAATTGGCCACGGAAAATGTTCTGTACATGCATCCGCTACCCGCCGATCGGGGCAACGAGGTGACGGACGAGGTGATCGATGGTCCGCACTCCGTGGTGTACCAGGAAGCAGAAAACCGCCTGCACACCGCGAAGGCAATCATGGCACTGACCATGGCGGAACAGGAAATCGCTTATGAGGCGGCAGGCTCTTGAGACCATGACCGAAACTCTGGTGATCGCTCTGGGCGGCAACGCCATTACGAGGCCCGGCGAGTCCGGCACGATTCCCTTGCAGTTTGCCCACACTGCGGAGACGCTCGAACATCTCAAGCCTCTGTTCCACACCGGTGCACGGATCGCCATCACCCACGGCAGCGGACCGCAGATAGGCAACATTCTGATTCGCGTCGAGGAGGGCGAGCGGCGCGTTCCGAGCTTGCCGCTCGATACTTGCGACGCCGATTGCCAGGGCGGCATGGGCTACATGATCCAGCGGCTGATTTGCGAGTTGTTCCGCCGCGAGGGAATCCAGCGCGAAGCGGCTACCGTGATCACCCAGGTGCTCGTGGATCGCGACGACCCGGATTTCCAGCATCCCACGAAACCGATCGGGTCTTTCTATGACGCGAACGAGCTCGCTGGCATTCGCAGCGACAGGCCAGACTGGATCATGCGCGAAGTCTCGCCGGGAGGCTACCGCCGCGTCGTGCCTTCGCCCCGCCCGTTGCAAATTCTAGAGGCCGAAGCGATCTCGTCGCTGCTCGACGCCGGCGTGGTCGTGATCGCCTGCGGAGGCGGGGGTATTCCGGTGGCCTGGGAAGACGATCGTTTGGTGGGCGTGGAAGCCGTTGTGGACAAGGATCTCGCTTCAAGCATGCTGGCGACGCACGTGCACGCTCACAAGCTCATTATTGTCACTTCAGTCGATCGCGTGGCGCTCGACTATGGCCGGCCCAGCCAGCAATGGCTCGACACAATCACCATGGACCAGGCGCGCCAGTATTTAGCTGCGGGCCACTTCCCGCCAGGGTCGATGGGGCCCAAAATCCAGGCGGCAATTGACTTCCTTGAACACGGAGGCGAGGAGTGCATTATCACTTCAGTGGAGAGCGTAGCCGGTGCGGTAATCGGCAATGGCGGTACCCACATCGTCGCCCCCTGGCGCAGGACTTCTCTGGATTTTGCCGAAGTTAGCGATGGCGCGAAGAGTTGAAAACGCTGCATCCGGTTCATGCAGCAATTACGCGCTGATTTGCATCCAACAAGGAAAGACCCCATTGTAGGGCTGGATTGTGGGCCCAAAACACAAGCGCAGAGCCATGATTGCAACCAAATTCAGTGGGAAAAAAGGCAGCCGGGAAGCAGACTTGCCCCTTCCTGCGCGCACTTCTTTCGGACCTGTTGGCCGGGAGGCCGGCAAGCGCCGGGCTGCAACTATTTTCCAAGTGAATTCGTCCATCCAATACCATGCGCGCGCAAGGCGGGGTGAGTTGTGGAGCTTCGCATCCTCGCCTCTCAGATCCGCTCTGAAACCAGGCGCAATTTGAACCATCGAGCGGGTTTACCGGGTTCGGGCGCACCGCATGCCGGGATGGCGGATGGTAGCTTCAACATGCCATTTTGCGTATGAGAAAATATATTGCTGACTAACCGAATGTCCCAAACCTGATATTCGAGAAGAAGAAGACGATGGATGAACCTTTGTCTGTTTCGCACTCTGCCTCGGGGCTACAGCCCGACAACTCTGCAAAAAAGCGCCGCCACCGCTGGATCTGGGTAATCATCCTGGTCTTGTTCGGACTCCTGTTTTTCTGGGTGTACCGGCAGCATAGCGCCAGCTCCACAGCACCTGCCGGCGGCAGCAACCGGCGCGGAGCCATGGCTGGTCCCGTGCCTGTCACCCTGGCCACTGCCACCAAGGGCAGCATTGGCGTGTATCTGAACGCCATCGGCACCGTTACGCCCACGTATACCGACACGATTACCTCGCAGGTGACGGGCGTGATCACAGCAGTCCATTACCGCGAAGGCCAGACGGTGAAAAAAGGCGATCTGCTCATCGACATCGATGACCGGCCCTACGCGGCGCAGCTTGAGGAGGCGCAGGGCACGCTGGACCGCGACCAGAGCCTGCTCGCCGAAGCGCAGATGGACCTGAAGCGCTACCAGGATGCATGGGCCAAGAATGCCATCCCGCGGCAGACGCTCGAGGACCAGGAAAAGGTGGTGTTGCAGGACCAGGGAACCGTGAGGAACGACCAGGGCACGGTACAGTACGACACGGTTGAGGTTGCCTATTGCCACATCAAATCGCCGATTACAGGGCGTGTGGGACTTCGCCTGGCTGACCCTGGAAACCTGGTCACCGCCAACTCCTCCACTGCTCTTGTGGTTGTTATGCAGATTCAGCCAATCACCGTGATCTTCACGCTGGCAGAAGACAGCCTGCAGCAAGTGTTGCAGCAAATGCGGCTCGGCAAGGCGCTAGAGGTCGATGCCTACGACCGCACCAACACCAAGCTGATTGCGAAGGGCAAGCTGATCACCGTCAACAACCAGATCGACACCGTGACGGGAACCGTGCAATTGCGCGCGGCGTTCGACAACGCCAAAGGTGATCTCTTCCCCAATGAGTTCGTCAACACGCGCCTGCTCGTAAAAACTCTCGACAACCAGATACTGGTTCCTTCTTCAGCTATCCAGCACAACGGCGCAGTTGATTTTGTCTATCTCATTCAGGGACTCACCCCCGGCGCGCCCGGCAAATCCGGGGGCGCGTCCGGCGGCGGACACCACGGGGGCGGCGCTGGCGGAGGCGGTGCCACTGGCGGTGGCGCTGGGGGCGGCACGGGCGGAGGCGGTGGCGGCAATCAACCGGCCGGCAAAGCCGTCATGACGACCGTGAAGTCGGGAATCTCCGATCAGGGCAACACCGTTGTCACATCCGGCCTCAAGGCCGGCGATGTCGTTGCCAATAGCAGCTTCCAGAAACTGATCGACGGCTCTCCGGTCACGCAATCTCCAGTCGTCATACCTTCCACTGACACCGATACCACCGAGGCCGCTCCATGAGTCCGTCCCACCCATTTATTCTGCGGCCAGTTGCAACGTCTCTGTTGATGGCCGCAATTTTGCTGGTGGGCATCGTCGCATTCACGCAGCTGCCGGTTTCGGCGCTGCCCGAAGTGGATTATCCGACGATTCAGGTGCTCACCTTCTATCCCGGCGCCAGCCCGGACGTGGTGGCGACCACGATTACTGCGCCCCTGGAACGCCAGTTCGGCGAAATGCAGGGCCTGAGCCAAATGACCTCGACCAGCGCCGGCGGCGTGTCGGTCATCGTATTGCAATTCAGCCTTTCGCTCTCGCTCGACGTCGCCGAAGAAGAAGTACAGTCCTCCATCAATGGCGGCCAGACCTTTCTGCCTTCCGATCTACCCGTGCCGCCGGTCTACAACAAGACCAACCCGGCCGACGCCCCTGTCCTTACCCTTGCCATCAGTTCCGACATCATGCCGTTGTCGCAGGTTGAGGACATGGTGGATACCCGCCTGGCGCCGAAGTTGTCGCAGTTGGCCGGCGTCGGCCTCGTGAGCATCAGCGGCGGCCAGAAGCCTGCGGTGCGCATTCAGGTGAACCCGGTCGCGCTTTCTTCGCACGGCCTGAACATGGAGGATGTGCGCACGGCTCTGGTCCAGTCCAGCGTCAACTCCGCAAAGGGCAACTTCGACGGACCTCGCCAGGACTATCAGATCGACGCCAACGATCAGATCTCTTCGGCCGATGACTACAAAAATGTAGTGATTTCATACAGCAATGGGGCGCCGGTCTTCGTAAAAGACATCGCCAATGTGGTGAACGGCGTAGAGAACACCAAGCAGGCCGCCTGGATGGGCCAAGCGGGCGGCTCGTCCGGCCCCACGCTCACGCCCGCCGTGATTCTAAACATCCAGCGCCAGCCGGGCGCGAATACCATCACGGTCGTCAACTCCATCCAGAAGATTCTGCCGCAACTTGAAGCCAATCTTCCCGCTGGCATCAACGTAACCACCATGACCGACATGACCACGAGCATTCAGGCGTCGGTACACGACGTAGAGTTCGAGCTGGGGCTCACGGTAGTGCTGGTGGTCATGGTGATCTTCCTCTTCCTGCGCAGCTGGCGCGCCACCATCATCCCCAGCGTGGCCGTGCCTGTGTCCCTCATCGGCACATTTGCGGTGATGTATCTGCTCGGTTACTCGCTCGATAACCTGTCGCTGATGGCGCTCACCATCTCTACCGGTTTTGTGGTCGATGACGCCATCGTGATGATCGAGAACATCAGCCGCTTCCTTGAAGAAGGCATGCCGCCGCTCGAAGCCGCACTGGAGGGCGCGGGACAGATTGGGTTCACCATTGTTTCACTTACGGTATCGCTGATCGCGGTGCTCATCCCGTTGCTGTTCATGGGCGACGTGGTCGGGCGCCTCTTCCGCGAGTTCGCGGTCACCCTGGCCGTGACCATCATTATTTCGGCAGTAGTTTCGCTCACGCTGACGCCGATGATGTGCTCGCGCATCCTGCGCCACGATCCCGAGGCGAAACAGACGCGCTTTTACCAGTGGTCGGAGCGCATGTTCGACAGCCTGATTGCGTTTTACGGGCGGACGCTGCGCGTGGTGCTGCGCTTTCAGACCCTTACACTGCTGGTAGCTCTCGCCACGCTCGTCCTCACCGTCGTTCTCTACATCTTCATTCCCAAGGGATTCTTCCCCGTGCAGGACACGGGTGTCATTCAGGGCATCTCCCAGGCTTCGCAATCCATCTCCTTCGAAGCCATGAGCGAAAAGCAGCGGGAAATGGCGCAGATCATTCTTCAGGATCCAGCGGTGGAAAGCTTGTCATCCTTTATCGGAGCTGACGGCATCAACACCACTCTGAACAGCGGCCGCATTTCCATCAATCTGAAACCCATCAACGAGCGCATCGGCGCCTCCGATGTGATCCGGAGGCTGCAACACCGCCTTAAAAAGGTGGAAGGCATCCAGCTTTACATGCAGCCAGTGCAGGACATCACGGTGGACGATCGCGTGACCCGAACGCAGTACCAGTACACGCTCGAAGACCCGGACACCGACGAGCTGAACGCATGGACGACCAAGTTTGTTGCGCAACTGAATACGCTGCCCGAATTGGAAGACGTGGCCACGGATCAGCAGACCGGCGCCAAGGCGGTGCAGCTGGAGATCGACCGCGTGACGGCCTCGCGGCTGGGCATCGCGCCCACCACCATTGACAACACGCTCTACGACGCCTACGGACAGCGTGAGATCAGCACCCTTTACACGCAACTCAACCAATATCACGTGATTCTTGAGACAGCTCCCGAGTGGCAACTGAACCCCACCAAGCTTGGCGATCTGTACATTCAGAGCAGTGCAGCCTCCGGCACCAGCGGAGCCGGCGCGGCCACGTCGTACTCCTCGTCCGCCTCGGCGTCGGCAGGTTCGAACTCTACGACGACATCGGTGCGCTATACGCCTTCGTCCCAGGTGCTCACCTCGCCGGCCACAGTGCTGGCCGGAGGCTCGAGCAACGCTGGACCTTCGTCGCCGTCGAGCGGCTCAACTGCGGGCACGACGCCCAATTTGGTCACATCGTCGGTCGGCGCCAACGCCATCCCGCTCAGCGCATTTACGCAAATGCAAAATACAACCGAGGCACTTTCCATCAACCATCAGGGACAGTTTCCTTCGGTCACGGTGTCGTTTAATCTTGCCTCGAATGCTTCGTTGGGAACGGCGATCACTGATATTGAGAAAGCGGCTAAGAATCTTAACTTCCCTGCCAGCTTACAGTCCGGATTCCAAGGCACTGCTGCGTCGTTCCAGAACTCGCTGTCCAATGAAGCGCTGCTCATTCTTGCCGCTCTGGTTTCCGTCTACATCGTTCTAGGCGTCCTGTATGAGAGCTTCATCCATCCGATCACCATTATTTCCACGCTGCCGTCAGCCGGTGTGGGCGCATTGCTCGCACTCATGGTCTGCCACGAGGATCTGAGCGTGGTGGGAATCATCGGCATCATCCTGCTCATTGGCATCGTAAAGAAAAACGGCATTCTGATTGTGGACTTTGCGCTGGAGGCTGAGCGCAAGCATGGACTGGATTCGACGGAGGCGATTTACCAGGCGAGCTTGCTGCGCTTCCGTCCGATCATGATGACAACGATGGCCGCGCTGCTGGCTGGCATCCCGCTGGCAGTGGGAACCGGTCTGGGTTCGGAACTGCGCCGGCCGCTGGGCATTGCCATGGTGGGCGGCTTGCTGTTGAGCCAATTGCTCACGTTCTACACCACGCCGGTGATTTACATCTTCTTTGACCGCATCGGCCAGCGGGTCCAGGGGCGCCGTCTTTCCCGCATGGCGCCCGACGGAGATCTGCCCCCCGGCACGGAGAATGCATGAACCTCTCGTCGCCATTTATCAACCGGCCAGTGGGCACTACGTTGCTCACCATTGCGGTGGCCATCACGGGTGGGATTGCGTTCGTAGTTTTGCCGGTAGCGCCATTGCCGCAGGTGGACTTTCCTACTATCAGCGTCCAGGCGGGTCTGCCCGGAGCCAGCGCGCAGATCATGGCGGCCTCCGTGGCTACGCCGCTGGAACGCCAATTCAGTCACATCGCCGGAATTACGGAGATGACTTCGTCGAGTTCGCTGGGCTCGAGCCAGGTGACCCTGCAATTCGATCTCAGCCGCAACATCGATGGCGCAGCCCGAGACGTACAGGCTGCAATTAATGCGGCCCGCACTTATCTGCCTGCGAATTTGCCCTCGAACCCCTCTTATCGCAAGGTGAATCCCGCCGACTCGCCGATCATGCTTCTGAGCCTCACGTCAGACAAGTACAACGTGACGAAGATCTATGACCTTGCCTCCACGATCCTGGAGCAGAAGCTGTCGCAGATTCAGGGCGTCGGACAAGTGGGAGTGCAAGGCGGAGCCACGCCCTCGGTGCGCGTCGAGGTCAATCCCACCAAGCTGGAAAGCTTCGGGCTTACGCTGGGCAGCGTGCAATCGGTGCTCAGCCTGCAGAACTCGCACGAGCCGAGGGGTCAGCTCTCGAACAACGGCGTCAGTGAAGACATCATCACCAACGACCAGATCTCCGAGGCGGCGGACTACCGCCCACTGATTGTCGGATATCACAACGGCGAGGCGGTCCGGCTCTCGGATGTGGCCGATGTCGAGGACTCGACGCAAAACCTTCGCGCCGCCGCCTACGCGGACGGCACCAGAGCGGTCTTTGTTGTCATCTTCCGGCAGCCCGGCGCCAACATTATTCAGACCGTGGACCGCATCAACGCGCAACTGCCGTTTCTCGAGGCGGTGCTTCCCCAGGGCATCAAGACGACGATCGTTCTTGACCGAACGACGACGATTCGCGCCTCTGTGAATACCGTGTACAAGGCGCTGATCGGATCGGTTTGCCTCGTCATCCTGGTGGTCTTCGTATTTCTGCGCAGCCCGCGCGCCACGCTCATTCCCTTTGTGGCCGTGCCCACTTCGCTGATCGGAACCTTCGCAGCGATGTACGTCTTCGGCTATACGCTCGACAACCTGTCTCTGATGGCGCTCACCATCGCTACCGGCTTTGTGGTTGACGACGCCATCGTGGTCATGGAGAACATCACCCGGCACGTCGAAAACGGCATGGAGCCCTTTGCCGCGGCCTTGAAGGGCGCGCAGGAGATCGGTTTTACGATTTTCACCATCAGCATGTCGTTGATCGCTGTCTTCATTCCTATCCTGATGATGGGCGGCATCATCGGACGCCTGTTTCGCGAATTCGCGGTGACACTTTCAACGGCCATCCTGATCTCGATGGCGATATCTCTGACCACCACCCCTTGCATGTGCGCGCATTTACTCAAAGCGCACAAGGAAGGCGAAAAGCACAACTGGCTTTTCCGGGCCAGCGAAAAGTCATTCAACGGCATGGTTGGGATTTACCAGCGTTCTTTGACTTGGGTGCTCGACAATCCGGGCTTGATTCTGATCGTTCTTATTCTCACCGTCGCGCTCAATGGCCTCATACTCTTCAAGATTCCCACTGGATTCTTCCCGCAGCAGGACACCGGCGTAATCATGGGCGGCATACAAGGTCCGCAGGATGCCTCCTTCCCTTTCATGAACTTCTCGTCATTGTCTCTGGTCAACATCGTCAAGGCGGACCCCGCCGTAGCCCACGTCAACGGTTACACCGGGCAAGGCAACGCTGGCATGATGTTCATTGCGCTCAAGCCGCTGGGCACCAGTTGCAAGGAGAACCACACCAACAGCAAAGGGCAATACGATTGCCCGGTACGCCAAACCGCGGCAGCAGACGTGATCAACCGCCTGCGGCCGAAGATGAACCGCTTGCCAACGGCCTCGGCCTTTCTGCAGCCTGCCCAGGATCTGCGCATTGGCGGACGTGGCGCCAGCGCCTTGTATCAATACACGATCCAGTCGGACACCATCACCGATCTGGCGAAGTGGGGTCCCATCCTGCTCACGAATATGTCGAAGCTGCCTGACCTGCAGGACGTGAACACCGACCAGCAAAACGGGGGCTTGCAAGAGATGCTCACTTACGACCGCGTAACCGCAGCGCGGCTGGGACAGACCCCGCAATCGCTCGACAGCTCGCTTTGCAGCGCGTTCTGCCAATCTGAAGTCTCTGTCATCTACACCCAGCTCAATCAGTATTACGTCGTGATGGAAGTGGCCCCGCAGTACTGGCAGGACCCGTCGGGATTGAACAATATCTATTTCGCTTCCGGCAAGTCTTCATCTTCCGCCGGGCTCAATATGGTGTCGCCGCTGTTCACAGCCGTTAGGGCGCAAACCAATACCACGCCGCTACAGGTGGCACATACCGGTCTCTTCCCTTCGGTCACTGTCTCCTTCAATATGCGCAACGGCGCTTCTCTCAGCGACGCGGTCACCGAAGTGTCGCAGATGGAGCAGCGGCTGGGAATGCCTGGAACGGTGCGCGGATTCTTTGCCGGAACTGCGCAGGCTTACCAGCAATCCTTGGCGTCAGAGCCGATTCTGATTGTTACCGCGTTGCTATCCGTCTTCATCGTGCTGGGTATTCTCTATGAGAGCCTGGTTCATCCGCTTACCATTATCTCCACTGTGTTCTCGGCGAGCGCGGGCGCCATGCTGGCGCTGATGATCTTTCATATCGATCTCAACGTCATCTCCATCATCGGCATCATATTGCTCATCGGCATCGTGAAGAAGAACGCCATCATGATGATCGATTTCGCTCTGCAGGCGGAGCGTCTTGAAGGCAAGTCGACACGCGACGCCATTTTCAGCGCCTGCATGTTGCGATTCCGGCCGATCATGATGACCACGATGTCGGCGATTTGCGGCGCGCTGCCGTTGGCCTTCGGCACCGGCACCGGTTCGGAGCTGCGCAAACCGTTGGGAATCACCATTGTGGGCGGACTGGTCTTAAGCCAGATGCTTACGCTTTACACCACTCCTGTGGTTTACCTGTATATGGACCGGCTGCGCCTGCGCGCGGCGGGCCGGACGCACGACACACTGCCGCCTACCGCGCAAGAAGCGGCGTCGTAACACGTGAAGGAAGTTGACCATGTTTGAGCTAAAGATTCGATCTACACTTTCCATCGCCGCCGGCTCACTGAGCTTGCTTGCGCTTCTCTCCGGTTGCCACGTCGGCCCGTCGTACCACGCGCCCACGCCAACGGCGGTCACCGCGCCCAATTACAAGGAGTCGCCTGTCAATTTTCAAGATGCCGACGGCTGGAAGGTGGCCAGCCCGCAGGACGCCATGCTGCGCGGCAACTGGTGGGAAGTTTTCAACGATTCCGATCTGAATACGCTCGAGGAACAGCTCAATATCAATAACGAGAACCTGAAGCAGTATTTCCAGAATTACATGGCGGCTCGCGCCACGATCGCCGAGGCACGCTCCCAATACTGGCCCACGATTACAGCGGGGCCATCGTGGAACCGATCGAAGAGTTCCGGTTCGCTGAGTAATTCCACGCAGGCAAACCCAGGAAAGCAATCCACGCTTTGGAACGCTCCCATTGACGTTTCCTGGACGCCCGATTTCTGGGGAAAGATTCGCAACGAGGTGCACGAGGCGCAATATGCGTCGCAGGTGAGCGCGGCCGACCTGCAGGTGGAGAAGCTGACCGAGCAGTCCAGCCTGGCGGAGTATTACTTTGAGATTCGCGGCCAGGACATGCTGCAGCAGATCCTCAACGAGACCGTGGCAGCCGATCAGAAAGCGCTCGACTACAATCAGGCGCAGTATGACACGGGCGTGGGCGATTACATCTCCGTGGCCGAGGCGAAGACCACACTGGAGGCGGCACAATCGGCGGCCATCAACGTGGGGCTGCTGCGCGCGCAATATGAGCACGCCATCGCCATGCTCCTGGGCAAGGTACCGAGCGATTTTTCCATCCCTGTAAAGCCGATGGTCTACGCGCTGCCGTCGATTCCCACCGGCGTTCCCTCACAGCTTGTTGAACGACGTCCTGACATTGCCGCGGCCGAGCGCACGCTCGCCGAAGCCAACGCCGTCATCGGCATCGGCTACGCCGCATTTTTCCCGCAAGTCACCATCAGCGCCAGTGGCGGATTTCAGAGCTCCACGTTAACCAACCTGTTTAGCTGGCCCAGCCGCGTCTGGTCCATCGGCCCATCCGTTTCCCAGACGATCTTTGACGGAGGACTTTACCGCGCTGAGTTGCACCAGTACGTTGCTGAATACAACGCGGACCTCGCCAACTATCGGCAGGTCACGCTTACCGCCTTCCAGCAGGTGGAAGACTCTATGGCCGCTACGCGCATTTATTCGCAACAGATCCTGCGCCAGCAGATGGCGGTGAAGGACGCGCAGGATTATCTCGACATAGAACTGTCGCGCTACAACACCGGCGTGGATCCGTATGTCGATGTCGTGCTCGCCCAAACCACGCTGCTGAACAGCAAAGTAACGCTGAATTCATTGCAGGTGGAAGAGATGACTTCGACGGTGGAACTGGTGCAGGCGCTGGGCGGGGGATGGGACCGCACACAGCTCCCCACACCGACGCAGGCCGGCGCCAAGACCACCAGCGCGGACTATAAATTGCCGCAGTAGCGCTTATTGCGCCGCCCGGTAGCAGATAGCATCGCCATCAAGCCGGTACTCCGCCGAGCAGGAGTCGCCACCGCAAATCATGGTTTCGCCGGCGTAAAGCTGCTGGCGGGTGATGAGCCCCAGCGTCCCGCAGCGCGGGCACGACATCACGGCTACGTAGGGGTTTTGTGCCTGGCCAAGCTTGGCCTGGTTCTCCAGCACAAAAACCGTTCCCGGGTCCATTCGTTCGGGGATCCACTCTTCCAGAAACTGCAAGTCGGCTGCCATCGTTCCCTCCGGGTCCTACATGGGTTGATGGTTCCGAGCCGCGACCTAGCTCCTGCCGGGCTCCGCACTCCACTGAAAAGCAGGCTGCGAAACACTTACCGGATAAGATGCTTCCGATGAACCCAGTGTCACCATGCGCGCGCAAATATGTCAATGCCATTCCGCGCCGGGGAGTGGCGAGCGGGGTTCCCTAAGTTTCAATTGGAGGGTTTCGCCCTAACGGGACGCGGACGCCGGGGTCGAACCGTGGGTGCGGGCAAAATCATCGATCGCCCGGTAGGTTTCCTCGTTGCGCCGGATGGCCTCAACGTATTCGCGCGTCTGCGTAAACGGGATGGACTCCACAAACTCGTCGATGCCCGAATACGGCCCCGCCGCCTGCCAATCCACAACGCGACTTTCGCCCGCGTTGTAGGCGGCCAGCGCGTACTCCTGCACGCCGCCGAACCTGTCCATCAATTCGCGCAGATACCGCGTCCCAAGCTTGATGTTCATCTCGGGATCGAGTAACTGATGGGCCTTGAAATTGGCGACGCCCTCCTCGCGCGCCAGCTTAACGCCTTCCGGCGTCGGACGGATCTGCATGAGTCCCCACGCGTTGGCGTACGAAATCGCGCTCGGATCGAACTCCGACTCCTGCCGGATGAGAGAGGCCACCAGGTAGGGATCGAGATTATTTTTGGCGGACTCGGTCTGGATCGCGTTCCACCACGGCTCGGGAAACAGAATCCGCCAGTACACCAGTGGAATGGACTGAATCGAGGCCGAAGCCGCATTCGGAATGGCGCGCTTCAGCGCGCGCACCGCGCGGAAGGTTTCGCCATAAGACGAATAAATCTGACCTTCGGCGAACGCGCTCATCGAAGCGAACTCGGGATCGGCCTTAATCTCCTGCGCAATGTATTCCGTCAGGCCGGCATTGGCCAGCAGTCGTGCCTTGGCCAAATGCGGGCTGTCCTCTGGAAAGGTATCGACAAGGTGCGGCACTGGCGCGGGCTGAATGCTATCCAGTTGCGGCTGCGACGCGGCCTGCGTATTGCCCAGCGCGGCCAGCCGCTGTCGCGCCATCTGCGCATAGAAGAAGTGCTGGTAGGCGCGGACGATGGTGCGGTAGTTGGCCGCGGCCATCGCTGGATTGTGGTCCTGCGTCTCATACAAGCGCCCACGCCAGTAGAGGGCGGAGACGGTTTCCGCGGTGCCGGGATAGAGACGAATCTGCTCGTCGAAGATGCGCTCCGCGGCGGGGTAAAGTCCCAGCCGGTAGCTCAGCCAGCCGGAGCGCCAGTGGGCAGAGGAGGCATTCTTGTCACTGGGAAAGCGCGTCGCTAGATCGCCGTAGTATTCAATCGCCGTTGGGTAATCGCGCTTGAGCAGGTACATGTTGCCCGCGGAGAAGAGCGCGTCGGCCAGCCACGGACTGCGCGGAAACCGGGTCTCCATGTCGGTGATGATCCGCCGCAACTCGGTGGAATCGTCGTGGTCGCGGGCCAGCTCTAAGAGCAAATCGTCACGCCGCGCGCCGTTTTCGTCCAGTGTGTCGGGCAGTGCCTGGGCCTCCGCCGTGGTCAGGTGCTTCAACTTCAAATCGCAGGCGGCCTCGGCTACGGCAAATCCGTTGCGGGTCTGTGCGTCAATTCCTGGCGCGCGCACCAGAACGCGAAACTGCTCGTCCGCCTCCGCGTAGCGGCCCGCGTTGTAATAAGCTTCGGCAAGAGTGCGCAGGTCCGCCGTGGTCAGCAACGACTCGGCTCCCAACTCCGTGAGCTTGGCGCGCGCGGTTTGCGCATCCGCACTCAACGGATGGCCCAGCAGCAGCAGCCTGAAGGTGGTTTCCGCAGCCTGTTGCTGGCCCATCGCCAACTCCACCTGGCCCTCGGCAAACTGGAATCCGGGGCGGCTTGCCGCCTCAGTGCGGGAAGCTGCAGCCAGCGTCTGGCGCGCTGCAGTCTGATCTCCCATAGCCAGCAGAACGGTGGCCTCCAGCTCAGGCTCCTGGGCGTCAAAGATGCTGTCGGGATAGCGATCGGTAAATCCGTGGAGAATCTTTTCGGCGATCGTATCGTCGCCCGCCGCGTGGCTTGCCTCTGCGTCGAGAAAATCTATGTAGTCGGCCAATTCCCCATCGGCGCGCCGCGCTTGCGCCAGCGCCGTCTCGGCGTCCGCGTAGCGCTTGTCGAGCAGGTACGCGTGGCCCAGTGCCAGATAGGCTGCTGTCGCGGCCTCTCCGGTGTGGCTGTGCGCGTAAGCGGTCACTGCCGCGTAAGCATCCGGCGTGCGCAGGGTCGCTAACTGCTGGGCCATCGGCTCCAGCTCTTTTGAGGCCACAAACGCCTGCTTGATGCGCGTCGTGTGCGCCACGCGAGACGCGCGGCTGGCCGTGTGCGTAGGCGTGCCTTTCGCGGCGGGTTTCTTCGTTGCCGCGGGCTTGGGAGTATTGGACTGCGCCGGGCTGGATTCGGAGGAATTCGCGTCAGGCGGCGTTGCGGACTGCGCCACTCCGGGCCGCACGATACTGGGCCCGCCTAGTAACGGCAACACAATCAAGGCCGCAAGGCAGACAGGACCGCGCTGGAGGAGACGCCATGGGGAAGAGAAACCAAACATAATTCCACTTTATGCCGATTTGGATGCTACTGGCGCAGCCGGGAACCAGTGACGTAACGGCGCGGACTTCGTTATGGGATTTGGTTCCCCGCCCCGGCGTCCGGTACACTCATGCTTTAAGGGCTCCCCGATCGTTCCCGGCGTGTCAAAATTGCGATTTTTCGCATCCGATTCCCATGGCGACCATCCAACCAATTAGCGAAGAGCACCCCGATGTCGCCCTCGTAGAGAGGGTTCGCGCCGGGGATCTCTCGGCCTATGACACGCTGGTCCGCAAGTACGAGCGGCAACTCTTCAGGATTGCGCAGCACATTACGCAAAACCGCGAAGACGCCGAAGACGTAATGCAGGATGCGTTTCTCAAAGCCTATGAGAAGCTCGATCAGTTTCAGGGGAACTCGAAATTTTACACATGGCTGGTACGAATCGCGGTAAACGAGAGTCTGATGCGGCTGCGCAAGCGGCGCACGGGCAAACTGGTCTCCATGGACGAGGATGTGCCGACCGAAGAGGGCAGCGTTCCCCGCGACTTCGCCGACTGGGCTCCGAATCCGGAGCAGAATTACAACCAGTCCGAGCTGGCCGAGATTCTGAAGAAAACCATTCAAGGCCTGCCGCCGGGTTTCCGCACGGTGTTCGTGCTGCGCGATGTGGACCAGCTTTCCACCGAGGAAACCGCCGAGGCGCTTGGCCTGAGCGTTCCCGCAGTCAAATCGCGGCTGTTGCGCGCGCGGTTGCAATTGCGCGAACGTTTGAGCCGCTACTTCAAACACAAGACTCCGGCAACTTCGCAGGCAGTAGCGGCGCCGCAGGGAAACGGAGCTGAAGCATGACCTGCACTGAGTTTCTCGCGATTCTCGACGACGTCATCGACGAGTCCATTGCCGTTGAGACGCGCGCCGAGATCGAAGTCCATCTGCGAAAGTGCGGCCACTGCGAAGTCGTCCTCGACACCACTCGAAAGACCATCGAGATTTTCCGCTGCCACGAGATTTACGAGCTACCCACCGAAGTAAGCGAGCGACTGCACACCGCAATTATGACCAAGTGCAAAAAGGCAAGGTAACAGGTTTCAGGTTTCAGGTTTCAGGTTTCAACTGTCAGCCATCCGCTTTGATCCTTCCACTTTCAGCGTTCACTCAATTGCGACGTCCTGCGTGCAGGATTACGGCGTTACAGCGCCTGTACGGCGGTTTACTGTACTCGACCTAAGTCTTTATTTATGTTTGCGTTGCTGCTATTTTACAGTTGCACAGTGGCTGTACCCGGGCCGCCGTTTGGCTGCAAACTGCTGATTCTTATTGGGTTAATGTGGAAGGTACAGTCTCACAGTCCGTTTTGGCGGCCTCGCTGCCGGTGGTCAGAGAAACGCAGGCCGGAGCCTGCTCCTGGCTGCATCCCGGGGGGAGGGGGGTG
>JBEKEP010000097.1:0-16785 GCA_050013775.1 Occallatibacter sp. | reverse complement strand
TTGAAATCAAGTGATCAGCGAACAGTGAACAATGGCCAGAAAAAAAGCGGGGCTTGCGCCCCGCTTTTTGTGCTTGCGGATAGATGTTTACTGCCAGTGTCCTTCGACCAGCACATATTGGCCATGGCGGTGCTCCCAGCGGTGAGCCACCCAGCGTTGGCCCCTATGCGGCGGCCGCTCGTAGTGACCGGGTGTCCAAACATAGTGGTCCGTATCGTAGCGGTGATATCCGGGTTGCCAAACATATCCCTCTCCCGGAGGCGGACCGCGCCGTTCGTACACTGGCGCGGGTGGCCCGATGCGAATCACAACCTGCGCAAACGATGCCGCAGGGATCAGGGTAAAAGCGAGCAACAGTGCCAATGCAATTTTCTTCACGAGAATCGAGTCCTCCCGGGGTTGGAGCTTTTGGATTACCGCGCAGATTCCAAATGCTGCGGGAATGCGCATTGCGCGGCGCGTTCATTGCGTGCCCATTGCGGCCCGCAATCACATCCCTTGTACCACCCCGGATTTTCTCCACGATGTACCGGATTGCTCAGTGCAGAGTTTCCTGCATAGGAAGGCCTCGATCCTCATGGAAAACAAAAGCGGGGCTCGCGCCCCGCTTTTGGCCCATCGGTTTCGGGTTAACCCCGCTAACTCCGCTAACCCCGCCAACTCCGCCAACTCCGCTGGCATTTTTACTGCCAGTGGCCTTCAATCATGACCCAGCCGTCACCGCGGTGATCCCAGCGGTGGGCAACCCAGACCGCGCCGGGATGCGGGGGGCGGACCCAGTGGCCGTGGACCCAAACGTAGCGGTGGCCGTTCCAGCGGTGATAGCCGTCCACCCAGACCCAGCCATCATGCGGCGGACGATCGTGCGCTTCATAGATGGGCGCGGGAGGCGCCACACGAACGACAATCTGCGCCAAAGCGGCGGCAGGAATGAGACAGATAGCAAGCAGCAGCGACAGTGCAGTCTTTTTCACAGAGATTTTGCCCTCCATGGCAAGATTCGATCGACCTGAATTGGGGAAGCATTCCAGGTGATTATTCGTATCAACCCGCGGGCTCGGATTTCGTTGCGCGCAATTAAGAAATTGTGGCCCGGGGTTGAGTCTTAGGCAATAGATGCAGGTTTTTCAGGCGGGGTGGTCCGTCGGCAAAGGGTTTTCCAGCCGGGGGGTAAAGACGTTACCCAGGCGCTGAATCTGGGCGCCCACGCCGCGCAGCTTGTCCTCAATGTGCTCGTAGCCGCGATCCATGTGGTAAACGC
Source organism: Occallatibacter sp. (assembly GCA_050013775.1). Taxonomy (GTDB): domain Bacteria; phylum Acidobacteriota; class Terriglobia; order Terriglobales; family Acidobacteriaceae; genus Telmatobacter. The sequence continues at coordinate 15,524 of JBEKEP010000097.1, read as the reverse complement.
GATCGACGACGGACTCGCCCTCGGCAACCAGCGCGGCCAGCACCAGCGAGGCGGAAGCGCGCAGGTCGGAGCACATGACAGCGGCCGAAGAAAGCCGGGCCGGGCCGCGCACCGTGGCAGTGTTGCCGTCGACCTTGATGTTGGCGCCCATGCGCCCCAGTTCCTGCACGTGCATGAAGCGGTTTTCAAAGATGTTTTCTCGCACCAGGCTCACGCCCTCGGCTTGCGTGGCCAGGGCCATGTACTGCGCCTGCATGTCCGTGGGGAAACCCGGATACTCCTCGGTGGAAATATCGGCAGCGCGCAAACCCCCGTTGCCGCGGACACGGGCAGTATCGGGGCCGAGCACGTCGACGCGCACGCCGCACTCTTCCAGCTTGGCCAGGACGGCGCCCAGGTGAGCAGTGTTGCAGTTGGCCACAATCAAATCGCCGCCCGTGATGGCGCCGGCCAGCAGCAGGGTTCCCGCTTCAATGCGATCGGGATTGATGCGGTAACGGGCGCCATGAAGTTTGGTTACGCCGCACACGCGAATGGTGGAGGTGCCCGCGCCTTCAATCTTCGCGCCCATAGCGGTAAGCAGACCCGCCAAATCGACGACCTCGGGCTCGCGAGCGCAATTCTCAAGCAGGGTATCGCCCTCGGCCAGCACCGCGGCCATCAGCAAATCTTCCGTACCCGTGACGGTAATGCGGTCAAAGACAATGTGCGCGCCGCGCAGGCGTTCGGCGCGTGCTTCAAGATAGCCATGCTCCTGCAGGATGACCGCACCCATTTTCTCCAGGCCCTTGATGTGCAGGTCGATGGGGCGTCCGCCGATGGCACAGCCGCCAGGCATGGCCACGCGCGCCATGCCCGCGCGCGCAATCAGTGGCCCGAGAACCAGGGAGCTGGCCCGCATGGTTTTCACAATCTCGTAGCGCGCCACGGGATCGGAGAGCGAGCGGCAACTGATGGTCACGTGATCGAGCGTGTTGTCGTCATGCCACATGACCTTGGCGCCCATGGAGACGAGCAGACGCCGCTCGGTTTCAATGTCGCGCACCTCGGGAATGTTCTCGAGCGTGACCTCCTCTTCGGTGAGGATGGCCGCGGCCATGCAAGGCAGCGCCGAATTCTTCGCGCCGGAAACACGCACGGTGCCGACGAGCGGATTGCCTCCGCGAATGATGAATTTATCCATAGAAGAACTGCGATCGGTGATCAGCCAGAAACGATTCGCTAGTTTTCTAGTGTAAATGCGGAGAGTCTGCGAAGATTCGCACGGTATTAGGACTGATGCAGAAAAACTGTACAATTTGAGCTAATCTCCGGTGGAGAAGCAGATCCCCGCTCACACAGAGAACCGTGTCCGATCGCAACGCCGGAACCTCTCAAGACCACGGTTTTGCAAACTCAAGGTAAACGGAGATCGTATTTGAGATTGCCGAAATGGTGCCCCAACTTCTGGTCTCTAAATTGGCCGGAATCGCAAGTGCAAAGAAACCAACCGCGGATCGCGGATTGCCTTTTCATCTTTGCGGTGGTCATCGTTTCCGCTTTGCCCTATATGTTCAGCCTTGGCTTCTACTGCAATGACTGGGGATATATGGAGACGCTTCAGCGTTTCTCGGGCCATGGCCTTGGCGCAATATTTCGGGAAATGACCGCTTTGGATTCGGACCTTCTTCTAAGGCCGGTACAACTCACCTGGCTCGTCTTTGCTTTCAAAGTATTTGGCCGGAATGCAACACCGTATCACGTGGTCGTTTCAGCGGTCATAGGTCTTGTGGCCGTTCTTCTCTATCTCACGCTGCGGGAACTGCGCTCGGGCCGCTGGTTGGCGCTTTCGATCGCACTGGTATTCGGAGTATTGCCGCATTATTCGACTGACAAGGTTTGGATCTCTTCGAACCAGGCCGGACTCTGCTTGGCATTTGCATTGTTTGGCATTTACAGCTTGTCGAAATCGCTTCGGCCCGGGGAGCGGCACTCGACGACGTGGATGGTTCTCGCCATTTCTGCTTTCGTTCTGAGTGTCCTTTCTTACGAGGTTGCGATTGGGTTGATCGTTGCCTCTGTCGCGATGATTGCTTGGCGCAAATTCATTCAAGATCGTCGTTCGTTCAAAGGCGGTTGGAAGACCCTGGCTTACCTTGCTGGAACCATTGCCCTCCTCATGCTGATCTTCCTGGTGAAGGGCCGCATGGAGAGAAGGTTGACCTACCATCACCATCTTTTCTCACGCTTCGGACTGCTGAGCTGGCACGCAATGGATCAGGCAGTGCGATTCAATTTCTGGACCTATGGCCTTCACATGCCGTCATTTTTGCTCGGCATGCTTCGCGATTCCGCGCTGAACCTGGCGGCGCTGGGCGCGGCCGCTGCGATTGCCGTGGTGGTCATGGCTTATCTTTGGCGAACCATGGAATCTGCTGCAATGCCGAACTGGCGCGTTTGCCTGGGTCTCATCGTCATTGGTTTTGTCCTCTTCGCGTTGGGCTACGCCTTGTTCTTCCATAGTCCCTTCATGGAATTCAACTCCCAGGCATACGGGAATCGTGTTGTCATCGCCTCTGCGCTCGGCGCAGCTTTTGTGCTGGTCGCGGCCGCAGGTCTCGTGTGCTCCTTCGTAAAGAACAACACTCTCCGCCTCCGGGTATTCAGCATTGCAATAGGGTTGATCTGTGGGGTAAACAGCCTGGCGGCCTGTGGAATCGCCCACTACTGGGTGGATGCCGGACAGCGGCAATCGCAGGTCCTCAAATCCGTGTCGGCGAATGTGCATTCATTGCCGCCAGAAAGCGTACTTCTGCTGGACGGATTTTGCCCAAATTCGGGGCCGGTGCTTTTGTTCTATTCCGATTACGACGCCACCAGCGCGGTCCATTTCGCATTGGGTGACGATTCTTTGCGCAGCGATGTGATCTCCAGTAACGCTCAATTCGGACCCCAGGGGGTCGACGGGTACGTCGAGGGGCAGTATCCATACGGAGATCGTCTCTTCGTCTATAACGTGCAGCACGAATACCTGACGAGCCTGCCTTCGCAGGCAGCGGCGAGTCAGTATTTACAAGCTATGAGACCTGCCGGGAGCAACGGTTGCCCGGCCGCATAAGATGCAAATGGCGCCGATTGTAGATCGGCGCCATGGATGTTGCGACCCTTAGAGAGAGATCTCTAATTGCCGGTGGGCGCGGCGGGCACCAGGTTGAGCGGCTCACTCAGCGTGAAAAGCAGAACGGTGCCGTTTTCGAGCGTTGCCTGGGGATGGCTCACCAGCAGATGCACGGAGATAACGCTGGCGCCGATAATCGTTCCGGCCAGCGCGCCTCCGGGACCGCCGAGAATGCCTCCCGTGATTGCGCCCGCGCCTATCGCGCCGCCGTACTCAAAACCATCTTTCTTCAGGCGCGAACCGGGCGTCACCAGGCCCTCGTTGCCGATGCGGTCTGTGGATCCCGGAGCGTCGGTCAATTGGGCAAAGAGGCGGAAGTGCGAGCCGTCGGGCAGCGTTACCGTATCAGGACGCAGACGCATAGAGCCGTGACCGCCGGCGCGCCCCGTGGAAACTGAAATCACTTTGCCGTCGATCTGGGAGCCCGCGGGGATGAGCACTTGGCCGTTTTGCACCACGTCAGTAGCGACTTGCGTATGGAAAGACTCGCCGGGCTGGCTCTCTGAAGTAGACAGGCGCCCCATGAGGCGAACGCGAATGGTAGTGCCCTGGCCGAGTTCACCCGGGCCGAGCGGAGCCGGATGCACAATGTCGCCATCGGGATCGACGGACCCAGGGCGATCATTCAGGGCCGGCTGGGAAGCGCCGTTCGCAGGCGCAACCTGCACGATGCCGTCGTCAGTGCCGTTCCCGTTGGCCGGTGGCGGAAGCGTCTCTGCCGCGTTGGGCTGAGCCGGCGCAGTCTCACTGGGAACCGTCTCGGCAGCGTAGGGCGGAGGCGCGGCCTGGGGCGTGGGCGCGACATTGGACGGCGGAGGAGCGTAGTGGCTGGGCGATGGCTTGGCCTGAGGTGAGGCCTCTTGCACAGGCGTCGTGATGGTGTCATCAGGAGGAGGGTTGGACGTGCCTTGGTACGGATTCGATTGGCTTGCCTCTTGTGCTCCCAGTGCGACCGCCGTGGCGGCCAGCAAGACAAACACGAATATGGTCCTTTTCATCCTGATCTCCTCTCGCCCGGGGCAAAGTTCTCCCATGACGCTGTGAACCCGGCTGGGCGGAAAAAGTCGCCCTATCGGCAGGCGTGAATGCTAAACCGCCCAAATTAAGCGTATCTCGTATTTCAGACGCTTCAAGAAGCCGTGCGCGGACCCGTCACTCACGCGCCAAGAATCAATAGAGTTACGGGCGGGTTGCGCGCGAGGCTTTCCTCCATATTCGTATTACGAATTGACATCGGTAATTTCTTCACTATTATTGAATTAATGTCCGATCGAAGCTATCTCGGCGAATTCGAACTGATGCTCCTCCTCGCGGTCATTCACCTGGGCGACGAAGCCTACGGCGTTCCCATATCTCGCGAGCTCGAACTGCACCGCAAGCGCAGTGTCTCGGTGGGCAGCGTGTACGCCGCCCTGGAGCGTCTCGAAACCAAGGGTCTAATTACCTCTAGTCTCGGCGAGCCCACTGCCGAACGAGGCGGTAAGGCGAAGCGTTATTTCCGTGTCACGAAAGAAGGCCTGCGCCAAATCCATGAAACACGACGCGTGCTCACCGCCCTCTGGAGCGCAGTCACCGAACTCCGATTGGGTTGACTCGAGGAGAGCCCATGTACAGCAGAGTGCCACCACCGCGCGCTACCTGGTTCCTTGAACATCTTGCTGCAGGCGAGCGGGAAGAAGCGCTCACCGGCGATCTAATCGAGGAATACCACTCGGGCCGCTCCAACGGATGGTACTGGCAACAAGTAGTCCGCGCCTGCATCGTTTCATGGTCAAGGGGTCTGTCGGCGCGGGTTCCGGTGATCTTTTACGCCCTGGTCTGGTCAATCCTCGCGCCGACCTGGTATGTGCTGATCGAGCGTTCCGCCCACCAATTCACTTTTAATAAGCTCTTCGACTCGCTCGCTCCCTTCTCCCTGGTCTTGGCGCCCATCGTGTGGACCATTGCACATGCGGCTTTCCTCTGGGCCGGTCTTCTGATCTACCAACTTGCGCACGCATTTCTCGGCAGGAAACTTCGCCGGGGCGACCTGCGCCGCGCATTCTGGTTGGCGACGCTGATCCTTCCACCCGTTTATTTCGTCACGTTTGTTTTCGTGGACCTTTATCAATACAGCGTGCCGGCCCTCGCACACGCTCGGCTTGCCGCCACATCTCTCGCTCAGATAACGGACGTCGGCTTACTCTCCGACCTCATCCGCGTTCCCTATTTCGTGGCGCTCCTAAGTGCTCTTTGGGGAACCATCCATCCCTTTGTGCGGCAACAAACCGCCCTGTCAGCCGAATCCGGTGCGGAAGGCTCCGCACTTTTCTCGCATAGCATTGCTGTCTCAACAAATTATTTCGCGACGTCTGTCCGGCGCTTCTTCGCATGGATGGTCGCTGCCAGCCTTATCAACGCTTCCATCGCCATTATCCTGCTCTGCGATTCGCCAGCTTCCGCCGTTATCACCATGAAATCGTTGCTCATACGAGCTATTGGCTATATCGCAGTGGGTGTCATGGCCGGAACCGTAGGCGCCTACGCGTACTGGCAAGGCCCGTGGAGCCCCTTCCGCGACCGGCCTCCGGTGCCGTTCACTCTCTTTGTGCTGGCCTGTTGTCCAGGATGGATCTGGGTGCCGGCCACGATCATATTCTCTCGATCGCTTTCTGCCGCAGGCGCATTCGTGGCGATGATCGGCGCCTTTACCCTCGCCAGTGCGCTCCGTCGGGCGACGTACGCCGTCCTCGGGCCCGCCGCCACGCCATCGGCTATCGCGGCGCGCACCCAATCGGAACTCTTTGAAACGTCACTTTATCGCGCACCCACCGACCTAACCGGCTACACGATTGCCATCTCTATTGTGATTGCCGGCGCTGCCCTCGCAGCTCATTTGAACTTCATCGCCGGGACTCTACTGGCTCTTAGCGCCGCCCTCTTCGCGTGGCAGAGGACGATTCCCCGCGAACACAGCTGGGAAGGCCCGCGCGCTTACCGGCAAGCCTCGGCCCTCATTGCACTGATGCTGGTCCCAGCGGTTGTTGTCACCGCCTGGGCGCTACTGGATTCCGCCGGGTACCAGCACGGGATTCTCCGGCCTGGTGAAGGACACTCCCATTTGGCCTCTTCCGACCCTACCTTCGCGTCGAAGACACGAACGATCAGCTACGGCTCCGGCGGATACACGAGCGTGATTCTCTGGCCCAATCTGCCGAAGAAGCAAATCATCCCGCCTGTACCCTCATCCGACCGATATCTCGCTCCGGGATCGAGCCAGCCGCTCATCATTCATTTCGATGGCGAGTACACCTATGTGCAGCCGCCTGACCGCCAGCCTGGCCCCGGTGCTCACCGGGCCCACGGCACTCCGCTCGATGTTGCAATCAAATCAAACAATGACTTCCCCGTCGTCATGACGGCGCATCAGGGCCTCGCCACGGCAATTTCGGTTTCGCGCTGCCGCGAAATCGATGTCCAGATTGAGAATCTCGACAATATTGCGGGCCCCATTTCGATGGCACTGCTCCTCACCGATCCGAGCACCGCAAAACCCAACGGCTTCTATCTCGGCCAGCAGCCCATCCTCTCCATGGAGCCGGTGTTTTTTTTCATCAAAGCGTCGCCGCTAACCGAGACGCTCCGATTTTCCGTGCCACAAAACCCATCCTTCAAGAGTTTTACGGGCATCACAGTCATGTTTCTGCCGGATATTGAGCACCGTTTCGTTGCTCCTAAGATTGCGATCGAGCAATTCCAGCTTTTGCCGCGCTGACCAGTCGCACGAAGACGCCGGCATTCGAGCCAAAGTGTGTGACCGCTGCCACACAGCCCGCAGGACCCCGGTTTGTTAAAATTCGAATGGACGCAGTGATTTATCCGCATTTTTCCTGCACGATGGAGAGTGTTGCTTGAACGCGCAGGGCCTTTTGCACACCATTCAAAGCGCCGCCGGAGAAATTCTTGCCGTAGATCGCCGTCCCCGGCTGAATGACCGGCTGCAGCACCACATAGTGAGGAGCGATATGACTGAGATTGTGGCTATTCGTGCGCGTGAAGTATTGGACTCGCGCGGCAATCCGACCGTTGAGGCGGACGTGATTCTGGAAAGCGGCGCGATGGGACGCGCCATTGTGCCTTCGGGTGCATCAACAGGCGAGCATGAGGCCGTGGAACTGCGCGATGGCGACAAGAGCCACTTCATGGGCAAGGGCGTTCTGCAAGCGGTGGCCAACGTGGAAACCGTGATTGCGCCCGAGCTGGAAGGCATGGACGCCTCGAATCAGCGGCTCATTGACCAGTCGATGATCGCGCTCGACGGCACGCCGAACAAAGGCAAGCTGGGCGCGAATGCGATTCTGGCGGTGTCGATGGCGTGCACGCGCGCTGTGGCGCAGACGCTGGAGATTCCGCTCTACCGTTACCTGGGCGGCATCAACGCATGCGTGCTGCCGACGCCGATGCTGAACGTGCTGAACGGCGGCGCGCATGCCGACTCGAACGTGGATTTCCAGGAATTCATGATCATGCCCGTGGGTGCGGAGCGCTTCAGTGAGGCGCTGCGCTGGGCCGCGGAGACCTTCCACACGCTCAAAAGCGTCCTGAAGAAGAAGGGCTACAACACAGCGGTGGGCGACGAGGGCGGATTCGCGCCTTCGCTCAAGTCCAACGCCGAGGCCGTCGAGCTGATTCTCGAAGCCATTGAGACCGCCGGCTACAAGCCCGGCGAGCAGATTGCCATCGCGCTCGATCCGGCATCCAGCGAGTTCTACGACGCCGAAAAGAAAAAGTACGTCTTCAAGAAGGGCGACAAGAGCGAGCGGACCAGCGCGGAGATGGTGAGCTTCTATGAGGACTGGATTCGCCAATACCCCATCGTCTCGCTCGAAGACGGCCTGGCCGAGGACGACTGGGAGGGATGGCGCATCCTGACCGACAAGCTGGGCGGCAAAATCCAGTTGGTGGGCGACGACATCTTCTGCACCAACATTAAGCTGCTGCAACGCGGCATCGATGAGGGCGTGGCCAACTCCATTCTCATCAAGCTCAACCAGATCGGCACCGTGACCGAAACGCTCGAAGCCATCGAACTGGGCCGCCGCTACGGTTACACTTCGGTGATGTCGCACCGTTCGGGCGAGTCCGAGGACACGTTCATCGCGGATTTGGCCGTGGCCACAGGCGTGGGCCAGATCAAGACCGGGTCGGCGAGCCGCACCGACCGCATCGCAAAGTACAACCAGCTTCTGCGCATCGAAGAGGAATTGGGTTCGGGCGCAGTCTATCTCGGACTGGAAAGCCTGAACTACGGCGAGTAGACTTGTCGCAGTGCGTAAGCAAAAAAGGGAGGGGATTTCGATCCCCTCCCTTTCTTTTTGATCGCATTTCGCCGGGTAAGCAGTCTTAAGCCGAAATACCGGCGCTGTCGAAGGCCTCGGCCTCGGCGCTGCTGTGCCCCGAAATGCGACGCCACAACTTCGATGGCCAGTTGGGATCCATGCACGGGCGCTCGACGAGAAGATAGAAGATGAGCGAAATCAACAGGACGGGAAGGCCGGTGACCAGAAGCTGAATGCCGAAGTTGGCGAGGAAGTCGAGATGCGCGCCGATCAGGTGGCGTGTGGCCTTGAAGAGAACCGCGATCATCTGCAGATGCATAAGGTAAATGGAGTAGCACATGCCGCCGATGGTGGCGATCCACGGGTTGGCGAAAAAGAAGTGCAGCAATCGGCCTCGCAGTGCGCCAAAGCACAAAAGCATCATGGTCCAGGGCATGATGATATGCGTGTTCGTGATTGTGCGGGTCATCTCGAAAGTGAAGCACAGCCCCACGATTCCTGCTGCATCCCAAATCAGCGATGGGCGGATCCGCTCGCCATCGACAATGTAGAGATCGGCCAGCAGCAAACCCATGAGGAAAAACTGCGCGTAGAAGAGGATGCTGAGACTGCCGCGTTCGCTGACAACGAAGAAGAACTGGGCGAAGCCAATGCCCACAATGATCGCAGCCATAAGCGCCCGCCGCAGCCATGCGCCACGCACGCGATACAGCTGCATAAAGAGCGGCGCGGCAAGGTAGAACTGAATCTCTACCTCGAGGCTCCAGGAGATGGGATTGATGGGAGTCATCGTTCCGTAGACGATGCCATGCAGATAGAACGCGGAAGCCGCCGCATGGCGCAGCAGATCGGTCGTCACGTGGTGCGTGTAAGCAATGAACAGGCCGAGAAAGAGCAGGACCGAGAGCAAGTAAGGCGGCTCCAACCTAGTGACACGGCGCATAAAGTACTTGCGCAGCGAAACCGCGCCGGCGCCGGCGAGAAAGTGGCGCGCGAAAGGCAGGGCGAGCACAAAGCCGCTGATGATGAAGAAAAGGCTGACACCGCAATTGCCGTTGAGAATCGGCCGAAAGAGACCTTCATAGCGCGGTTCTACGGGAATCACGCGTCCTGAACGGTCCTGCAGTTCCCCACAGAGGTGGAAGAGCAGCACGCTCATGATCGCAACGAAGCGAAGTCCGTCGATTTCCGGAATCCATCGGCCGTCGCGCGTAATACGGCGTATGCGGTCGAGAAGCATAGGGTGGCTGTAGTTTATAACAGTGATATATGCCAACTCTTAAGCGTCCTCTTGTTCTTACCATCCTCGATGGATGGGGTTACCGTGCCGAGACCGCGAATAACGCCATCGCGCTCGCGCGCAAGCCTTCCTACGACAAACTGCTGAAGGAATTTCCCAACACGCTGATCCGCGCCTCAGAGCATTTTGTGGGCCTGCCCGACGGGCAGATGGGCAACAGCGAAGTGGGCCACCTGAACATCGGCGCCGGACGCATTGTGCAGATGGACATTACGCGCATCGACGCGCTGATCGCGGCTGGTGAGTTCGGCAAGGTTCCCACCATTGTGCAGGCCATGCAACGGGCGCGCGAAGGCGGCCGGCAGCTGCATCTCTTCGGGCTGGTGTCGGACGGCGGCGTGCACTCGCACCAGGAGCACCTGTACGCGCTGTTGCGCACGGCGCGCGAGAACGGGCTCACGCGGGTTTTTGTGCATGCCTTCATGGACGGCCGCGACACCGGACCGACCAGCGGTGCGGGCTACATCGAAAAGCTGGAACAGAAGATGCGCGAGTACGGCGTGGGCAAGGTGGCGTCGATCAGCGGCCGTTACTTTGCCATGGATCGCGACAAGCGCTGGGAAAAAGAGCGCAAGGCGTTTGACGCGATGGTCACTGGCAAGGCCGAAGGCGGCGCCCATGCCAGTGCCGTGGCGCGCATCAAGGAGAGTTACAACAACGGCGTGACCGACGAGTTCATCATTCCATTTGTGGTTGTGGATGGCGCGGGCAAGCCGGTAGGACAGATTCGCGACGAGGACGTGTGTATCAACATCAACTTCCGCGCCGACCGTGCGCGGCAAATTACCCGCGTGCTGGCGCGCGAGAGTGGATTGAACGAGAAGGGCGGCCGCGACCTTGAAGGCTGGGAGTCGCTCGACGAGGCCATACCCCGCTCCGAGATTCCGAAAAAACTCCACTACCTGTGCATGACGCAGTACGACAAGCTCTACGAGCTGCCGGTCATCATTCCGCCGGAGTCGCTCGATAACATTCTCGCCAACGTGCTCTCCGCACACCAACTGCGCAATCTGCGCGTGGCGGAAACAGAAAAGTTCGCGCACGTAACGTACTTCTTCAACGGCGGCATCGAAACGCCATTCCCCGGCGAGGAGCGGATCCTTTGCCCCTCACTGAAGGTGGCCACGTACGATCTGGCTCCGGAGATGAAGGCCGAGTGCATTGGCGACAACATCGTGAAGGCCGTCAACGACACGGCCTTCGACCTGATCGTATCGAACTTTGCCAACGCCGACATGGTGGGCCACTCCGGCAAGCTGGAGCCGACCATCAAGGCCTGTGAATACATCGACGCACAATTGGGGCGCATCTACAAGGCGATCAAGGAGCGGAACGGCAACTGGCTCATCACCGCAGACCACGGCAACGCCGAGCAGATGGTGGATCCCGTGACGGGTGGCCCGCACACCGCGCACACCACGAACCCGGTGCCGTTCATCTACGTGGGCGAAGAGGCGAACCAGTACCGGCTGCGGACCGATGGCTCGCTGCGCGACATTTCGCCAACGCTTCTGAACCTGCTGAACCTGGGACTGCCGAAGGAGATGACAGGCGGGGACTTGCGCGTGCCGATTGTAGCCAAGTAAGTCCAACCAGGACGCAACGCAACAAGGCCTCCCGGATCCGGGAGGCCTTTTGATTGGATGTGCCGCTGCCACGCTCTAGCGCGGACGAAGTGCTTTGATCGCCGCGGGCAGTCGCTCCTCGATGTGCCGGGCGCCTTCAGCGGCGATTCCGCCAAGGGTCGACGGCGCGGGAGTGGCCATGAGCACAAGCGCCATGGCCGCGAGAGAGAAGCAAAGCCCGGCGATGCCGGCCGAAACCAGCATATGATACACGTCGAAGATGTCGAGGCCGAGGATCTTGAAGGCCACATGCTCCAGGGGGTGGATGTGCTTCAAAACCGCAAGCGCGAAAAAGAAGAACAGCGCGGAAAGCGAAGTTAAGACCGCCAGCGTGACATCTAGGCTGCGATGAAACTTCTGGCGCGCGCGGCAATGGGCGCACGCGGCAAAATGACCCTCGTAATCCTTGCGCATCTCAGGAGAGATGCCGGAGATGTCATATCGCCAGCTTGCCAGAATTGCGCCTACAACCCGGTCGGTGCATTGGATTCTTGCTTTTGACATAGTGGCTCACCTTGCAAAGAATTCAGCTCAACCGCCGAGCTTCCGTGAGGTGACGTGGAACGGAAGCTACACATTGGACGCCGCGACCGAGGGGTCGGTTGCAGAACGTCCACAAACGCACCGCACCATTCCTGGTGCATTGCACCGGCCTCTCCAGCGTCTTCAGTTTAGGGCCGCTGCTTACTTGCTATTGTAACTCCCTCTATTTAAAAACTGATAGCGGAAAGCGGCTCGTGTTGCGAAGCCAGCAACAGGCGGTTGGCCAGCAAGCTCGCTCGGCCCAGCAAAGCGCGCTCTGCCGCCACGCGCGCCAGCTCGGGAAGATTATTGTTTTCAGAAAGATGTCCGAGAATGACATAAGCGGCCTGCCCGTCGTAATCCTCTGAAAGAAACTCGGAGGCAGCGTCGTTCGACAGGTGTCCCACACGGGACAGAACCCGCTGTTTGACCGACCACGGATAGGGGCCGTCGCGCAACATCTCGAGGTCGTGGTTCGATTCAAGCAGCAGCAGGTCCAGGTCGCGGAGCTGCTCCCTCACATTGGGCGGAATGTAGCCAAGGTCGGTGGCAAAGCCCAGGCGTACCCCCTCGGAACTGAAAACAAAGCCTACGGGATCGGCTGCATCGTGCGGAATCGTAAAGGGATTAACGCAGATGTCGCCGATGGAGAAGGACTCGCCGGCCGAAAAATATTCGACCGCGGGAAGCCAGGTTGGATCCTCCTTCAGCGTAGGCGGATTACCGGGAGCTGGGTCAGGCGCCGGGTCCGGCGCGGTCGGAGCCGCAGTTTCGGCCGCGTTTTCCACATCCGACTCTTCGGGATCGGTTTGGGCATCGTTTTCCACAGGCTCGGGCTCGGCCCGCCGCTCGGCAGCTTGCTTGCGGACCATTTCCAGCCACTGGGCGTAGCTCATTTGGCGGCGCGGGCTCAGCCATCGCATCCACGCGCGGTGCGTGCTCTCCGTAAAGTACACCGGGATGCCCAGCTTGCGCGCAGTAACGGCCAGGCCGTTCACGTGGTCCTGATGTTCGTGGGTAATGACGATGGCGTTGAGCGTCGTGGGCTCTTCCCCGGCCAGCTTCATGCGCCGGAAAAGCTCGCGGCAACTGAGGCCGGCATCGACCAGGATGCGGGTGCGGCCACAGGAGAGTACCGTACTGTTGCCCCTCGACCCCGACGCCAGCACCGTGAAACGCACCATGGTCTGAGCATACAATCAACAGCACCCGTGGAGAACCGGGCCGTCTCATCGCCGTCTACCTCCGGTCGGATCCCCGGCAGTTTGCGATATTGCTCGAAAGGAGCCGTGCATGCGATCCAATTTGATTCCAGCTTTTCTGCTTGTCTGCGCCGCACTAGTGCCCATCTCAGGACCTGCGCAAGGGGCAAGTCCGCAAAGTGCCGCGCCGGCTCCCCTCCCTACGCCCATCGTCTACCACAATTTGCAGTACGGCTTTTGCTTTCTGCTGCCCGCGGACTGGAAGGGTTATACGATCGTCGTCGACCAGTGGAGCGGAAACGTTCTGGATAAGCCGCAGAAAGAGAGCGGGCCGCAACTGTCGATTCGCAATCCCAAGTGGACCAAGGCCGACCCCTGGCAGGACATTCCCATCATGATCTTCACGCCCAGCCAGTGGAAACTTGTAGCGGCCGACAACCTGGCGGTGAGCGCCGCGCCCATCGGGCCTGCCGTACTGGGCCAGAATGAAGGCTACGTCTTCGCGCTGCCGCCGCGCTGGATTGGCTTTTACGACGTGAAGGGAATCGACGAAGTGCAGACGTTGATGAACCAGAATCCATTCCAGGCGCCATGCGGGCACAAGGGCACTCCACCCGCCGCAAACCTTCCCTAGAATCAGTGAATTATTGTGGTGCGGCGATTCGCGGCATTGCTCAGGATGTCACCGACATCGAAGCAGGAATTTCGATCGAGACTGTCGTGCCCCGCCCGGGATTCGAGACCACGTCGAAGCGCGCCTGGTTGCCATAGAGAACCTCAAGCCGCTCCTGCACATTCTTCATGCCGATGCCGGCGCCGGCGCGGCGCAGGGCTGATGCAGGCCGCGCGTTCATGCCAACCCCGTCATCGGCCACCTCGATGAAGACACGATCGCCTTCCAGGCGGCTCCGCACGGTGACCGTGCCGCCGTGGATGCGTGGCTCCAGGCCGTGCTTGATGCTGTTTTCAATAAGCGGTTGCAGCAGAATGCTGGGCACCAGCACTTCGAGGGTGCGCGGGTCGATCTCTTTCTCGACGCGCAGCTTGTCCGCGCCAAATCGCACCACTTCGATATCGAGATAATCGTCGGTGAATTTGAGCTCGTCGCGCAGGGGAACGAACGCGTCGTGGTCCTTGAGCAGGGAGCGCAGGATGTTCGCGAGCTTGACTGTCATGGTGCGCGCCTGCTCGGGCTGGCTGCGGACCAGAGAGGCGATAGAGTTGAGCGTGTTGAAAAGAAAGTGGGGATTGATCTGGCGCTGCAAGGCATCGAGTCGGGCTTCGAGCAGGAGGCGTTTCTGCTCTTCAAACGACATTTCCACGCGCAGCGCATTCCACACCTTGAGCGCGATGCCCACGTTGATGGGTGCGGCCAGGCACACCAGCGCCTGCAGCCATAGTTGATCGGAGAGCAGCGCGAAGAGGCGGTGTGGAAAGAGATGCGCGATCCAGTCGCGGGCCATCTCCATGAGGGCGATGAGAAACAGAAGCAGAATCTGGCGGTCGATACGCGGCTTGATGACGTTGCGCCGCACCCAGCGATAGAGGCTGAGATCGATGAAGGGAGTGAAGGACCAGATCTCTTCTTTTTCGACGAAGCGGCCGATCATGCCGGCAACGAGACCGAGGAGCACGTCGAAGGGCAGCGCCAGATACTCGTGATGCAGGACGGCGGGTCCGGACAGAACGGCGCCGCCCAGCATGGCCCAGCCGGGGCCGATCAGTAGGCCGAGAAGAACGATAGTCTCAAACGAAATATCGGCGGCCAGAAAGTTCGGCACCCAGAACCGCAGCCAGACGCCGATCGTGAGCGGCACCAGGAAAAACGCCAGTAAGGCAAGCGTCTGCCCGGGGCTGCGTTTGTCCGCAAAAAACAGCCGCCGGAACGTGGTAACCCGCGCCAGCACACTGGCCACTGAGGCCATGACGCCCAGCTTCACCAGCAGCGTAATGAGGATGAGATTGGCGGTAACCACCCCATCACTGTATCGCGCCGCGCGGGGCCAAGGCGAGAAGCGCGGCTACAGCTTGATGCGAATCAGGATCGGCTCTTCCGAGATTTGCGGAGACTGCGTTGCCTGAACAGGCCGCCCGGTACCGGTGCGTTCGAAGCCCATGCGTTCATAGAGCGCCAATGCGTCGCGCATCACGGGCATGGTGTCGCCCACAATTTCGGCGTAACCCGCCTCACGTGCCTCGGCCATCGCCCACTCCATGAGCGCGCGGCCGAGACCCAGGCCGCGAAAAGCCGGGCGCACGTAGAGACGCTTGGCTTCGGCGTGCAGCGCATCCACGCGGCGCAGGGCGATGCACCCGGCGAGTTGGCCGCCGCTGGTTGCCAGGGCGAGCCGGCCGCCCGGCGGCGCGTAGGCTCCGGGAAGTCCAGCGAGCTCGTCGCCA
>JBEKEP010000096.1:0-21287 GCA_050013775.1 Occallatibacter sp. | reverse complement strand
TGGCGCTGAGGCTGTTAGCGCCGCGCAGGGTTTTGCCCAGGCCGTCGATGTTCAGGCTCAGCAACTCCGGCGCAGACCGGGAGAGTTCTACCTCCATGTGGTCCGAGGCAAAGTGAAACAGCGGATTCTGAGCGCCGGCATCTTGCCCGCGCAGCAAGGGACGGGCGAGCAAAAGGGCTGTGGTTTGTCCGGCTACTTTCAAAAACTCTCTGCGCTTGACCATTGCTGGCATTCTCCTGGGTTCGACGCGCTCTCGGCGCGTGTCGATCGTGATTTGTGAACCTCATCAAGCGTAATGCATGGGGCCGGATGTTTTTTTGCGCAACAGTCCTGGGCGAGTAGGCAAAGCAAAAAAACACAAAATACCGACTTCTTCTCGTGCGAGCCAGAGAAGTGAACTCTCCCTGGAGTCGCAGCGGACGCGGCTCAGTACACTAAGAACATGCCGCCGATCCTCATCGCGCAGAACATCTCCAAACGCTTCGGCGCCAATCCTCTGCTCGATAACATTTCCTTTGCGGTGCACGACGGCGACCGCATCGGTCTGATCGGCCCCAACGGCGCGGGCAAATCCACTTTCCTCGCTATTCTCAACGGCGAACAGCAGCCCGACTCCGGCGAAGTTTCGTTTCGTAAAAACATACGCATCGGCTATGTCCATCAGATCTCCGGCTTCGCGCCGGGGATCACAGTCCGTCAGGCCGTTGAAGCCGCACTCGAACGCAGTGCAGTGCCGGCCGAGGCCCGCGAACAGCGGCTTCGTGAGACTCTTGGCCGCACCGGTTTTACGGAAGACGACACGCCCGGCGCTCCCGGGATGAGCAGAGAGGCCGCCAGCCTCAGTGGCGGATGGCTCAAGCGCCTCGCTATTGCTGAAGCCCTCGTCACCGAGCCCGACGTCCTTCTTCTCGATGAACCCACGAATCATCTCGATCTGGAGGGCATCGCATGGCTTGAAGGGTTGCTCCGCACCGCGAAGTTCGCCTTCGTGGTGGTGACTCACGATCGCTATTTTCTCGAGAACATCGCTACTGAAGTCGTCGAGCTCAACCGGATTTATTCTGCGGGCTTGCTGCGCGTGAAAGGCAGCTATTCCAGATTCCTTAAGGAGCGTGACGCCTACGTCGAATGGCAGCAGCGCGCCCAGGAAAGCCTGCGCAACCGCGTGAAGATCGAAATGGAATGGCTCCGCCGCGGCCCCAAGGCCCGCGCCACCAAGGCCAAAGCCCGCATCGACAACGCTAATTCTTTCATCGCCGAACTGCGGGACTCAGAATCTCGCAGCCGCACCGCTACGGCCAGTATCGAGTTCGACGCCACCGGTCGCCAGACCAAGCGGCTCATCGAAGTAATGAACGCCGCCGTGACTCTTGGCGATCGCGAAATCCTGCGCGGAGTCAGCGTCAACCTTACCAACGGTCTCAAGCTCGGACTCGCCGGTTCCAACGGCTCCGGAAAAACCACGCTCATCCGCGCCATCACGGGCGAAATCCCGGTGAGCGCAGGCGAAGTCCGCCGCGCTCCAGGGCTCCGTATCATTTACTTTTCGCAAAGGCGCGAGTTGGACACATCACTCACTCTGCGCCGGACGCTCGCGCCCGACTCTGACTCCGTCGTCTACCAGGACCGGCTCGTCCACGTCGCCAGCTACGCTTCGCGCTTTCTCTTCACCAGCGAACAGCTCAATCAACCTGTTGAGCGCCTAAGCGGCGGCGAGCGCGCCCGCGTCCTCATCGCCCGCCTGATGCTTCAACCCGCCGATGTCCTCATCCTCGACGAGCCCACGAACGACCTCGATATTCCCACGCTGGAGATCCTTGAGGAATCACTGCTCGAATTCCCCGGCGCGCTGGTGCTCGTGACGCACGACCGCTACCTGCTCGATCGCGTGACCAACGCCGTTCTCGGTCTCGACGGTCTCGGCAACGCGGCTCTCTTCGCTGACTACCTCCAATGGGAAACCTGGCGCGAAGGCCAGGTCCGTGCTGCGTTGGACGCATCCGCAGCGGGAGCACAGCCACCTACTCCTGCCGCTGCCTCGACGCCACCGGTCCGCAAAAAGCTCTCCTACATGGAGCAGCGCGAGTATGATGCCATCGAAGCCCGCATCGATGAAGCCGACACCCGGCTGCGTGTCGCCGAGCAGCGTATCCAAACTCCCGAAGTCGCCACCAATTCCCAGGCACTCACCACCGCCCTCGCCGAACTCGAAGAGGCGAGAGCCGATCACCATGCCGTGTACGAGCGGTGGGTCGAGCTAACCGAGAAGAACAGTGGCTGAAGCGTTCAGTTCGTCGGGAAACCCGCCCCGTTGGAGCGAATGTACGTCGTCGAGGCACCGTTCGTGGTGGCGACGAACTGGGTGGAGCTCAGGAACCGGATGCTGTTGGTGGTCTCCACTCCCATGGGCGCCGGCGGCTGTGCCGGTGTACAGGCGCCACCGACGCAAGTCTGTTTCGGCAAGTAATCCTGCCACGTGTAGCTCAGCGTGCCCTGCGCGGCGTTAAACTCGTAGACGCCCATGAGCGTGAAGCTCATTCCCTGGTTATTCTGGACTGTCGACTGGATGCGACCGTTGGACATGAAGCTGGTGGTGATCATCAGTCCGCCCGGAAGGTTCCAGTTCACTGTCGCAGACCAGGTACCGACCAAGGCCTGAGAGGACTGCGCCTGGAGCGGCTGCGCCTGCGATGGAAGCGGGGCCGGCGGCCCAAATGGCGGCGCCGCAGCCGCATTCGGCGCGGACAGTCCGCAGAATGGCAGGGCCAGCGCGCCCAGCAGAGGAAGAAGGTTACGGGCCATATCACCCCCGAAACAGCTAAATTCCAGTGCTCATCGTATCAAATTGCGTGTAAGTTGTTACCTCAAATTTGGTGGGCGAGGCGGGAATCGAACGCACAACCCCCGACTTAGAAGGCCTATCTGGGCACTTACCCACATTGCCATACTTTGCCATAACTTACTCTTATTCAATCACATACTGCCAATTTTCATGAAGAGTGTTTCCTCCGCTTTGCGCCCATTTTGCCTCTGGGTCCCCCAAAAATCCCCCACAGTTTCGAGCCGCGTTTCGATAGTGTCTTTGGAAGGAGATCTGATCGCGTGCGCTCATTTTATGGTCTCCACACCAACTGCTTCTCCTGAAGGAACCAGGTCATCCCGTGAGACTACGACACGAATAGTCGGCTGCTTGTCCACATGGTTTCGAACCGGTGCTCAGCTTAGGATGTCACTTCTCTTGGTAGGCGGTCATACGGCAACTTGTCGAAGACGCAGATTGATCTGAATGGGTCGATGAGCGCTAAGGCCTGTTGGCGCTCGTTGAGAATTCCTCCCGGGTCTGATCGGAAGGACAACGCTCTCGAGGAAAGGCCCGGCTCTGCGTGGACGCGCCCGCTCATGGACGGCATTTTTGCGCACTCTAAACAAGCGAGCCGGCAAGTGTGGCTTCCAGGCTGTGCGCCAGGGCTTTGACGAGCGGCGGTCGCATCAGTTCAAAGTGCCGGCCTTTGAGAACTTCCTGTTGAATGCCTCCGCGGGTAATGTGCGCCAAAGCCCGCGGCGCCACAGGCGAAGCGTTGAGCCCGCTTTCCTTTGCGCGGCACAAATGGATGGCCGCCAGTACAGGCTGAACTGTTGCCTGCTCGATGAGGATAGAGTGGCGAACAAAGGCAGCGAAGAATCTGCGGGTATCGGAATCTGCGTCGCCGCTCGCAAGCAGGCCGCGCTGGGCCAGCCAGTCGAGCACATTCTGGACGCGCGCAGATTCTGATTTTGTGCGCACAAGCCGTTGCGCGAGACGCAGTATGTGAGCGGAGAGATCGTGCACTTGCGGCCGGCGAGAGCGCGGCAGCCCGGCGACCAGGTGGTCATACACCTCGGTAATCAAGCTCTTGAGAATCGATACGCGGTTGCGGTTTGGATCCAGCATGGCCAGAGGCGTTTCGATCATGCAGACGAGCGAGACCTTCCGTCCGCGCTGTTCGAGTTCACGTGCAGCGGCAAGAGCGAAGATGCCGCCGGCGGAGAAGCCAGCAAGGCGGATGGGGCCTTCAGGCTGCTGCTTCACAATCAAGCCGGCGTAGTTTTGAGCCATCTCTCCGATTGAGTTCCATTCCTCCGCGGCGCCCGACAACAATCTCGACTGGATTGCGTAGACGGGCAATTGGCGGGAAACCTGAGCAGCTAAATCGTCATAGATGCTGGTTCTTCCTCCGGCGGGATGAATGAAGAAGACCGGAGGAAGGCTGCCGTGAGCGCGATAGGGAATCATCTGTTGATCGGGAGCGATGGGATTGGAAGTTGCGCTTTGGCTGTGGGCGACGGCGGACGAATTTCCGGCAATGAGCGCGGAAGGGGCAGCCTTGAATGTATCGAGAACCACGACGGCGAGGCTTTCAATAGAGGAGTTGGCGGACATTTTGCTGTTCGGCAGGGACGCGCCGATCCTGAGGAGTTGGCGGACATTTTGCTGTTCGGCAGGGACGCGCCGATCCTGGTCTGCAGCCGGTTGAGCAGTTCAAATGCCATGAGGGAATCGAGTCCCATCTCGCGCAGCGGGCGAGCAGTATCGAGCCGGGCGGGCACGGTTCGCAGGACTTTTGCAACGCACTCGCGAACCAGGTTCAGCACGAGCGCCTGTCTTTCTTCAGCAGACGCGGACAACAGGACAGAGCGATGATCTTCACTCGCCGCGGACGGGTCGAGAAGCGTGGAGACAACGACATCGGAAAATCGGGGCGACAAAGACGCACCGGCTTTCTTGCTAATTATCTTTTGCCAATCGACGTGCATGAAGCCGATCTGCGTGACGTTGCGCTGGAGCAGCCTGCCGAGCATCTCGGTCGCCTGGTCCGGTGAAAACGGATAAAGGCCGCCGGCTTTCATTTTCACCGCCAGAGCCGGATTGCGGGCGACCACGCCAACCTGGCCGAGAGCTCCCCAGTTGACGGCGAGGGCGGGCAGGCCAAGGGCGCGGCGGTGATGCGCTAGAGCATCGAGAAAACTGTTAGCCGCGGCGTAGTTGCCTTGACCGGGCGATCCGATGAGCGCGCTGATGGAGGAAAACAGAACGAAGTGGTCGAGTTGGACCTTGGCCAGTGCGGCGTGAAAGTTCCACGCGCCCATGGCCTTGGGGGCAAAGACTCGGGCGAAACGCTCTTCCGTAAGGTGGGTCAATAGGCCATCGTCTAGAACCATGGCGGCGTGGAAGACTCCACGCAGGGACGGCATTCTGAGCTTTATGGTTGCCAACATGCGCGCGACTTCGCTGGGGCTGGAGACATCGGCCTTGACGATGAGAACTCTTGCTCCGAGCCTGCGCAACTGAGCGATGGCGCGTTTTGCTTCGGTGGAGGCGGCGCCGCTGATTCCACACAGGACGACGTGTCTTGCCCCGCTGGCGACGAGCCACTTTGCAATGGCGAGGCCGAAGCCGCCGAGGCCGCCGGTGATGAGGTAGGATGCTTTGGCTGAGAATGCGATTGGCTTGGCAGGCGGCATGCGCAGAGGCGCAGCCAGTTCGTCCCGAGTGGTAAGGACGATTTTGCCGATGTGCTTTGCCTGCGCCATAAGTCGGAATGCGGCTGCAGCGCGGGAGATGGGCAGAGACTGGTGGGGCAGCGGATGAAGACGGCCATTGCGAAACAGTTTGAGTACGGCGAGCAGAAGAGATTGCACGGATTCCGGATGGCCGGCCATGACCTGACCCATATCGATGACGAACATGGAAATGTTGTTGCGCAGCGGACGAAGGCCAATGGGCGTGTTGGCATAGATGTCGCGTTTGCCAATCTCCAGGAAGCGTCCGCCGGGGGCAAGCAGGGACAGGCCCTTGCCGATGGCTTCGCCGGCAAGCGAGTTGAGCACGATGTCAACTTTAGTCAGACGGCGAATCTGCTCCGCAAAGGCGTTTGTGCGCGAGTCCATCACATGACGGATGCCGAGGCTGCGCAGAAAGGCGCGCTTCTCCTCGTTGCCGGCGGTCGCGAAGATCTCCGCTCCGGCCAGTTGGGCAATCTGGATGGCGGCAAGTCCCACTCCGCCGGTTGCAGCATGAATGAGGATTTTTTCGCCGCGCTGGATTTTGGCGAGATTGTGCAGGGCATACCACGCAGTCATGAAGGCGACAGGGATGGTGGCAGCCTGCTCATGCGTGAGCCCCGATGGCTTGGGCAGAACAAAGGCGGCGGGGATGGTGAGGTGCGAGGCAAAGCAGCCGGCCCCACAGGCGATCACTTGGTCGCCAATCCTGAAGTTACGGACTTTCTTGCCGACGGAAACAATGCGGCCGGAACACTCGTCGCCAATGAAGATGTCGCGATCGGATTCGATCGGATAGATGCCGAGCAGCTTCATGACGTCGCGGAAGTTGAGGCCGGCCGCATGGATTTCGATTTCGACCTCGCCGGGGTCGGGCTTGCGGCGGGAGATCTCATTGAGGGCCAGGTCATCCATGACTCCGGAGAGTGGCAGGTTAAGGCGATAGCCGGAGTTCGCCGATGGCGGCCCTTTTGGAGGATGCAGTTCGAGCCGTGTGGGCGTTATGCGGCTGGCGAAGCGAGCAGCATCACGCCATGCGACTTCGGTCTCGCCATCGTTCGCTTCGAACTCCCGGAACAGGTTCCGCGCAGCGATCTCCGGCTTCCCGGAATCGAGGTCGATGAGACGGCAGGAGATGCGGGGATATTCCGAGTTGATGGTGCGTCCCAGACCAAGCAGGGACGATTGACCAATGGAGACCTCGTCCAATGGAAGAGCGCTCTGTGCGCCGCGCGTGATCAGCCATAACGGCGGTGCGGCCGCATAGGATTCCATGGCGTGGATTAGATGCAGCGCGCTGTGAGTACCAGCGGCTTGAGAATCGAGGAGCGAGTCCGCGTTGGGATGCGAAGGGTTGGGTATGTTGAGACTGGGTATATCCAGACTCCAGAGATGGAGAATTCCCGCAAGGCTTGTTCGATTCGGCCCGGCCATAAGTTCTTGCAACCGAGAAGGGAGAGACGCGGGAGCCTGACCGCTGCGCTCATTAACGAAATCATCCCGAAAGAGCAGGATAGGCGATGCGCCTCGGCGCTTGAGCAGGGCTGCCAGTTTGGTTGCCACGCCGGAGCGGTCGGCGAGGATCAACCAGGTTCCGGGCCCGTTGCCGGGCATTGATTGGTCGGAGGCGGTCCGTTGGATTGGCTTTTCGATCCAGCGTGTCTCATACAGCCAGTTTTCCGGCGCATCGTGCGCAGGCGCGGTGTGGCCCCGGACCGCCTGAGCGTGATAGCCGTCGATCTCCATCAGGACGCGCCCCGATGGGTCGGCGATCCTGAGGTTCAAGACGGGGGAAAGAAGACTGGCATGAACGAGCCTGGCGTGGCAGAAGACGACCGGGCCTGGAGGGGCTAGATAGGCGACGCGATCGATGCGCACGGGGACAAAGGTCATGCTGTCGCTCGAAGCCGGTGCGGAGATCATGGCGAGCTGGAAGCAGCCGTCGAGCAGGCTTGGATGGAAATGAAACTGATTCGCGGAGGCAGCGAGCGTCTCTGGCAAGCGGACTTTCCCCAGAGATTCCCCGTCTCTCCTCCACACGGATTCGATGGCTTGAAACATGGGTGCGTAGAAGAGACCGCGCCTTGCAGAAGTGGCATACACCTTGTCGGTGGAGAGGTGCTCGGGCAGACCGGCTCGAATGCGCTTCAGGTCCAGTGATTGGGGAACGGTTTGAACCCGTGCCCTGACCTTTGCGCTTGCGTTGCGATTCCAATCGGCGTCAGGCGAGTTCTCGTGTGTCGAAAAGGTGACGGAGGAGTCCAGCGGGTTGTATTCGGACTGGAACTGGATGGGGTCTTTGCCATCAGGTAAATGGAGTGCTCGCAGGAATTCGATGTCCTCAATCTCGATCTGGCGGGAGGGAAAGACGAGCGCGCCGATGGCGAGGGCCGTTTCAACGTAACCGGCGCCGGGAAAAACTATATGGTTCTCGATGCGGTGGTCTTTGAGCCATGGTTTCGCATTCAGATCGAGCCATGTATTCCATGCCGGCGTGGGGGCATCGAGTTTGACTGTGAGGAACGGATGCGCTGGAGCATTCAGGCGAACGGCGCGGGTTGTGAAGGGCTCGTTCCAGTGCCGCTCCCGCTGCCAGGGAAAAAGAGGCAGAGAGATGTCGTTGCCGGCGGCGGGAAAGATGCTCTTCCATAAAATGGGCGAGCCGGCCAGATGAAGAGCGGCGAGATTTTCGAAGATGGTGGTCAGCTCGGGCTCATTGCGGCGCATGGAGAAGAGGACAGTTCCGTTGGCCGCGGTTTCGGCGAGGGTTTCAGAGATAGCGGCAGTGAGCGCGGGATGAGCGCCGAGTTCAATAAAGCAGGAATGGCCCTCGGCGATAAGCCCCGCAATGGCGGCGCTGAAACGTACCGGCTTGCGGACGTTACGCCACCAATATTCGGCGGTCATATCCAGGCCGTTGGTGAGTTTTCCGGTGACCGTGGACCAGAGGGGGAGTTGGGCGGGGGATGTTTCAACCCGCCCAAGGGAGCGAAGCAAACCGGCTTTGGCCGGGTTCATCTGGCGACTGTGGAAGGCGTAACTGACCTGAATGAAGCGGTTGAAAGTGCCGCGCTCATCGAGCGATTGCGCGATGCGATCGAGAGGGGCCTGTTCGCCAGAGAAGGTGACGGAGTTGGGACTGTTGTATCCAGCGACGACGACTCGTCCGGGATAGCCGGCGGCAATCTGCTGAGCCTGCGCTGCGTGCACGCTCGCCGCAAGCATTCTTCCGGTATTGGGCGCGAGGCTCATGGCCCGGCCGCGATGAAAGATGATGCGCGCGGCTTCGCGTAATGTGAGCACTCCGGCGACATGCGCGGCCGCAACTTCGCCCACGCTGTGGCCGACAACAGCGGAGGGAATCACTTCATACGAGCGCCACAAAGCAACCAGCGCAACCTGCAGGGCGAAGATGGAGGGCTGTGCGATTTCGGTCTCGTCCATCCTGGAAGAGCTTCGGTCCCGAGAAAGCTCCTTCACCAGAGACCATTTTCCGAATTCGCGAAACAGAGCGTCGCACTCTTCGATCTTGTTGCGAAATGGTTGGCTGCGCGTCAACAGTTGGCGGCCCATGGCCCACCATTGAGGGCCCTGGCCGGAGAAGACGAAGACGGGTTTCGCGTTAGTGCCAGTCTGGCCTGTGACCAGGGCCGAAGTTGTTTCTCCGGCGAGAGATTCTTCGAGGCGCTGCAGCAATTCCTTGCGGCTGGCCGCGACAAGACAGAGGCGATGAGGCAGATGGGAGCGGCGCGTGGCGGCTGCGGCGCAAAGAGACCGGGCGTCGGTGGCAGGTGGTTGGAGCAAGGCGAGGTAATTTGCGGCCGCCGCAAGCAGAGCTTCGCGCGTATGAGCGGAAATGGGCAGAATGAAGGGCTGGCGGCCTCGCGATGCGTTGCGCGGCGTTTTCGGGCGTGGAGGCGCGGCTTGGAGAATAACGTGCGCGTTGGCTCCTCCGAAGCCGAAGGAGTTGATTCCGGCCAGCAAAGTCCGTGAGTGCTGAGGAAAGGGTTGGAGCCGGCTCACAACGCGAAGGTTGAGCTTCTTGAAATCGATGCGGGGATTGGGCTTCTTGAAATGGAGACTGGGAGGGATGGTCTTGTGTTTGAGGATAAGGGCGACTTTGATGATGCTGGCAACGCCGGAGGCAGATTCAAGATGGCCGATGTTGGTCTTGACGGAACCAATGAGGCAGGGGTTTTTTCTTTCGTCGCAAAGCGCCGCACCGATCGCGGCGGCTTCAATGGGGTCACCGATCGGGGTTCCTGTTCCGTGAGCTTCGACGTATGCAATCTGCGAAGGTGCGCAGCCAGCATTGACACAGGCCTGGCGGATCAGGTCTTCCTGGGCTTGCCGGCTTGGAACGGTGATGCCGTTAGTACGGCCATCCTGGTTGGCGGCGGTGGAGCGGATGACGGCGTAGATTCTGTCGCCGGCGGCCTGCGCAGCGGAAAGCGGTTTCAGCAGAACAGCGCCTGCGCCTTCAGCCCGCACAAATCCATTGGCACTCGCGTCGAAAGCCTTGCATCGCCCGTCGGGCGAGAGCATGGACATGCGGCTGAAAGCGAAGAAGGTGTCCTGGCTGAGGAGCGCGCTGACACCGCCGACGATTGCCATGGCGCAGTCGCCGCGCCACAGGCTCTCGCAGGCGATGTGACAGGCCGTCAGGGCGGAGGAACAGGCAGTGTCGACGGCTACGCTGGGGCCACGCAGATCGAAGCAATAGGAGATGCGGTTGGCGGCGATGCTGAATGCAGAACCGGTAGCTGAGTAGACGTCGGCGACGGTGCGGCCGCCCCCTTCATGTTGCAGTCCTCCGTAGTCGGAGGTGGAAATCCCGATGAAGACGCCCGTGGAGGAACCCCGGAGCGTTTCGAGGGTTAGTCCACTGTCTTCAAATGCTTCCCAGCTGGTTTCGAGCAGGAGGCGCTGCTGCGGGTCAATGGCGTTCGCCTCGCGGTCAGAGATGCCGAAGAAGCCGGGATCGAAGCGGTCAATATTGTCGACGAATCCGCCCCAGCGGGAGATGGACTTGCCTTCGCGTCCGGGGACGGGGTCATAGTGAGCGGGAATGCTCCAGCGGTCGGCTGGAATCTCGCAGATGGCATCCGTACCGGCGCAGAGCATCTCCCAGAACTTCTGGGGTGAGTTCGCACCGCCGGGAAAGCGGCAGCCAATGCCTATGATGGCAAGCGGTTCGATCATGAGCCAGCGTTTGCCTTTCACAGCCTAGAGATGAAGGAAGATTCCAGATAGCAACGGGGGCGCTTGATTCTAACCACGATAGCAGAGCTGAGACAACGAGCCCGCGTTTCTCTCGCGCACAGGTTTGGGGCGGTGTTGATGTGATTGCGAGGAGAGCGGCATTTGTTTGTTCCCGGAAGCACAGGCGCCGTAACCCTGAAGAGGATTCGAAAACGCGCCCCGGTTCAGTAGCCGCACTGGTTTTGTTGGGCGGCTCTCGGTGAGCGCATAACCGCCGAGGCACTCATTGACCATCGAAGCGAGTCCACTTGTCTGTATAGTCGGCTTCTCGGACGGTCGACAGGAAGACCAGCTCGAGACTGTCGCCCGTAAAGAAGGGTTTGCAAGTCACCCTGCGTTGTGACGACTGACTGGCCATCAGCAGACATCGCTCAGGCATGGCGCCCCCGTGGTTTCGACGGACTTGTTCGGTGTGCGATCGATGTGCCGGAACCTGGACAATCGAACGCGATTGACATTGCCTACGGAAACCTGGTGACAAAGCGGACCCACAACCCGATCACTATGTCTTTCCGTCGGAGCACTACGGGTTTAATGGAGACGAGGGCCGCCTGCACGTGGCAACGAAGGTCTGGGGACTCGACCTCACCAAGCCCATAGGCAGCATGAAGAGCGCCTGGACAACGTGCCGCAAAACAGCAGGCGTGAGCTGCCGCCTTCACGATCTGCGTCATACTTTCATTTCTGAACTTGGCGGAGTCGGCGTTTCGGAATCAACCCTGAAAGCTATTGCCGGCTGGATGTCTGCGAAGATGCTGGAGCGCTATTCGCACACGCGAAATCAGTCGAAGCGCGATGCGGTGAACAAGTTGCCGCGCAGGAGGCCGAAGTAGTCTCCTTTACCCCGGTTTGACATTTGGGTTCCCCCCAAAATCCCCCACAGTCTCAAAAACAGAACGGGTTGCCAACTTGGCAACCCTTTTATTTTCAACGGTAGGCGAGGCGACTACCAGACACCAACAACAACATACAGATAACAAATGGTTTTACTGGTGCAAAGTCCGAAAGTTGCCCCCAAGACTGCCCCGCCCCAGTGACGATACAAGCCAGAGATTCGCGATTGGCGCGAATCAGCGTGGCGAGCCGTAACGCCACATTCAGCAGATACGCAGAAGGCTGTCATCCAGGCATCATCGGCTTTTGCCAGCTCGTGATCTGTTCCCACTGCTTCGGCAGTTGATAGGTCCTCGCGTAATCCTTGATCGAGGGACCGAGGATCTCAATCTCACTCAAATCCGACTGACCCCGGTCACCCGACTGAGCACAGAACGTCAGATAACCGATCTTGCTAAAGTCGACGCCCATTAACTCGGCACCAACGCGGTCGGCGTCCAGCCAATCCAGGCTGGCGATGCAAACCCTATGCGCTACCGGTGTTCCGTTGACCGGGCCGGTACCTCCCATGCCTTCGTAGCCGTCGATCACCGCCAGTTGAGGATGCAGTTTAGCGGACAGGGCAAAGAGGTTGTAATTGATGCTGTAAGTACCTCCGCCGTGGGTGACGCGTTTGCCGCTCATGGGCCGGTTGGCCGCATCCTTGAGGGCCGAACCAACTATCGTATGGTCCTGGTGCCATTTCAGTCCGGATTAGATCCTTCGGGCGCGAAATTCTTGCCCGATGGCTGCGATGGTCCGGCCGTTGAGCAATTGCAATGCTCGCGGAAACACGATTTGCTCCTCGATCTCCATGTGCTGCTCGGAGAGGCTTTTCAGCTGTTCAGTGCACAACTGCAACCTCAGCTGATTTTCCGGGCCCAACGCTCCCGCTGATATCCAAATTGAGTAGAGAGTCTCAACCATCGCGTGCAGCGGATCCGCCTCGCACCGGTTATCCTCCAGCGCGATAAGATCCTCGGAGTCTCCGGTAATGGCCTCTGCGCGAAGGCGAGGAAACAGGGATTGCTCCTCGTCCGCAGTGTGCCGAGTTACGTCCACGCGAAGGCGGTCCATTGCCGATCGTACTGCCGCTTTCTCCTCGCCTGTTAGTTCTCTGCCCGCAGCACGGTCCGCGATCACCCAGAGAACATGGAGCAATCGCTTGATCTGGCGGTGAACGTTCTTCAGCATGCCGATCGGATCGTCAAATTCGCAGTCCAGCTTCCCACCTCTCAGCGCAGCCATCTGTGGCACATTTCCCTCCAAGCGCTTTCGCAACCTATGCCAACGATTTTCAAGGCGCCTCTCCTCGCCCCGGGTATCGCCGCTCAGTGTGGAGTTCAGGGTCACGACTGGAATTGAATTCCAAGTTCACGAGTCACAATGGGCTCGACGGGTTTTTGGAGGGTTGATGCATCGTATCCGAGGATGGATTCGAGGAGCATGCCGTAGTACAAAGCAGTAAATCCCCAGAAGTGCGTCTGGCCAAGGCCGTCACCGGTTTCGGCGTTGTAGTATTCGCGGAGCACCGGGTTCTTCAGCAAGGCCATGCTGAAGAGACGAGTGGCGAGCTCGCGCGCCTCGGCCTCGTATCCATAAGCGCGCAGCCCCTGAAAGATCATGTAATTGGTGGGCGCCCAGGTGGAACCGCGCCAATTGCACTCGTGGTGTGATCCTTGATAGTAGTCTGGTTCGGTTTTGGCGTAACTGGCGACTGGATAAGCGAGCCAGAACTCATCGGGATTGAGCAGATGTTCGTGAATGGTGCGCTTAGCGCGTTCCGGCGTGGCTACGCCTGCAAAAAGCGGCATGAAGTTTGTGGCTGACTTCACGTAGACGCGACTGCCGGTTTTCTCATTACGGTCGAAGTACATGCCCTGCTTCTGATCCCAGAAAGCAAAATTCATGATCGCACCCAACTGGTCTGCATGGCGATCGAATTCCTTGCTGTCTGCATCGAGTTTCAGGTGCGTAGCGATAACCGACATGGCGCGCAACTCACGGACAAGGTACGAGGCCAAATCCACGCCCTCTATTTCAAAGGAGCTGAGCGCGCCGGCACGCGACCATTGATTATCGGTTCCCGCGGCGTCCGCGGAGTTCCAGACGGGCAGACCATTGTGGTCCGAGTCATAGGAAAACCACTTGTCGATGTACTTCACCAAGCGGTCATAGTAGTTGCCGCGGAGCCACTCGTAGTCGTCGTGATTTTGCTTGCAACCCAACACCGCCAGTTGGGCGAGGAATGGCTTGAACTGCTGCCGATCGCGCTGTGCGATCAGGCTGCGATTGACGTAGCCATCCGGCTGCTCGCGGTTGAGGAACTCTTTGAGGTTGGTGAAGCAATAGGGCCAGACTCCGTAATACGATAGGTAAAGATTCTCGAAGTAGAGATCCCAGTCGTAGAACTCGTTATAGGGGTATCCGGTAAGAAATGTGCCTTCGACGCCGGGGATATGGCGCAGGCCGTGCGCCTGGATGTCAGAGTTCACGGCGCGAAGACGGTGGTCGAGTTCGGTCCAACTGCTGGCGCCGATTTGGTTGTAGAGGGTCTTTGCCGCAGACGTGGAGGGCGGTGCGACTGGCGTATCGCTTGGCGTTGATGCGGTAGTTACAACCGCTTGCGCCAGGCTTTGACGGCTGATAATTTCGTGCCCAAGAAGCGAGGCGGAACCGACAAGCATCATTCGCCGGGTAACGGACATGATCGCCTTCCTCATATTTAACCTCAATCTATCCTAAGTGCGTGGTTTGTTGCGGCGCGAGATTTTTCCAGCGGGTGCAAATGCGAGAGTCGGATTGCCCGCCTTTGCCGCTTCGGACATGATTGCCTCAGCTTCAGCAGCGGCCGCGTGTTCAACGAGCAGATTGGCCAGATAACGCGCGTGACGTGGCGAGAATACGAGTCGACCAACTCCGCTGGCGTCCGGCTTTAGATCCGGATGAATGATGACGACTTCTTGCGTGCCATCCGTTCGCGTTACTTCCAATGCATCTCCAACCTTATCCATTGTCAGCTAACTCCTTTCCCGAGGGAGCAAGATTTGGATTCAAGGGTTGAACGGAATTCATCAGACTCAGCGCCATCTGACCGGCATTCATCGGATGAGTGGATCGAAATATCTTCGCTTCCTTCTCACGACGACCCGCTGATAGATGAATCAGAGATGCTTGGAACGTAAGGGCGCCGCCGGAAAAGACGACGCCCCCTCGGGTTGACCCGAGCCATGCAATCAGAACGTAAAGTGTCCAGACATTTGCCAGTCGCGCGGCGCTGTGCCAGGAGCCGATACCTCGCCAAACGTCGTAGATCCCAAGCCCCAGCCTCCATTAGGACCGCCCCAGATCATCTTGTTCAAGAAGTTCGAACAATCAGCCTGGACGACAAGCGCCATTTTTTCGTGCCAAAGGGGAAAGCTGCGTCGGATCGATAGGTTATCCGATTGGTTGCCGGGATTGCGAAGATGATACGCGGCAGTGCGCGGGGCATTACCAATCAGATATTGATTGGTGACGAACTTTCCTCCGCTGATGGCCGTAGAAACGTTCGTCGGCTGTGAGAATGCGTTGATGTCGAGGTACTTGATGTTGCTGGCATTGGCGAAGGTATAGCCGCCCGGCCCGCTGCCGAACTTGCCGTTGATGCGGATATTTCCCGCATAGCTGGGGTTGAGAGAAGGCATGCACGTGTACGCATTGAGTGTCGTGTACCCATTCGCGCATTGGCCACCCGAGCTCCACGTGACGCCAAAGGGTCCACCGGAGCTGTATTGGTAAACTCCGGAAAGTGTCCATCCGCCGGCAAGTTGCGTTACCAGCCAGTTGTTACTACCGATCTTCCCTTTGCCAAATGGAAGCTGGTAAACGGCGTAAGTATTCAGAATGTACGGCGCTGAAGTCGTCGTCCAGGAGCGATCGATCCTGTCCTGTTTGTAGGATTGCCAGTGACCATCGACAGCTGACGCCGGGATGGCCCAACCGCTGCGGAAGTTACCGTCGTCTCCCAGGTTCTTGGAGAAGGTGAAGTTGAAGTTGAAGGAGAGGCCGTGGGCCATGCGCTGGCTTACAGTGGCCTGAAGGGCCTCATAGCTGTAGTTCTCGACAAAAGCGCCACCCCATCCATCCTGCAGCCCGCTGTACTGCGGAAATGCCGTGAGCAACTGCTGGATAGTGAGATTGGAATTGGAGGGAGCCGCGTTCGCCGCGTTTACAAAGTAAGCGGGGGCCGTAATGTTGGGAAAATACTGATTCAAGATGGCCACGTTCGCCGTAGTCGCGGGCGCAACCAAAAGCGAGGACACGCCGCCCGAGGCGCCGGTCCCGTTTACTGGGCCAAGGACCGCACGGTAAAGAGGATTCGGTTCGTTGTTCCAGTATCCGCGCGCATTTTGCGCACCACTGTCCCAGGTGTGATGGGCCTCGTCCCCTTCATAGTTGATGGCCAGTGTAATGTCTTTTGTAATTGTCCGCTCAATGCCCAGATTCCAGAAGTTGTAGGAGGGTGCCCGCCCGCCGAAATAGGGGTCATCGTATCCCATTTGCCCAGCGGTCACGACCTGATTGCTGCTATTGAGATAGTTGCCGGCATTCAGGATGGTGCTCGCCGCGCCCGGCGTTGGGGCGGCAGGATAAGAAAAGGCCGGCCCGAACAACGATGTATTGGAACTGTTGAGGTAGAACGACGGACCGGCGCCGACGCCGGAAAGAGTGTCACCCGCCGCTTGTGCAGTGGTGTTGAAGCCGAGAGCCTGCCCTGCGCCGTTGGAGGCGCCGGGACCGCCGGAGGTGCGGCCGCCGCCGGTGCCTCCACCTTGTGAGTAGACGATGCCCGCTGCGACCCGGATCACGGTCCTGTCGTCAACGGCATAGTCAAGACCCAGTCGCGGACCCCAGTTCTTCCAGTAGGTCTGCAACGGCGTATTGCAGCCGCAGCTGACGGTGGGGCCACCGTAGCTTCCGGCGAACTCCAGCGCGCCAGGTGTCCCAGTAGCGGAGTTGATAGCGGTCGGGTTCAAGAAGGTGAAGTGGTTGAACTTCTCGTGAAGTGGCGGCAGGTAGTCCCAACGCAGCCCATAGGTCACAGTCAACTTCTGCGTCATTCTGAAGGTGTCTTCGAAATAAGGCGCGATGGCCTTGATGCGGCTGTAGATGGTAGCCACATTCTGCAGGGGGAGCGATACTCCGGTAGCTCCGCTGCCGGTTGCGCCCACGGCGCCTAACAAAAAGCTCGCGTATCCGTAACCTGTCGACTTTTGATCGATCGTGGTGGAACCCGCCGCGTAATTGGCTGTCGCGTATTGGTCGAAGGGAAGAGAAAGCACACCGGTATACGTAGCCGGGTTTGCGTTATTCAGCCCCTCAAACTGATATTGCATGCCAAATGTGAACTGATGCTTGCCTTTGAGCCACAGCAAATTGTCGACCAATGCATAGTTGTTGGGAATTGTGAGCTGCGTCGAAGCCGAGTTGCTATTAGTGGTCCACGTGGTGGGGTTTACAGTCGTCGCGCCCGAAGTTGAGAACGAAACGCCCGGGAACTCCTGTCCCGCTTGCCCCTGTGGCAGGTTCGTAACCCCCATCGTACCGATTTCGTACTGCGAGACGCCCTGGGTGGGGTTGGTAATCGGCATGAAGAACCGCGTGTAACCAATCTTGAATTGATTAGTCAGGTGGTCGTTGAACGTGTGCACTTCTTCGATGTTGTATTGCTTCGGTACGATGGTAGCGTAATCGCCGACCGCATACGGGAGAGGCAGATACGGGGAGCCGAAGTTATTGAGATACACGAACTGCCCCATCGCACCGACAGATGATATGCGGTCCTTCGGGCTAAAGTCGTAGTCCACGCGCCAGTCGTAAAGATGGCTGTCGCGCCCATTGACCTGTGTGCCCAGATAGTTGTTGTTGAGCACTGCCGTATTCACGTTGCCCGACAGGTTCGCGTTGGGCGAGCCTGGATAGTTGGGAAGGAATGACTCCATCTTCTGCGTGATCGCCGATATTCTGCCAGGAGGAATCACGTTGTTCTTGCCGTTATACGAAAACGCCGTCCGCGTGCAGGTGCTGCCGACGCAACTGTTGGTTGCCGGATCGAAGATAAATGGATCGTTGCTGGTGTCGGCCAGCGCGGAAAAATCAGCGCCGCTACCGGATCCCCCCTCCTCTGCGGCGGTAGGAATCGTGAGTTGGCCCGGCGTATCGTTCAAGCGGGAATGGTATTTGTCATAGGCGGCGAAGAAGAACAGCTTGCGTCCCGTATGTGGCACGCGTCCACCCGCGGACGCTGACAATTCGTTGGCATGCTCGATGTTTTTCGGAGCTGCTACGGTTTGCCCAGATGCGTTCTTTACGGTTGCTTCCTTCTGCGAGAACTGCCACGCATCCAAAACCGTGTTGCGTATGAAATCGGAGACCTGACCGTGGTACTGCTGGCCGCCGGACTTCATGGTGTAATTGGACGCGCCGGCACCCATGTACTCCACCGGAGGCACGCCGGTGAGGACCTGAAACTGATCGACGGCCTCAAGGCTAACGTTTAAGGCAACGGTGCGGTTGTCACCCTGCTGATTGATGGTTTCCGACGGCACGCCGTCCAGATAGAGATAGCCCTGGTAGTTCGATAGGCCGGCGATGAGCGGCGTGCGAGAGCCAGCTTGGGCGCCGGGAACAAGCGTCGCAAATGCCGTGGGGTCGCGCTGCTGCGTGGTGGACATGAGAATCGGCAGTTCGGAGTAATCGCTATTCTCGATGACCACGCCCAGATTGGCGTTTTCCGTATCCAGTACCGGCGGGGCGGTGGTTACGGTCACGGTCTCTGTCGCCGCGCCGATTGTCAGTACCGGGTTAAAGGCCAATTCGCTCAAAGCATCGACGTGGAGATTTTCCTGCGTCATGGTCTTGTACCCCTTGGCCATGATCGTCACTGAGTAAGTTCCCACGGGCAATGGGGAGATGGTGTAGAGGCCGGCCGAACCCGTCGTGGTTTCGGTCGAGATATTGGTTGCGGCGTTGGTGGCCCTTACATGGGCGTTAGCAACGACCGCGCCCGTGCTGTCCGTCACCGTGCCGGCAACAGAGCCTTCACCGGCGGTCTGGGCCTGCAACGCACAAGGTACCGCGATGGCGAGAAGAACCATCAGGACTGTGACGAGGAATCCTGCGGACGCGTGTCGACTGGGACGTGAAATCAACTGCAGCATCTTTGACCTCCAGGGTTGAAGCTGTGAAACGGCAAACTAAAGGGAAGAACAGGGATTTGGGTAACAACAGGAACTTGTTTCCCTGTTGAATTTCTTTCGAATCGGATTGTCGCTTTGCGTTTCTACGATTGTCAAGAGAAAAATGTAACGTTAAACAAAAATATTTAACGATACACACATTTTCGTACAAGATGTTTATTTTCAGCAATATAAGTCGATATTTAGACTCAAGGTCGTGAAATCGTCAGATTGCAGGTTGCAGGACGATCAGCAAGGCGGTGTGCTTAGGCTGGCGCCAGACCTCGCCCATTGCGTAGCGAAGATTGCCGCACCACGAGCGAGGGTTTCAGCGCAACGTGCCGTGGTGAACGAGGTGTCTTGTTCTTGAGCAGGCTCAACAACATCTTTGCGGCACGAACTCCAACCTGATCGCTATGGTGGTCAATGCTCGATAGCGGCGCTTTAAGTGTCGAATCGAAATGGAGGTTGTCGCATCCCACAAATGCAATATCTTCGGGAATGCGCAAGCCCTCATCCAGCACCACCTCGATCGCGGCAAGAGCAATCGGATCGTTATAGCAAAAGACACCGTCAGGACGCTCTCCCTGCAGTAAACCGCGCATCGCGTCATAGCTTTGCTGCCAGTCTTTTCCATCCGATGTAATGTAGGGACTTGCCAAGCCAGGCTCGAACCTCATTCCATGCCGCTTGAGCGCAAGTTTGTAGCCTTCAAATCTTCCTATTCCGGTCGTGAACTCCAGGCCGCGAATATGAGCGACCCGCTTGCATCCCATTTCAATGAGATGTTCCGTGGCAATACGCCCCACGGCGACATCGTCGACACCGACAAAGTTGGTTTTGAAGCCGGGAAAGTAACGATCGATGAGAACAAATGGAATTTTCTGCTCCGCGAGTTGTTTGAATTTCTCGGGCGATGAACTGCAGGAAGCAATAATCAAACCATCGAGTCGATGCGCAAGAAGCTGCTCTATCGCTGCCTCCTCGATGGCCGGATTCTCCAGGGACGAGGAGATCATGACGGCGTATCCGCCCTGCTGCAAGGTCGAGGCAAGCCCATCCAGGACCTCCGCGAAGAATGGATGAAGAAGCGTGGGAACAATGATTCCAACTTGGGAACTTTGTCCCGTCACAAGGCTGCGCGCCGTTAGATTTGGCCGGTAGCCCAACTCCGTCGCCTTCGCCAGCACGCGCTTGCGCGTTTTTGCCGCCACGCCGGCTTGTTCTCGCATGACCTTTGACACGGTCATGACCGAGACACCCAACGCCTTCGCAATGACCTTCAACGTGACTGTCGACATGTTCGACCTGCGCTGATCTCAGTTGATCGGGATAACGGGTTCCGCAAAGAAAAGTAATCCGGCTGCCTCTAAATGACATAAAATCGGCCGGATTCGTAGAGCAGATTACCACAGTATGCGTTTGACAGTGAGCTATTTAAACAACGACTACGAACTCGCATTCCATTCGACACACAATTGCTCGATTGATTCAATTTGAGTAATATGAGCCGTGCAGAAAGTATCCCCTGACGATTGATTGCAAGAAGAAACGAAGAGGAGAACCCATGCCGACACTTCCCATCTCACGCCGAAAGTTTCTTTCGACGACTGCTGCAGCATCTGCATTGCCCATCCTTGCTGGCCCAGGGCGCTCTGTTTTCGCAGCAACGCCCACCGCGCGCTACATACCGCCCCTATCGCTGCGCGCCCGGATCAACTTCAATTTGAACTGGAAATTTATCCGTGAGGGCGTCGCTGGGGCCGAAGTTCCCGACTTCGACGACTCTCAATGGACGATCATCAGCACGCCACACAGCTTCAACGACGTCGACTCTTTCAGGAAGATCATCTCTCACAGCGGCGGCGACATGGGAACCTACAAAGGGCTCTCCTGGTATCGCAAGCACTTCAAACTTCCCGCCGGCTTCTCAGGCCGCAAAATCTTTCTCGAATTCGAAGGCATGCGCCAAGCCGGCGACATTTTCCTCAATGGGAAAGCGGTCGGATTGTATGAGAACGGAATCACCGCCTACGGCATCGACATCAGCGAAGCGGTGCGGTTTGGATCTCAGGAGAACGTGCTGGCGGTGAAGGTCGACAACCGCACGGACTATAAGGAACGCGCTACAGGAACTCCGTTTGAATGGAACGCGAACGACTTCAATCCCGATCATGGCGGCATCAATCGTCATGTCTGGCTGCACGTCGTCGGCAAAATCCACCAGACGCTGCCGCTTTATTACGGCCTCGAGAGCAGTGGTATTTACGTGCATGCCGCCAACTTCGACATCCCGAAAAAGACGGCCGACATCACCGTAGACTCCGAGGTCCGCAACGATTCGGGCGGGCGCGCCAGTGTGAGCCTCTCAGTAGAGATCGTCGACCATCG
>JBEKEP010000095.1:0-16961 GCA_050013775.1 Occallatibacter sp. | reverse complement strand
GGTTCCAGTTCCCGTGGCGCGCGCGAAGGTCTGCTCGGCCTCAAGCAGGTGATCGAGAGCGGACATCCCGCCATCTTTACCGCCGACGGCCCGCGCGGTCCCATCTATCGCACCAAGATGGGGCCCATCAAACTCGCGCACATCACCGGCGCGCGCATCGGCGCATTCCATTTGGAGCCCGATCGCGCCTGGACGGTGAGTTCCTGGGATCGCTTCCTGGTGCCCATGCCGTTTACGCGCATCGTGGTCAGCTGGGCGCGCTGGACTGCTGTTCCGGCCGACCTTGCCGAGAGCCAGTTCGAGCAGAAACGCGAGGAGCTGAATGCCGCCATCGAGCGTGCGCGAAAGAGCGCGCTCGCCCACTTCGGGAAGGTCGCCGAATGAAGCGCGCAATCCCTCGTAGCGCCGGTCTCCCGACCGGCTGTAGTAAGGGCCTCCTGGCCCTCACATCGATCTTCACCTCGGGGATCAATCTATGACCGATCTCTGCGTGGCCGATTTCGATTACGCGCTTCCCGAGGAACTGATCGCACAACAACCGCCCGCGGAGCGCGGCACGAGCCGCACGCTGGTGCTGGATCGCGCCACTGGTGCCTTCGAAGATGACCTCTTCACCAACCTTGGAAAGCATTTGCGCCGAGGCGACTTGCTCGTCCTCAACGACAGCCGAGTGATTCCCGCGCGCCTCTATGCGCGCAGAACGTTGCGACGCGAGCGTGAGAAACCGACGGGCCGCATTGAAGTCATGCTCACCGAACCCGCCAGTGAAAACCAGTGGCGCGCGCTGGTGCGGCCCGGCCGCAAGGTCGCCATCGGCGAGCGCCTGGTATTCTCCGCGCCCACAGGCGAAATCGTGCTCGAAGCGGAAGTGCTGGAGCGCGGCGAGTTTGGCGAGCGCCTGCTCCAATTCGCTCCGGTGGACGACTTCTATGCCGTGCTCGACCGCATCGGCCACATCCCGCTGCCTCCGTACATTCATCGCGAAGACGCCGTAACGGATCGCGATCGCTACCAGACGGTCTTCGCGCACGAGCGCGGATCGGTCGCCGCGCCTACCGCCGGAATGCACTTTACGCCACAGATGCTCGCCTCGCTCGAAGCGGACGGCGTTGAGATTGCCCGTGTCACTCTCCACGTAGGCCTCGGCACCTTTGCGCCGTTGCACGTGGAACGCGTGGACGAAGTGCGCCTGCACAGCGAGCGCTACACAATTTCGCCCGAGGCGGCGAGCTCAATTAACTCTGCCGCACGCAGTGCCGGCGCTCGGCGCATCGTGGCCGTTGGCACCACGACAGTGCGCACAATTGAGGCTGCGGCGCTCGCTGCCGGCGGCAAACCCATTCAGCCCCACTCCGGCACAACCGAGATCTTTATCTCGCCCGGCTTCGAATTTCGTCTCGTCGGCGCACTGCTTACCAACTTCCACCTGCCGCAATCGAGCCTGCTCATGCTGGTCAGCGCCTTCGCCAGCCGCGAGCGAGTGCTCGCCGCCTACCATCACGCCGTCGAACAGAAGTACCGCTTCTTCAGCTACGGCGACTGCATGTTTATCAGTTGACAATGGTCACGTTTCGGGTGTCGGGTGTCGGAAGCCGGCAGCTCGTAGCTCTGGTTTTTTGAAACCTGAAACCTGACACCTGATCCCTGCGCGTCCTGCTATCCTCACAAGCGTGAGTGACCCCTCCAAGCCGCCCGTCTTCCTGCTCGACGCCATGTCGTTTATCTTCCGCGCCTACCACGCGATGCAGCGTTCACGGCCCATGTCCACGCGCTCCGGGCTGCCCACAGCGGCTACTTATGTCTTCGTCAATATGATTAAGAAACTGCGCCAGGATTTTGAGCCCAAATACTTTGCCGCGGTCTTCGACGTGAGCGGCGAAGTATTTCGTGACGAGCGCGCGCGAACGATGGGCCCGCTGCGCAAGTGGAACGCGAAGTCGCAGAGCTTCGACGAAGTGAGCTACGACGGCTACAAGGCCAAACGCGAAGCGATGCCCGAGGATCTGCGCCGCCAGATTCCCTACATTCGCCGCGCTCTCGAGGCGCTGCGCATTCCCATCCTCGAAGCCGAGGGCTTTGAGGCCGACGACGTGATCGGCACCCTGGCGCGCGAAGCCGCCGAAGAGGAGCACGAGGTCTTCATCGTCTCCGGCGACAAGGACATGATGCAGCTGGTGACGCCGCAGGTAAAAGTCCTCAATCCGCAAAAGGACAATCTGATTCTCGATCCTGCCAAGGTGGAAGAGGTGCTGGGCGTGCCGCCTGACAAAGTCGTCGATGTGATGGCGCTGCGCGGCGACTCAGTCGACAACATCCCGGGCGCGCCCGGTATCGGCGACAAGGGCAGCGTGGAGCTGATCAAGGAATTCGGCAGCGTGGAGGCAGTGCTCGACCGCGCGGCGGAGGTCAAGCGCAAGGCCTACCGCGAGTCGCTCGAGCAGAACCGCGATGCCGTTCTGCTTTCAAAAGAGCTCGTAACTATCGATTGCCATGTGCCGCTCGCGCTCGACCTGCACGCGATGGAAACGCAGGAGCCGGATCTCGAAGCCGCACGCACGCTCTTCACCGAGCTTGAATTCACTTCCATGCTCCGCGACCTGGCTCCTGCGGAAGGCGGGATTTCGGTTGAGGTGATCGACGAGCCGACGTCCGAGCAAACCGCCGCCTTCTTCGCTGACGCACGCGAGCATGGCTTCGCCTTCGCCCTCGACGCCGTAGAGCCCGCGTCCGAGGATGCCGACGAAGAAGAGCTGGCTGCTCCGTCGCTCCTCGATATCGCAGAAGCCGCGGAAAAGGAGACCCACTTCAGCGTAGGAGTCTGCGCCGATCCTGCGCGCGGCTTGCGCATGCCCCTCACGCCGGAACTGCGCGCTCTGCTCGAAGACGCTTCCGTGTCCAAGCGCGTACACGACTGGAAGCTGGCCCTGCACGTGCTGGGCGAGATGGGCGTCGCATTGCGTGGCCCAGTCGACGACTCGATGCTGCTCTCCTACGCGCTCAACCCTACGCACTCCACACAATCGCTGGCCGACGTGGCCGCGCGCAGCAGTCAGCCACCTCCTGACTCGCTGCCCGCATCAGCCGCGGCGGTTCATGCGCTCGTCCCCGCGCTGCGCGAAGAGGCTGAAAAGGCCGGCGTGCTGCGCGTTTACGCCGACATCGATTTGCCGCTCTCGCCTGTGCTCTACCGCATGGAGCTGGCTGGCGTCCACATCAACACAATTGCATTGAGCGGACTTTCGGAGAAGTTTGGTGGTGAAATCAACCGCCTCGGCGACCGCATCTTCGAGCTCGCGGGAAAACGCTTCAACATCAATTCTCCGAAACAGCTTGGCGCGGTATTGTTCACCGATCTTGGCTTGCCCGCCCCGCCCAGCCGCGGTAAGAACAAATCCGTTTCAACGGCGCAGGACGTGCTGGAGTTTTTAGCGGAAAAGCATGACGTGCCGCGGCTGGTGCTCGAGTACAGGCATCTGTCCAAGCTGAAATCAAATTACGTCGACGCGCTGCCGCTTCTCGCCGACAGCGACTCGCGCGTGCACACCACGTTTCAAGCCGCGGCCACGGCCACGGGCCGGCTCTCCTCGGTCAATCCCAACCTGCAGAACATTCCCACTCGCACTGAACTGGGCCGCGAAATTCGCGCTGCTTTCACCGCCGCCCCGGGAACGCAACTGCTCTCCGCCGACTACTCGCAGATCGAGTTGCGGCTACTGGCGCATTTCAGCGGCGATCCGCTGTTGATGCGCGCCTACGCGGAAAACATCGATATTCATGCCCTCACCGCCAGCGAGGTCTTCGGCATTGCGGTCGAAACCATGGACAAGGAGACGCGCAATCGCGCCAAGGCAGTGAACTTCGGCATCGTCTATGGAATTTCCGCCTTCGGGCTGGCCACCCAGTTGGGCATTCCGCAAGCCGAGGCGAAAGACTACATCGATCGCTATTTTGCGCGCTATCAGGGCGTCAGAACTTTTATCGATCGAACCCTTGAGCAGACGCGCCGCGAGGGCAGTGTGCGCACCATGTTCGGGCGCATGCGGCCGATTCCCGATATCGAGAGCCGCAACCCCAACCAGCGCGGATTTGCCGAGCGCACGGCCATCAATACGCCGCTGCAAGGTACCGGCGCGGACCTGATCAAACTGGCCATGATCTCGCTCGACCGCAAACTCGCGGAGCGGAAGCTGAAGACGCGCATGGTGCTGCAGGTGCACGACGAGCTGCTCTTCGAGGTGCCTCTGGCGGAGACCGATGAAGTCGCTACCCTGGTACGCGCGGAGATGGAGGGCGTAGTGAAACTCAAAGTCCCCCTCGTCGCCGACGTCTCGTTCGGGCCCAACTGGCGCGATCTGATGTGACCCTCGCCCCAAGCCACGTCTTGCGGATAAACTGGTAAGCGTTTACCGAAACGCCGCAGAGGATACCTATGAGAAAGCTGAACCGGAGAGAGTTTGCGAAGAGCCTTGCCATTGCCCCTGTGGGGCTGGCCGCGGGAAACAGTCTGCTTGGGATCGCGCACGGCCAGGCTGCGCCCGCACAGTCCGCAAACCCACCCGCGCAGAAAGCCCCAAAAACTGAAGCTCAGTACAATCGCCATCCTCCGGTCGTCGAGACCGAGCCTTTCGCCGAGCCGCTTGTCTTTGCTCGCAGCGAAATCAGGCCTGGGCTCCAACTCTTCGCTCTGCGCGATGTCACGCTCGAAGCCGGGCCGCTCCTTGAGGCGCGTGACTGGAATCGCGCCTACATGATGCGCCTCCCCAATGACCGCTTGCTCCACAACTTTCGCGTCAACGCCGGACTTCCCTCCTCCGCGATGCCTCTGGGCGGATGGGAGGAACCAAAAGGCGAGCTGCGCGGCCATTTTGTCGGGCATTATCTCTCGGCGTGCGCGCTTCTCTATGCCGCCACGGGCGACACCGCGATCAAAGCCAAGGCCGACGAGTTGGTGGCAGGAATCGCCGAGTGCCAGGCAAAGCTCAATGACAATGGCTACGTCAGCGCCTTCCCGACCGAACTCTTCGATCGCCTCGACCGTCGCGTGAATGTCTGGGCGCCTTATTACACCTTGCACAAAATCATGGCTGGCCTGCTCGATATGAAAACGCAGGCCGATAACGATCAGGCCCTCGAAGTTCTCGTCAAAGTCGCGGGCTGGGTCGATGCGTGGACAGCGGCGAAAACCGAAGCCCATATGCAGGACATTTTGAACACCGAATACGGCGGGATGAACGAGGTTCTTTACAACCTCGCCGCTGTGACCGGTGACGACCGCTGGGCGCGAACAGGCGACCGCTTCACCAAGAAGATTTTTTTCACGCCCCTGGCCATGCGACGCGACGAGCTGAAGGGCCAGCACATGAATACGCACGTTCCCCAGGTGATCGGCGCGGCGCGGCGCTACGAATTGTCTTCCGATTATCGCTTCGCCGATGTGGCGCGCTTCTTTTTCGAGACCGTATCGGAGTCGCGCACCTACGCAACCGGCGGTTCGAGCAACAACGAGCACTGGCTCACCAGCCCCAACCACCTTGCCATTGAAATGCACGTCAGCTCGCATCACCAGGAGTGCTGCTGCTCCTACAACATGATGAAGCTCGCGCGCCATCTCTACGGCTGGAACGGCGACAGCCACCTGATCGACTACTACGAGCGCAACTTGCTCAACCACCGGCTTGGCGCCATCGAGCCGGAAACGGGGCATACAACTTATTTCCTTTCGATGGCGCCCGGAGCCTGGAAGACGACCTGCACCGAAGATCAGACCTTCTGGTGCTGCACTGGCACGGCCGTCGAAGAATTCGCGAAGCTGAATGACACCATCTACGCCCACGACGACGAGTCACTCTTCGTCAACCTCTACTTTGCCTCCACAGTGAACTGGAAAGAGCGCGGCGTGCGGCTGAAACAGGCCACCAACTTTCCGGAAAGCGCACGCACCGAACTCACCGTTGAGAAGACGCCCGCCAAAGCGTGGACGCTGCGCCTCCGCATCCCCGCGTGGACGACTGCCGAAAACTTCGTGACGATCAATGGCAGGCGCTTGGAGGCTGCCGGAACTCCCGGAAGCTATTTGGCTTTTACGCGCATGTGGAGAGCCGGAGATCGCGTGGAACTCACGATGCCCATGCAGCTGGCGGCAGAACCGCTGGCCGACGACCACACGCAGCAGGCGTTCCTCTACGGGCCGCTGGTCCTTGCCGGGCAATTCCCCAAAACCGGGCTTGCAGAAGATCTCGAACATCATCAGGGGCCGGAAATTCAGGAGGCGCCCGTGCTCGACGTGCCTTCGCTGAAAGCGGCCGGCGCCGATCCGTCCGCATGGATCAAACCGGTTCCGGGCCAGGCGCTGACGTTTCGCACCAGTGGCCAGGAGGTCACGCTGAAGCCGTTGAACCAAAGTTGGCAACGCTTCGCCGCGTACTGGACGGTGACGTCCTCCTGACACTCTTGCGACGAACGGCCGAGCGCGCCAGAATAAAGCCAGGACCGGCACGAGGAGGCGGTGTGCATGTTTCTGGAGATTGGCAGAGCGCTCTCCTTCATTCTGAGCATTCTGTCGCTGTATGCGGTTCTCGAAGGCGCATTCTTCATCCCCGGAAGCGATTGGCTTGAACGGCTGAACCTGTCGCTGCTGAGGATCGCCATCGCGGCCTGCGCCTGCTTTGCCAGTGGGATTCTGTTTGCCCTGCCGCGCGCAAAACATGCGGAGAACGACCTGCCGATCACGTCCACACTGCCAGTGCAAATGTTCTTTTGGGCCATGGCAGGCGTCGCGATTCTGTCCGTGGTCTCGTGGTATCTCGAGGTCTATTACGTGCCCTTGCTGTGGCGCAATCTGCCGCCGATGTAACGGGGCCTTGATTTCCTCAGAAATCTTCTTGCATACTTATCCATTTCCATTGTATATTTATTCAAGCGCGGTTTCCGCTCTGCGGACCGCGCCTTTGCTTTGTTCGCGAAGGAAACCGCATCATGAAAACCCAACGCCTGAACGTAATCCGCGAAGTGCTGGCCGACACTCCTGTGACCAGCCAGGATGAGCTGCGCCGCAAACTGCGACGACGCGGCATCCACGTGACCCAGGCGACGCTTTCGCGCGACATGCACGAATTGCAGTTGTTCAAAGGACCGCGCGGATACGCGATCCTCAATGGTAAGGTCGCAAAGGCCGCGTCGGCCGCGGCGGAGGACGATCAGCCGCCGACGCTGTCCGAAATGCT
The DNA here is from genome assembly GCA_050013775.1 of Occallatibacter sp. Lineage (GTDB taxonomy): Bacteria > Acidobacteriota > Terriglobia > Terriglobales > Acidobacteriaceae > Telmatobacter. The sequence goes on along the minus strand of JBEKEP010000095.1, from coordinate 9,738 downwards.
CGACAGCTTCGGCCTGCGCGTGAAGCAGGCGATGAATCAGGTGGTGGTGAGCACGGCGTTAGGCGGCGCTCAGCCGGTTGCAGCGGCCCTGGACCGCGAAGATTGGTCGGAGGTGGCTGGCACTATCGCCGGCGACGATACGGTTCTGGTGATTTGCACGGACGCACGGCAGGCAGGCGAAGTGGCTGCCCGGATAAGGACGATGTTGCAAAGATGACGAAAGCGGTTCAGACAGCGATTGTGGGAGTCACGGGCTACGCCGGCGCGGAGTTGGCGCGCCTGTTGCTGCATCATCCCCGCCTGCACGGCAAGCCACCGGTATTTGCGGGGCGCGTGGAGGGCAAAGATCTCGAACGCGGCGGCATCCCGATCGCTGAAATTCATCCCCAGCTCAGCGGCAACAACGGAAGCAGCGAATTGAAAATGGAGCCGTTCTCCTGGGAGCTTCTCAGCGCACGAGGCGTGGATGTGCTGTTTCTGGCCACGCCTCACGAGCAATCGCGCGAGTGGGCCCCCGAGGCGCTCAAGCGCGGAATGCGCGTGATCGATTTAAGCGGAGCCTGGCGGCTGATAGATCCTGCGAATCGCGCCGTGTATGCCTTTGCGGACGAGGGCGCTGAACTGGCCGCGGCCACACAGGCGAAAGCGATTTATGGCATGCCTGAGCTCTATCGCAGGCAGATTGCCGGCGCACGGCTGATCTCCAATCCCGGCTGCTATGCGACTTCGGTCATTCTGCCGCTGAAACCGTTGGTTGCAGCGGGACTCATCGACCTCGAGCACGGCATCGTTGCCGACGCCAAGAGCGGCGTGAGCGGCGCGGGAAAAGCTCCGACCGCGAGAACGCACTATATGTACGCGGCCGACAATCTTTCCGCATACGGCGTCTTTGCCCATCGCCATACGGGCGAGCTACTCGAACAAATCGGCGTTTCGAACGAAGAAATCATCTTTACGCCGCACCTGCTGCCGATTCCGCGCGGCATTCTGTCGACGATCTACGTGCGCTTCAAGAAAGCGCAAACGCGGGAGAGCATGGCTGAGGTTTATCGTGAGTTTTTTGCCGGCAGCCCAATGGTTCGGCTCTACGAAAAAGCACTGCCGCAGATTCAGTACTCAGTGCGGACGAACTACGCCGACATCGGATTCCAACTCGATGCCGGCGGCAAACGCGCCGTCATAATCAGTTGCCTCGACAACCTGCTGAAAGGTGCTGCCGGCCAGGCCGTGCAAAACCTGAACGTAATCGAGGGTTGGCCGGAATCGGAAGGTCTCCTATGAGATTCGCCACGGAGGATTGCGAATGAAGTACGTGGTCAAATTGGGCGGCGCGGGCTTGGAAACTCCGGCGCTGCTGGACGGCTGCACACGGGCCATCGCCGAACTGGTGCGCGACGGCAACCAGGTGGCCGTGGTGCATGGCGGCGGCATGCAGTTGACCCGCACCCTGAAGGCGTTGGGCAAGCAAAGTGAGTTTATCGACGGCCTGCGCGTCACCGATGCGGAGACCCGCGATGCCGCGCTGATGGTTTTTGCCGGGCGCGTCAATAAAGGTCTGGTTGCCGCGCTGAGTGCGCTGGGCCAGCCCGCGGTCGGTCTATGCGGCGGCGACGGCATGATGTTTCGTGCACGCAAGAAGCGTACCGTGCCCGATCTCGGCTACGTGGGCGAGATCGCCGCGAGCGACGTACGCTGGCTTGAAGCTATCTGGCAGTTGAGCGGCGTCCCCGTGCTCTGCTCTATGGCTTTGGGTTTTGACGGCGAGTACTACAACATCAACGCCGACGAGATGGCCGCGGCCTGCGCCATCGCCTGCCGCGCCGATGCATTGGTCTTCCTCACCGATGTTCCCGGCGTGAAGGGGGCCAACGGCGAGGTACTGCGATGGCTCTCCATCGACCAGATTGCGGAGTTGGCGAAGAGCGCCGTCATCTCCGGCGGCATGTTGCCCAAGCTGGGTGCCTGTCGCGAGGCGCTGTTGAACGGCGTAAAGCGCGTACGGATTCTACCCGCGGATGCGGCCAGTTCCCTGCCCGACCTGTGCAGTTCGCGTATTTCGCATGGCACAGAAGTGATGGTGGCTTAGGAGGATTTTCGATGACGAAGCTCGAACAGATTCGCGCCGCGGAAGCGCGGCTGCTGCTCTCCACTTACGATCGCAGCCCCATCCTCTTCGTAGGGGGTGAGGGCGTTCACATCGTTGACGAAAACGGTACGAAGTACCTGGATTTGCTCAGCGGCATCGGCGTCAACGCGCTGGGCTACAACCACCCCGCAATTGTGGAGACGATCGCCCGCCAAAGCCGCGCTCTGATTCACACTTCGAACCTCTACTATCACGAGGGTCAGGCGGAGCTCGCCATGCGCCTCACGGAGCGCACCGGCCTCGATCGCGCTTTCTTCGCCAACACCGGCACCGAAGCCTGGGAGGGCGCGCTCAAGCTGGCGCGCGCCCACGCAGGACTGCGGCGCAGCGAAGGCGCCAACATTGGCACCAAGTTTCTGGCGCTCGATCAGAGCTTCCACGGCCGCACCTTCGGCGCCATGTCGACCACGTACAAGGCGAAGTACCGCGAGCCGTTTGGGCCCGTGGTTCCTGGCGTCGAGTTCGTGCGCTTTAACGATGTCGCCGACCTGCGCGCTAAATTCTCTGCCGATGTCTGTGCCATCCTCGTCGAAGCTATCCAGGGCGAAGGCGGCGTGCGGCCGTTGACGCAGGAATTTTTTGCCGAAGCCCGCGCTCTCGCCAGTTCCACCGGTGCGTTGCTGATTGTCGATGAGATTCAGTCAGGTATGGGCCGCACTGGCAAGTGGTGCGCGTATCAACATTATGGGATACAGCCTGATATCACCACGTTCGCCAAGCCCCTTGCCGGCGGCCTTCCTCTTGGAGCAGTTTTGTGCACGGAAGAAGTTGCACGCGCGATACACGCGGGCATGCACGGCACTACATTTGGCGGCGGACCGCTGGCCTGCGCGGTCGGCATCACTGTCATCGACACCATCGAGAAAGAAGGGCTACTGGCACACGCAACGGAAGTCGGCGATTATTTCATGGAAAGCCTGGAAAAACTCGCCAAGAAGCATGAGACGATTGTCGATGTGCGCGGGAAAGGCCTGATGGTCGCCGTTGAGCTCGACTCTGCGGATCTGGCCAAGCTCACTGTGGCGGAAATGCTCAAGCGCCGCATACTCATCAACTGCACCAGCGATACCGTGTTGCGCTTCCTGCCCCCGTACATCGTGGAGCGCAGCCACATCGACACGGCGATTGCCGCACTGGACGAAATCTTTGTTGAACACGCCGCGGCGCACAGCGCGCCCGCAGGAGGAAAATATCATGGCTAGCAAAGCCACTATGGAACGCAAGGAAACCGCCGTTCCCGTCGAGAAAGACCCCGATATTCTGGCTGCGGCAATACGCATGTCGGGGGAGGATCTGTGTTCCATCGCGGATCTCTCCAGCGCGGAAGTGCGCGCTCTTCTCAAGCTCGGTCACGACGTCAAGCGCAATCCGCGCGAGTACCGCCATGCTCTCGACGCCAGGCAGATGGTGCTGATGTTTGAGAAGGCCAGCCTGCGCACGCGCCTTGCTTTTGAAACTGGCATTAATTCCATGGGCGGCAACGCAATTTTTGTCGACCATTCCAATCAGCCGCTGGGCGAGCGCGAAACCATTGCCGACGTGGCGCGCAACCTGGAGCGCTGGGTGGATGTGATCGTGCTGCGCACCTATGCGCACGACACCATTACGGAAATGGCCGTCAACTCGCGCGCGCCGGTAATCAACGCGCTCTCCGATTTCGAGCATCCCTGCCAGGCGCTGGCCGATTTCATGACCCTCGAGGAGCACTTCGGCGCCGCTGCTGGACTCAACTTTGTTTATGTCGGCGACGGCAACAATGTGTGCCACTCGTTGATGCTCACGGGCGCGCAACTTGGGGCCAACGTAACCGCGGCCACACCGCGCGGCTACTCGCCCGATATTGAGATCGTGACCAAGGCGCGAGAAGTCGCGGAAGTCAATGGATGCGAAATCCGTTTGCTGCAGGATCCGCAGGCCGCGGTGGAAGGCGCTGACGCGGTGTACACGGATGTGTGCGTGAGCATGGGCATGGAACACGAATCGACCAAACGCGCGCCCATCTTCAGACCCTTTCAGGTCAACGAGGCACTGATGAGCAAAGCCGCGCCGCGTGCAGTGTTCATGCATTGCCTGCCCGCGCGGCGCAATGAAGAAGTGACCGACGCGGTGATCGACGGACCGCAGTCCATCGTTTTCGATCAGGCCGAAAACCGCCTGCATGTGCAGAAGGCGTTGTTGCTTCTGCTGCTCGGCGGCCTCGCCAATGTCGAGAAGTTTCAGTAGCGAGTTCGTAGCTCACAGTTCTTAGTTCTCGCTCATTGGCGCGCCACTCGGAACTAACTGCGAACTACGCACTGTGAACCTCAAGGAGTTTCGCAAGCATGTCCGTAATTCTAGAATCGTTGCCCATCGGCCAGAAGGTCGGCATCGCCTTTTCCGGCGGGCTCGACACCTCCGCCGCCCTGCATTGGATGAAGCAGAAGGGCGCGATCCCGTACGCCTATACAGCTAACCTCGGCCAACCCGACGAAACCGACTATGACGCCATCCCGCGCGCAGCCCTCGAATACGGCGCGGAAAAAGCTCGCCTCATCGACTGCCGCACCGCGCTTGTGCGCGAAGGCATCGCTGCACTCCAGGCGGGGGCCTTTCACATCACCACCGCCGGCGTTCCCTATTTCAACACCACCCCGATCGGTCGCGCGGTCACGGGCACTATGCTCGTGGCAGCGATGAAGGAGGACGACGTCCACATCTGGGGCGACGGCTCTACCTTCAAAGGCAACGACATCGAGCGCTTCTACCGCTACGGCCTGCTCGTCAATCCCAATCTCCAGGTCTACAAGCCCTGGCTTGACGCCGCATTCATCGACGAATTAGGCGGCCGTGCCGAGATGTCTGCCTTCATGCAGCGCAACGGCTTCGCGTACAAAATGTCAGCGGAAAAAGCCTACTCCACAGACTCCAACATTCTCGGCGCGACCCATGAAGCCAAGGATCTGGAGCATCTCTCTACGTCCGTCAAGATCGTTGTCCCAATCATGGGCACGGCATTCTGGCGCGACGATGTCGCGATCCAGCGCGAAGAGGTCACGATTCGCTTCGAAGAGGGCTGGCCCGTTGCCCTCAACGGCCAGCAATTCGACGACTCCGTCGCATTGCTCTTGGAAGCGAATCATATCGGAGGAAGACACGGGCTCGGCATGTCCGATCAGATTGAGAACCGCATTATTGAAGCCAAATCACGCGGCATCTACGAGGCGCCGGGTCTCGCGCTGCTCTTTATCGCCTACGAGCGCCTCATCACCGGCATCCATAACGAGGACACCATCGAGCAGTACCGCGATCATGGCCGCAAACTCGGCCGTCTGCTTTATCAGGGTCGTTGGTTCGACTCCCAGGCAATCATGCTTCGCGAATCCGCTCAGCGCTGGGTCGCCAAGCCCATTACCGGCGAGGTCACGCTCGAGTTGCGCCGCGGCAACGACTACTCCATCCTCAACACGGAGTCGCCCAATCTCACATTCCATCCCGAACGCCTCAGCATGGAGAAGACTGAATCCACCTTCTCCCCGCGCGACCGCATCGGACAACTCACCATGCGCAACCTCGACATTACCGACACCCGGGAGAAACTCCTCACCTACTCCAAAGCCGGCCTCCTCACGCTGAGCAAGAGCAGCGAGATGCCCCAACTTAATAACGGTAAGGAGAAGGAATAGCAGGTACGCTTAAAACAATGTCTAACGAACAACAATCCGGAAAGATGTGGTCCGGCCGCTTTCGCGAACCACTCGACGTTGAATTTGAGGCGTGGCAGCGGTCCATTGTTTTTGATTGGCGGCTTCTCGACCAGGAGATTGCTGCCAGCAAGGCGCACGCCTCTGCCCTCTGTGCCGCTGGAATCCTGACCAAGAGTGAAACAACGGAGCTCCGGAAGGCGCTGGACGCAATCGGCATGGAGTTTGCCTCCGAGGCCGGCCAAGCGAAGGTGCGCGACCACTCCTCCGCCGAGGACATTCATCACTTCGTCGAGCTCACGTTGGCAGAGCGGATCGGGCCGCTCGGGCTCAAGTTGCACACCGGCCGCAGCCGCAACGAGCAAATCGCTTCCGATCTGCGCCTTTACGTGCGCGCGCAAATCGAGCTCGTGATTGACGGCCTTGCCGCATGGGCGCTGGCGCTAGTCGAGCAGGCGCGCAAAGCTGGCGGCAGTGTGATGCCAAGCTACACGCACATGCAACGGGCTGAGCCGGTGCTCGTCGCTCATTGGCTGCTGGCCTATGTAGAAATGGCGTTGCGCGATGCGTCGCGTTTGGCCGATTGCGCCCGGCGACTGAACCTCTGCCCGCTCGGATCGGGCGCGGTGGCTGGCGCCACGCTTGCGCTCGACCGTTCGATCGCAGCGAGTGAACTCGGGTTCACGGCGCCTACCGCCAATTCCATCGATGCCACGAGCGATCGCGATTTCATTCTCGAGTATCTGCAGGCGCTCACATTCGTTGGCTTGCACCTGAGCCGCTTTGCCGAAGAGATTACACTCTTCGCGACTGCCGAGTTCGGATTTGTGATTCTGCCCGAGGCCTTTTCTACCGGCTCGAGCGCCATGCCGCAGAAGAAAAATCCCGATCTGACGGAGTTGCTGCGCGCGAAAGTCGGCCGCCTCAACGGCGCGGCGCAAACCGTCACGCTCCAGCTCAAGGGACTGCCTTTGGCCTACAATAAAGATATGCAGGAGACGCAGGAGCCGGCCTTCGCGGCCGACTTCGTTCCCCAGATGCTCAAGCTCGTGGCGCGTTTCACCGCGACACTCGAATTCCATCGTGAGCGCATGAGCGCGGCGGCGCAGTCAGGCTATCTAAACGCCATGGCCGCGGCCACCTATCTGGTGCACAAGGGCGTTCCCTTCCGCCTGGCGCACGAAAAGATCGGCCAGGCTGTGCGATTTGCGATGGAAAAAGGGGTTGAGTTGAGCGATTTGACGCTCGCGGAACTGCGCCCGTTTGGCGCGGAGTTCGGCGAAGATTTTTACACTGCCATCACTCTCGACGCCACGCTCGATTGCCACGACGTGATCGGCGGGACCGCGCGCGAGCGTGTGCAGAGTGCGCTCCATGCCGCATCCGAACGCATCGCCGCGCTTATAAAATCCACTGCAGCGGAGGCCGTTCATGCTGGTGCGTAAGGCGCTGCTGCACGATGCCTCCAACATCTACGATCTAGTGAACTCGCTCTCCGGCGACGGCACGCTTCTCAAGCGTCCCTTCGCCGAGATCTGCGAAAACATTCGCGACTTCACCGTCGCCGAGTCCGATGGCGGCGTATTTCTGGGCTGCGGTGCGCTGCACCTCTACGGCCCGCATCTCTGCGAGGTGCGCTCCATCGTGGTCAAGCCCGAGGCCAAGAGCCAGGGCGCAGGCGGCGGCATCATCAAAGCGCTCGTCGAGGAAGCTGAAACGCACGGCATCCAGTCCGTGTGCCTCTTCACGCGCATTCCCGATTTCTTCTTCAAGTACGGCTTCCGCACGGTGGAAGACAAAGCAGAGCTGCCTGACAAAGTCTTCAAGGACTGCCAAAGTTGCCCGCGGCTGCACCGCTGCGACGAAGTCGCCATGGTGCGCGGGCGCATTCCGCGCATGTCGATTCTAGGCCCGCGCGAAGAAGCGCAGGAGCTGGTGCGGATCTCCGGCTAGTTAGCCGGTACGCTTGCTGACATCCCAGCAATGATCTCCCACCCGCTCGCGGTCTTGATCCAGGTGTGTGTGACTCGCTGCGTAAGCGGCTCTCCGTGGCCTGCTTTGTCCGCCCAGAGTGACGTTAGCCAGTATTCCGTCACCACCACGTTCTCGGTAGCCCGGCTGTCAGCCGGCTCCAATTCATACCAGACCATTGTGGCTCCCTTATCGGTGCGAGCCTTGATCCAGTCCGTAATATGATCCTTCCGCACTGGCTGTGAGCTCGAATAGGGCCACCCCACAAAGTTCTCATGCCAAAGCTTCTTGTAGCCGTCGAGATCAAGCGCTTTTACATCCTCCCAATACGCCGTCTCCAGTTTCCAAACGGCTTTCTCGTTGTCGGATTGCTGGGCACAGGCGGGCGTTGCGACCGAGATCGCCGTAAGCAGGATGACAAATACGGACGCGATCTTGATGGTCCAACGGGCCGCTGCGGTCGAATTGCGTTTTGCAAGTATCATCCATCCTCCGGGGAATTCTGTTGGCCTGGTTAGGAGCGCGCTGCCAGGATCGCCGCGGCGACGGCTGCCTGACCGTAGCTAAGGCCGCCATCGCCGGGACTCACCGAACGATGCTCAAAAACCTGAAAGCCTTCGTCTTCGAGCCCTGCGCGCAGTAATCGCGCCAGCCGGCGATTGTGCAGGCAACCGCCGGAGAGAGCCACCTTTTCAATCCCTGTGTTCTCGCGTGTCAATTTCGCAGCGCCAATGAATGTCGCGGCAATCCCGGAATGAAAACGCCCGGCGATTCGCGATTTGCCGACGCCCGCGCGAAGGTCTTCCAACAGCCCACGCCATAAGAGCGACGGGGAAATCCTCGCAGGCACTCGCGCTGGCCAATTTCCGTCCTGCATCTCCAGCGGATAGCCGGAACCGAGGTCGTCCGGTTCATCCACAGCGCACGCTTCAAGTTCAATCGCCGCCTGCGCTTCGTAATCGACCACGCCGCGGCCCAGCACCACGGCCGCTACTGCATCGAAGAGCCGTCCGCAACTTGAAGTAAGTGGCGTATTCAACTCGCGCTCGATCATGCGCTTGAGCACGCGCACTTCCTGCGGCTTCGCGCCGAGCAGCGCAATCACTTCCGGTGACTCCACATCAAGACCCGCTGCATGCAATGCGCCAAGCGCCATGCGCCACGGTTCGCGAATCGCCGCCTCGCCACCGGGCATGGGAACGTAGTCGAGATGCGCAAACCGCTCGAAGTGGCCAGGATCGGGGCCATCGAATCGGCAGATCAGCACTTCCCCGCCCCAGATGCGACCGTCAGTCCCATAGCCGGTGCCGTCAAGCGAGAGTCCTATCGTCGGCCCTGCGATTCCGTGCTCCGCCATGCAGGCCGCGATGTGCGCGTGGTGATGTTGCACCGCGATGAGCGGCAAATTTCGCTCGGCGGCCCACTCTTTTGCCCATGATGTGGACAAATAACCGGGATGCATGTCGTGCACTACAGCTTCGGGCTCGATCTCGAAGGTATGCATCAAGTGAGCCAGCGCCTCGCGGAAGAAATCGAGGCCAGTAACGTTTTCGAGATCGCCCAGGTGCTGGCTCTGGTAGGCAAAACGGCCGCGCGCCAAGGCAAAGACGTTCTTCAAATGCCCGCCCACGGCCAGCAGCGGCGGCACATCAAAAGGCAACGGCACAGCGAGCGGCACAAATCCGCGTGCGCGGCGGATCAACTGCGGCGCGCCATCGACCAACGCCATCACCGAGTCGTCACAGCGCTGCAGAATCTCGCGGTCGTGCATCAGGAACGCGTCGGCGATGTGCTCGAGCCGCGCCAGCGCCTCGTCGTTGTCGATCGCGATGGGCTCTTCACTGAGGTTGGCGCTGGTCATCACCAGGGCCTTCACGCGAACATCGGTAAAGAGCAAGTGCTGCAACGGCGCATACGGCAGAAAGACGCCCAGCCAAGGGA
>JBEKEP010000094.1:0-17993 GCA_050013775.1 Occallatibacter sp. | reverse complement strand
CGGCGATGGACCACGGTCAACGCGCTCTGCAAACCGGCGCCGAGCCGAGCGGACCGCTGCGCATCGGCGCCGCAGAGAGTCTGCTCACCTATCGCCTGCCTGAGGTATTGCGCGTCTTCCGCCGCCACTTTCCGCACGTCGAACTCATCTTCCGCCCCTACTCGAACGCGACGATTGCCCTTGAGCTCGAAGCGGGAAAGTTCGACATGGTGATTCACGGGCAGGACCTACAGCCTTCTTCGAGCATCACGTCCATCCGCCTACGCACGGAGCGAGTCCTCCTGCTGGCCGATAACAGCCACCCGCTTGCCGGCCAACACAAGATAAAACCTGCTGACCTGGCCGGACAGAATCTGCTGCTTACTGAAGTGGGATGCAGCTACCGGGAAAAACTCGACCGTGCACTGGCGCTTTCGAACATTCGCCCCGCCAACGTGACGGAGTTCCACAGCGTTGAGGCACTCAAGCAATGCATCGCCCTCGGCATGGGAATCGGGTTGCTGCCGGCCATCGCGGTGGCCCGCGAGTTGCGCCAGAACCATCTCAAAGCCCTGCACTGGACCGGTCCATCCCTCGACATTGACACGTATATCCTCTGGCATAAAGACAAATGGATTTCTCCCGCCATGGCTGCCTTCATGGAATTGGTCAAAGAAAAATTGATGGAGACCGAAACTCGCCGAAACGGCAAAATATCTGCCCGATCGCGACGCGCGGCTATTTAGAATCCAGCGGCTTCCACGCTCCGTTGTCTTTTAGCGCCAATTGGATGGGGCGCGGCGGGCCTTGGGACGGGACCGCGACTTCAATCCAGAGTTCCTGGCCGGGCTTGAGCGGCAACGGGCTTTGCGCCGAATCGGGGATGAAGAAGTCGGTAGACGATTCAAGCTGCATCTGATTGCAGGGCGAGCCGGCAGCGCCGACCACTACTTCTCCAGCACTAGAGTCTTCCGTGCCCCCGACGTCATTGGGACGCAAGATATACGGGCCGGGTTTGACGGCGCCATTCACATCGCGCGGGAAGGTTGCATCTCCGGCTGAGGGCAACGTGCTTTGGCAGCCATCTACGATGAGTTGCAGCGCGAGATAGCGGCCGCGCATGGGCGATTGGGGATCGAGGGCGGCGGCACGGGTCCACACGCGCGGGCAGGTCCAGCGCTGGTGCAAATATTTGGCCGCGATGGTGGAAACCAGAGCCAACTGAATGATGAGCAGCGCGAGCGAGGCGGCAGAGAGGGTGATGCGGCCGATTTTCATTGCACGCCTCCTTCCATCGCATCGGCGAGTTGCGGCGTTGAAGCCATGCGCGCCAGGATGCGCCGGCGCATCTTTTCGAGCGCCCATCCGCCGGCAAGGAAGAGGATGCCGAGGCCGATGAGGCCCAGGGCGCGGTAGTGTTCGCTATAGATGTCGCTGAAGTAGAACCAGAGAACGGCAACGGCGAATCCCACAATGCCGAGATTGACCAGCGCGCGCGAAAGCAGCCGCACACCCCACCAGCAGAGAAAGACGGCGAAAGCGGCCACCAATGCGTGGGCCGCGAGATTGGGGCGAGTGCCCGTAAGGACGCCGTTGACCCCATTGAACTGGCGATAGGTCTCGGTCCATGTGGAGTAGCACCACGGCAGCGCAATCACGAATCCGATTGTCGAGGCAATGGGAACCAGGCCTCTGTGGCCGTGAAATGCGGCGATCAGTAGCGGCACGGCGGCGATGGCGATCCAGGCCCAGACGCGGGTGCCGAAAGGAATGTAGGTCTGATTGGAGGAGAAAGAGACCCAGCCGGCAAGCATGGCTGTGATGCCGCCGACTGCGGCAGCAGCGCTGACCGCCAGAAGGATTCCCTGCACGGCTTTGCGCCGCGAGCCGGCAAAAAAAGTGAGGTAGAGAATGGCCCAGACAAAAAGGAGCCGGCCCGCGTAAACGGAATCGCCGATGTGCCCGTCGATGCGATATGCGAGTTCCGAGAAGATCCACGTTGGCAGCAGCAGGAGCGCAAGCGTCTGTTGCGCCTGATCGCGCAACAACGCCCAACCGGCGAAGGCGGCCAGCGTCCAGAGCAGCACCGCGGCCGGCCAGTGTTCCTGAATATTGAAGATTTGGCCGACCAGTGCAATGGCCGCGCCTGTGGAGATGGTGCCCACAGCATGGAGCGCGACGGAGAAACCTTCAAAGCTGGTGCGGCTGAGGCCGCCGGCGACGTGGAAGACGGCGACCATAGCGATGACGAGCAGGTATTGCTCGCCGGGACCGAGTTGGTCCCAATGCGCGGAGAAAAAGAGCACTACGCCACAGGCGAGAAGAATGACGCCTAGAATGAGCTCTATGACCACCAGCCACTTTAGTCCCACAGCATTGGCGGCAGGCGCGGCGGCCTGGACAGCAGATTGCCCGCCGGAGGTCGCGGAGCTTTGCGCCTCAAGGGCGCGAATGCGGGCGGCGGTGTCCGCATCCAGGACGCCGGCCGATTGCCAGCGTTTCAGCAGCGATTCGAATTCTTGCATGGTGATGTGGAGAACATCATAGGCGCTCCGGAGTGGGCAGTAAAGAGTGAAGAAGTAATCGAGCGAAGCGTGGGAAACGGTGAAGGCGGCCGCTGATCGCGAATGCTCAGGTCAGTCGTTCGCCATGGCGGCGAAGGTGTGACGGCGCGCCTTGATGTCGCGCATCGGCGGCTGGCCGAAGAAGCGGCTGTACTCGCGATTGAATTGGCTGGCGCTCTCATAGCCCACTTCGAAAGCGGCGCTGGCGGCGTCGAGGCCATCGTTGAGCATGCGCTCGCGCGCTACATGCAGGCGCAACTGCTTCTGGTATTGAATGGGGCTCATGGCGGTGAGCGAGCGGAAGTGATGGTGCAGCGTGGAGACGCCCATCTGCGCCATGTCCGCGAGTTCCTCCACGCGCAGCGGTTTGGCATAGTTCGTGCGCAGCCAGGTGACGGCTTTGGCGGTGCGATGGCTCTGCTCACCCAGCGTGGCGATGGCGCGCAGATGCTTGCCTTGCGGGCTCCGCAACAGGCGGTAGATGATTTCGCGATGGATGAGGCCGCTGAGAAACGCGATGTCCTGGGGCGCGTCGAGAAGATCGACCAGCCGCGAGCAGGCGTTGAGCATTTCGAACGAAGTGACGCCGACGGAAATGCCGCGTGCGCCGGCCGGCTCCTCGGATAACAGAAACTCTTCCTGGCTCAAGATGCTGCGCACCGCGGGCATTTCCAGGCTGATCATCAAGCCGAGCATCGGCTTCTCCGGCGTTGCCGCCACCACCTGGCTCACCACCGGCATATCAATGGTGGAGAGCAGGAACGACGAACCATCGCAGAGATACGATGTACCGCCGACATTGATGCGCTTCTGGCCCTGCACAAAAACGACGAGTCTCGGATCATAGGCGGCCGAAGAGCAGGCGGTGGGCGTGGATTGGCGGTAAAGGCTCAAACCGGGCACACCTGTTGCCAAAACGCCTTCGCCGCAATGTGCGGCAATTTTGCGGGTCAGCGCGGCACGCGCTTCAATCACACGCGGGTCTTCGAGGAATTTATCCCGGCTTTCATGTTTCTGTTTCGCCACTTGCAACCCCTGCTTAACAATTTCCAGCCTACGCCGGAAATCGCGCGATTGTGCACAAAAATCTGCACGACAGCAGAAATAGGCAAGAAAAAAGCAGGATCGGGATACCGCTAAAGAGCTCCCGTTCCGTAGTCTTGGAATGAAGAAATCGATGCGACGGCTGGCCCTGCCGCGCATCTGAATGTCATCAGCAATTGCCCAAAGGGCTGAGGTGATTTCATGTCTACATCCAAAGCGTATTCCGCAGCCAGCGCCACATCGCCGCTTGCCTCCTCCACGATCGCGCGGCGCGATCCCACCGCAGACGACGTCGAGATCGAGATTCTCTTCTGCGGCGTCTGCCACTCCGATCTTCACCAGGTGCGCAATGAGTGGAACGACGTGATGCCCACCGTCTACCCTTGCGTACCCGGCCATGAGATTGTGGGCCGCGTGAGCAAAGTGGGTCCGTCGGTGACGAAGTTCAACGTGGGCGACCTGGCCGCGGTGGGCTGCATGGTCGACTCCGACGGCACCTGCCCCAATTGCCAGGCGGGCCTGGAGCAGTACTGTCCGAATTTCACGCTCACTTACAACTTCCCTGACAAGCACCTGGGCGGCGTGACCTACGGCGGCTACTCCGACAGCATCGTCGTCAAGGAGCATTTTGTGTTGCGGGTTCCGTCGAACCTTGACCTGGCGGGCGCCGCGCCGCTGCTGTGCGCGGGCATCACGACATACTCGCCGCTGCGCCACTGGGGCGTGACCAAAGGCAAGAAGGTGGGCGTGGTCGGCCTCGGCGGACTGGGCCACATGGGTGTGAAGTTTGCCCACGCTCTGGGCGCGCACACCGTGGTCTTCACCACCTCGCCAAACAAAAAAGACGACGCGCTGCGCCTGGGCGCCGATGAAGTCGTGCTCTCAAAAGACGCCAACGAGATGGCCAAGCACGCAGGCAGCTTCGACTTCATTCTGGACGCGGTGGCAGCGCAGCACGACATCAACGCGTATATCGCTTTGCTGACCCGCGACGGCAATCTCACCATGGTCGGCGCGCCGGATAAGCCGCTGCCCGTCAGCGTCTTCGGCCTCATCATGGGCCGCCACAGTCTCTCCGGTTCCGCCATTGGCGGCATCGCGGAAACCCAGGAGATGCTGGACTTCTGCTCCGAGCACAACATTGTTGCCGACGTTGAGGTAATCCCGATCCAGAAGATCAACGAAGCCTACGAACGGCTACTGAAGTCGGACGTGAAGTACCGGTTCTCGATCGACATGGCTTCGCTCAAAGCGGAATAACGGCCAGCCGCGGCGCTCCGCATCGGCGAACCGCCGCGACTCCACACCAACACAGGAAGCAGCAAAGGATTCGAATGCAAAAACGCAAACTGGGAAAGAGCAATTTAGAGGTTTCGGCATTGGGCCTCGGCTGCATGGGCATGAGCTTTTCGTATGGCGCGCCCAAGGACGAGCGGGAGATGATCACGCTGATTCACGCGGCCGTAGATCGCGGCATCACCTTTTTCGATACCGCTGAAGTCTACGGCCCATTCACGAATGAGGTGCTTCTGGGCAAAGCGCTCAAGCCGGTGCGCGACAAAGTGGTGATCGCCACCAAGTTCGGCTTCAATCTGAACCCCGACGGCAGCCCTGGCTGGCAGGGCTTGAACAGCCGGCCCGAGCGCATCAAGCAGGTGGCCGATGCGTCGCTCCAGCGGCTGCAGACGGACGTGATCGATCTCTTCTACCAGCATCGCGTGGATCCGGACGTACCGATTGAAGAAGTGGCCGGCGCGGTGAAGGAACTGATCGCGGCCGGCAAGGTGAAGCATTTTGGGCTCTCGGAGCCGGGTGTCGGAACCATTCGCCGTGCGCATGCCGTGCTGCCCGTTACAGCTGTGCAAAGTGAATACTCCCTGTGGTGGCGGAAACCGGAGGCGGAAGTGATTCCGACGCTCGAAGAGCTTGGCATCGGACTGGTTCCGTATAGCCCGTTGGGCAAGGGGTTCCTGACGGGAAAGATCGATGAGAACACCAAGCTGGGGAGCAATGATTTCCGTAGCTCGTTGCCGCGCTTCCAGCCGGAGGCGATGAAGGCGAATCAGGCTGTCGTCGACCTGCTGCATGCGATAGGGAAGAAGAAGAATGCGACACCGGCGCAGATTGCGCTGGCCTGGCTACTCAAGCAGAAACCGTGGATCGTTCCGATTCCCGGTACGACGAAGCTGTCGCGCCTTGAAGAAAACATTGGATCGGTAGCCGTGGAGTTGACGGCGGACGACCTCAGCGAGATCAACGAGGCTGCCGCGAAGATTACGGTGGAGGGCGCGCGCTATCCTGAAAAGTTGGAGCAGATGACCGGGCGGTGAGCGGCGGCATCTGAGACACACAGGAGAGAAACATCATGGAGATCAAACGAGCAGGTACGACACCTTCGGGCAAGGGACCGGCGGATTGGTTTACCGGCACAGTGCGCATCGATCCGCTGCTGGCAGCGCCGGAGCCGGCGAGGGTGCAGGGCGCAAGCGTGACCTTTGAGCCGGGCGCGCGGACGGCTTGGCATACGCATCCGCTGGGACAGACGCTGATTGTGACGGCGGGATATGGCCGGGCGCAGCGCTGGGGCGGGCCGGTGGAGGAGATCAGGCCGGGCGACGTGGTGTGGTTTGCACCCCTGGAGAAACACTGGCACGGCGCCGCGCCGACCACCGCCATGACGCACATCGCCATCCAGGAAAAGCTCGACGGCAAGACCGTTGACTGGCTGGAGCACGTGAGCGACGAACAATACGGTGGTTGATTTGCGCGGGGAACGGTTAGACTACCCGTACGCCGATTCGGGCCCCTATTCCGTTACCCAACGGATTATGATCGACGCCGCAAGTTGCGGCCAGGGCGATGTTGCAAGTCCCGATGCGGTATCCAATTAAAGGAGATCGAATATGACTGACAAGTCCATCGTGACCATGGGGAAACATTCGATAACCTGGTCGAAGGCAATGAGCGCTCTGATCATTTTGGCAGGAGCTTTGGCCATCGCTGTGCCCCCGGCAGCGGGTATCGCAGCGACGATTCTGATCGGCTGGTTGCTGGTGTTCGCCGCTGTGGCGCACTTTGCGTTCGGCTGGCATACCCGCGAAGTGGGCGGGTTAGTTTGGGGAATTCTTCTGGGGCTTGCCTATCTGATCGCGGGGGTCTACATACTGATCCATCCCGTGGCAGGATTGGCCGTGCTGACGCTTGCGCTGGGAGCCTACCTCTTTGCGGAAGCAATTTTTGAATTTGCACTGGCGTGGAAGCTGCGGCCGGTGGGGGGATCGGGGTGGCTGTTTTTCGATGGCGTGGTCACGCTGATTTTCTCCGTTCTGATCTGGAGAACCTGGCCCGCGAATAGCGAATGGATCATCGGAACAGTAGTTGGAGTCAGCATGATCTTCAGCGGCGTGTCGCGCCTCGGCGTGCTGGCGGCAGCGAAACGCCTTCATTCCCAGCCGGCTTGAAATCCAGAGCGCGGAAAAGCGCACAATGAGGCGCCGGCGCAACAAATCAGCGCAGCCGGCGCTGTAAGTGTTCCCTGCTCCTGCGCCGAAAACCTTTAAGGAATGCAAACGTGGCAACTCTGATCCCGCTTGGAGACGCGTCGCGACAGCCTCGCCGCTTTGCCATCGTGACGCTGCTGATCATCCTGACCAACGTGTATGTGTTTCTCCGCGAGCTGATCGAGGGCGATGCATTCGTCGCGCGCTGGGCGCTGATCCCCGCAAACATTGAGCACGGCCGCAATCTGGTCACGCTCGTGACTGGCACGTTTTTGCACGCGGGATGGCTGCACATCGCGGGCAACATGGTGTTTCTGTGGGCGTTCGGGCCCAGGATTGAAGACGCCATGGGCCGGGTTCGCTATCTGATGTTTTATTTGATTGGCGGCGTGGTCGCCATGCTGGCGCAGGTGGCAGGAAGCCCCAGTTCGCATGTTCCCTGCCTCGGCGCGAGCGGCGCCATCGCGGCGGTGATGGGCGCGTTTATCGTCATGTTTCCGCGCGACCGTATCCGCTCGTTCGTCTGGATCCTTATTTTTATTCGCGTCACCTACATTCCCGCGGTGTGGCTCATCGGGGTGTGGTTCCTGATTCAACTGTGGAACGCAGGCGCGGTGGCCGGTGTGCAAACGGGCGGCGTAGCGTATCTCGCTCACGTCGGAGGATTTTTGTTTGGAGTTGTGACCGCGCGGCTGTGGAGGCGAAAGGCATCTTACGGCTATTAGCCGTCAGCCATCGGCCGCGCCGTGGGTCTCAAGGGCAGGTAGTCCCGTCAAACAATCGTGAAAGGCGGGTGTTCTGCTCCAATGCCGACGCCAAACTTCGAAGAGCGCGTTCAGAAACGGTTAGCAAGTTCTCTAAGGCTGCGCCACTACTCCATGGCGCTTTCAGCGCTGATGCTCGTTCTGTTCATCGCTCTCGCGTTCGCCGATGACGACTCGAAGCCGGCCATATTGATCGTTTTGTTCCTGGTAATCTTTGTCGGCTGCATTCCCGCGCTGATCTCGCTCAAGCGCAGGCGGTCGGTGGTGATTTGGGTGCGCCGCTTCCATCGCGGGGAGCAATCGCGCATGGAGCAGCAGTTTCTCGAAGCCGGGGTAAATCCTTGGGGAAAGCTGATTACCCTTGCTGACTCCAACATTCATTCTGCTTCTGCTTCTCGCGCCGCCCTATGGCTGACGGTCATCATGGTCGGTGGTACGGGTTTGGCTGCGGCGCTGGGACTTGTTCCTCCGTTCGTTTTTTACCCTACTCTTGGCTACGCAGGCTTCATGCTCTGGAACTGGATGCGCCAAGGGAAAGTTGGATTGAAGTCCGACGATTGGACGAAAAAGCTGGACCTCGTGAAAAAGTCCCGCTCTGTTTTTGCGTCGGGATTAAGCGGCACGGTGTTGAACTGCCCGGTCGATACCGACCGCTGGCGCGAAGTGATCGAGATCCTTGCCCCCGTCGTGGATGCAGCCGTCATCTCCGTGCCTGAGAACACACCGCATGTGGAGTGGGAGTTGGCGACCCTAAGAGCCGCACTCGGTGACGGCAAAATCATCGTTCTTACTGACGCCGGCAATCCCCCGGCAGTTGCCACGGAGATGTTCCCCGTGATCGAGGTTCCGAAACCAGCCGGGTGGTGGCATGACTATCGCGTGTCCTACTTCGGCCCGGCGTGGGCGGGTGCGATGAAGACTGTGCTCAGAGCAATCGAGAATGATCGCCCGGGGCCACGCATTAATTCGAGCGTCGGATAGACCGAGCCCTCCCTTGCTGTCTTAACACGGGAATAAGGGGCACGAACGTACTACGCCCGGCGCTTCTAAGTGTGAGGAGGGTTGTGAAAATTCGGGATTTCCTTTTTTGCGAAATGCATCTCTTGTAGTCCTTCGAGGTGCAATCTTCCTTTTGCCTTCAGATCCAATAGCGCGGCGGCATCGAACTTGTACTTTTCCCCATCCGGAGCGGTCGCAATATAGAGGTCGGCTCCGCGGCCAGATGAATCAACTGCCACCGGGATGCCCTGTGCCCTCAATTCCGCGATCGCGCCAGCTACTTCCTTATCCATGTTTTCTCCGCCTCTCACGCACATTCTAACGAAAAAAGCCTGCTCATCCCCGGGCTTTCAACGCGGGTTCGATTGTGGATTCAAACTGACCCACAACGCGTGCTTCCTCCCCGGACGACGTGCGGCCTTCTATCATCAAGTGGTATGCGCTTCGATATCGTCACCATCTTTCCCGGGTTCTTTGAGAGCGTGTTTGCGCAGGGGATCGTGCGTCGCGCGCAGACCGAGGGGTTGGTCGAGATCCGGCTGCACGATTTGCGCGAATTTACGCATGACCGGCACCGCACAGTGGACGACCGCCCGTTTGGCGGCGGCGAGGGAATGGTGCTGAAGCCGGAACCGCTGGCGGAGGCGCTCGCTTCTCTCGGTGTCAAACCAAAAGCAGGAGCCGAGGGACTTGGAACCAGGGACGCAGGGACGAGAGTGATTCTGCTCTCTGCGCAAGGCAGGGTCTTTACGCAGGCGGTGGCACGGGAGCTGGCCGGACTGGAGCGCGTAGTACTGATTTGCGGGCGGTACGAGGGCGTGGACGAGCGGATCAACGAGCTCTACTGCGACATGGAGCTTTCGATTGGGGATTACGTGCTGAGCGGAGGCGAGCCGGCGGCAGCGGTGGTGGTGGACGCGACCATGCGGCTGATTCCCGGCGTGCTGGGCAACGAGGCCTCGGGCGAATTTGAAAGCTTTGGCGCAGCGGACGCGGAGATCAACGCGGATGTAGAGGGAGTTCCGCGGTCGCAGCATGGAGCGGGGGGGGTGCTGGACTATCCGCATTACACGCGGCCGGCGGAATTTGGGGGACTTGAGACCCCGCAAGTCCTGATGAATGGGGACCACGCCCAGATTCGGCGCTGGCGGCGCGAACAGCAACTGAAGAAGACGCTGAGAAACCGTCCGGAGCTGCTGGAGCGGGCGGCGTTGAGCGCCGAAGACCGGCGGACACTGGAAGCGCTGCGGGAGACGAAGGACTGAGAAAGCACGGCCTTCGAATTGCGCGTCCGAACCGGGCTGTGCGCGTCCGGATGGCGCGAATCAGTTCGGTGTATCCTAAATTCGCCTTCAATTTGCAAAAACGGAGAGGCGGCAAACATGATTCGCAGAGGTAGTTTCTTCGCATGTCTACTGCTCGGCGCCACTGTGGCCGCCGTGGGGCAAACCCGCGACCAGAACTGGGAAAAATGCAAGGCCGAAGATCCCGATACCAGCATCGCCGGCTGCACTGCGCTTATCCAGGCTGGCCAGGAATCAACGGTTGATTTGGCCAGCGCCTACTTCGACCGCGGCATCGCCTACCGTGACAAAAAGGAATACGACCTGGCTTTGCAGGATCTGGATCAAGCGCTGAAACTGAAGCCGGACTTTGCCGGCGCGCTGAACACGCGGGGCAATGTTTACAGCGACAAGGGCCAGGTCGACCGCGGCATGGCCGACTACGACGATGCGATCCGCATCGACCCGAACTACGCGCTGGCCTACTATAACCGCGGCAATGGCTGGGGCGACAAGAAAGAGTGGGACAAAGCCATCGCCGACTACGACGTGTACGTGCAAAAGGCGCCCACCGATCCCGATGGCTTTAACAACCGTGGCCATGCCTACATGATGAAGGGCGACTACGACCACGCTCTCGCGGATTACCAGGCCGCCCTGCGCGTCGATCCCAATCACGCGTTAGCGACCTACAACACCGGCGTAGTGAATAGCGACAAGAAGGAGTACGCGGAGGCGGTGACCTGGTTTACGCGCTACATCGCGCTCCAGCCCAACGATCCAGACGGGTATGAAAGCCGCGGTAACTCCTATCGGCACCAGAGCCAGTACGATGAGGCGATCGGCGAATACAACCATGCCTTGAAGGTGAAGGCGGACTATCCGCTGGCCTATTACTATCTCGGCCTCACCGACGGTCTCGAGGGCCAGTACGATACCGCGATCACCACCATGGGGAAGTACATCGCAATGGAGCCGAAGGATTCGGACGGATTCGCGGTGCGTGGCCTGGAGTACTACGAGAAGGGTCAGTACCCGTTGGCGATCACGGATTTCGACAAGGCCCTTGAACTTCAGCCCAACCGGCAATACGCCTTTCTTGAGAGGGGATCCGCGCATTTTCTGGCCGGGCAGTACAGCCAGGCTGCGGCGGATTTCGAACTCGCCATCGGCGCCGATGCCACCACTTCCACGGCGGTCTACGCGGCGTTGTGGCTGCATATGGCCAAGTCGCGGATGCATACGGCGGGTAACGAGGAACTTCAAGAGGTAGCGCAGAAGGCAAACCTGACGTACTGGCCTGGGCCGGTCCTGAAGTACTACCTGGGGCAGATGACGGAGGATGATCTGATGGCCGCGGCCGCCGATCCCGATCCGGAGACCCACGTAGGCCGGGCTTGCGAGGTGAATTTCTACGTTGGCGAGAATGCGCTGGCGCACCAGAAGCGCACTACTGCGCTCGCGCGCTTCCACGCCGTGCAAAGCAGCTGCATCAAGGATTACGTCGAGTACGGCGGGGCGCTGGCGGACTTAAAACACGCCATGGGTGCTCCGGCAGTGCCAGCAAAACCTGCGACTGCGCCGACCGACATGAAACATACGGCATCGGTTCTGGCGAAGGCTGCCACTACGCCGGTCAACGTGCTGGCAGGACCGGTCGACGAGCACGATAACGGCAAGGAGACTGAGGCCAAGTAGAAGAACGCGAGCAGTGGATTCCTCGCAGGACTCACGCTGCCGGCGGCTGAGGATGTTGAGATGCCAGGGCCTGGTCTAGAACTGGCCCTGGCATTTCTTTGTTCCGAGGCAGGGAAACGAGCGAGGGTAATCGCCCATGTTAGCGGGTGACGTTCACGGTTAGGTTCAGATCGACGGCCGTGGGCTGGTTGTCGACGGTGCCGGGATGGAAGTGGAACTGGCTGACGGTTTCGAGCACGCGTGCGTCAACAAACGGGCTGAATGACTTGACGATCTGGATGTTCTCGGGATCGCCTTTCGCGTTGACAGTGAGGGAGAGCTGGACTTGGGCGTCAGCGGGTACGAGGTCGAAGGAGAAGCCCACGGGGAGAGAAAGTACGGGAGAACCGATAAGAACGGGTGCGATGACGCCGGTGCTGATGCGCACCGGGGTTGGGGCAGTAGCGTCGTCCACGGGCGTGCTGGCTTTTGCCACTGCGGGAAGGAACAGTGAGGGGAGCAGAAGACTGGCTGCGAGTATACGGCGCATATAAAACCTCCATGGCGACGATAGTCACCGTCATCATTGTTATCCAGGAAATATATGATTGTCAAGAATAAAATACACTTCATTGATTCTTAAAGAGTTGATCCTTCAAAAATGTCCATTTTTCATGGGACTGTGAATCTCTGAAGAATTCTTGCGCAGAAATGATCGGGCGCGCGGGGGCGCCGCCCACAGGGAAATGGAAATGGGAATTGGGCAGCGAACGGGCGGAAAAGAGCGGCGCGAAGGCCTGTTTATTTACTTGAAGGGCTGAACCGGAGCGGGTTGCGCGGCACTAACCTCGCCTGCGGCGATGGCAGCAACGTAATAGTTTTCGCCGCGGATGGGCGCGCCCGCAAGGCGGCGGAGCATGGCGAGCTGGCCAGCGTGCGTGAGAGCGTCGGCGATGGGGCCCTGGAAGAGGCGCTCAATGGGGGCGTTTAGCGCGGAATTCGACGCGAGGTAGGCATCGAGGGCGCCGAGTGCGGCGAAGAATCGCTGCTGCTCCTCAGGCCAGGCCAGCGGCTGGGAATTGTGCCAGGAGGGATTACCCTGCGCCATGGAGAGCGCCCAATCGAACAGATCGCCCATGTGGGTAAGGATCTGGATGGGGCGGCGGCCAGCGCCGTCGAAGTCAGCGAAAGACGCGGGCGCGTTTTCGAGGGCTCGCGCGGTGCGATAGGCGAGAGTGGCGAGGGTATGGCGGAGCAGGCCGGATTGCGAGTCCATGCGGAAAATATAGCGCAGGTCGTTGCCCGGATGGGACTGAATGTGCAGGCCAAATCCGTCCGGCAGGGAGTGCTGCGGATTGAGAGCAGAGGGATTAGGCACAGTCGGGAATCTTTGATAAACTGAATATTCTGCGTTGCTTCGCAGGAATCACTCCAGAAAGTCCATCGTAGGAAGAATCATGTCAATCCATCCCGTAATGCAGCGCCTGGCTGACAAGCTGAAGCGCACCGATTTGCCGGAGTTTGTGCCCGGCGACCAGATTCGCGTGCAAGTGAAGATCAAAGAAGGCGATAAAGAGAGGTTGCAGGCCTTTGAGGGCCTGGTAATCGCCATCAACAAAGGCCCCCAGGGCACGTTCACCGTGCGCAAGATGAGCTTCGGGCAAGGGGTGGAACGCATCTTCCCCTTCAACTCCGGAGTCGTCGACAAGGTGGACCTGGTGCGCAGCTACAAAGTGCGGCGCGCCAAGCTGTTCTACCTGCGCGGATTGCGCGGCAAGGCTGCTCGCCTCAAGGAAGTGGATCGCGCGACCGGCAAAGTCAGGGCGTAGACGCAGTTCCTGGTTCGCAGCGACCAGCAAAGATCATTGAATAAAAGACAACAGCCCCGGCTTCGGCCGGGGCTGTTGCTTGTTGAGATAACCGCCGCAACTCTCGAAATCTTACATAGAGAATCACTCTATAATTCTGGCATCCGAATGAAACAGGACTCCTTCAAGATCGAAGTTACGGATGACGTTGTGGACGTGGCTTGGGACGACGACTCTTCTACAACACAAAACATTATCGCGGCAGTGCTGGGAACGGGATTGGCCGTGGTCTTGTCGTATTACTTCTTATTCCGAGGCGGAGAGAATCCGGGCCTCGTGGCGTTCGTTCTGGCCAATCCCACCCTGTACCATGATGACGTTGCAGCGTTCTATGTCAAGGTGATTGGCATCGCTCTGTACTCCACTATCTTTGCGTTTATTTTTATTTATGGGCTCCGCCTCCTTTTCCCTTTCGGCGACCGCATACATTGCGATCGTTCAACATTTACGATTTCGCAGATTGCTTTCTGGAGCTTCGGAAAGCGCTGGAAGACGCAATCCGTCGAGCCGTCAAAGGTGACTCTAGCCCGTTATGGCGTGGTTCGGAGGGTGAAGGGTCGAGAGAATGATGGGATCATCGTCGATGTTTGCGGCAAATCCTGGAAGGTGTTTGAAGACATCGATGTTTCCCATGCCAATCATGTCCTGCGGGGACTGAGCAAAATGGGCGTCAATGTGCGCCTCAGCGATGAAAAGGCCGATTAGACGCTTGAAAATGATCCAATCGCAGAGGCCCTTGAAGGTGCAATCCACGCCTGTTTCTCGGCGCCTTTGATCCCCGCCGACACACCTTATACACTCTCTCCATGCGAATTCCCCGATGGTTTCTCATAGTTCTTGCGGTTATGTTGTGCGCAGCCAGTGGTGTTGCGCAGCAGCCGCAGCATCTCTTCTTCCGCGTGACGCTGGGGCCGCAGTTCACTGCGCCAACCTCCGGCCGCATGTTCATCTTCGTCACGGCCGGCAGCGGGGCTGAGAAGGTCGACGAAAATCCCTTCAGTCCGACATCGGTTTACGTCGCAGCCAAGGAGGTGCCGAACCTGACACCCGGCGCGTCGGTCGACATAGATACCGACGACGTCGCGTTTCCGGAAGGCTTTTCGTCGCTCAAGCCCGGCGACTACCAGGCACAGGCGGTACTCGACATCGACCACACGTACGCTTACGCGGGACGCGCGGTTGGCGACCTGGTCAGTGAAGTGCTTCCGCTGGCGGCGTACCATCCCGGAACCGGCCCCGAGCCGGTGCTGGTGCTGAACACCATCGTCACCGAAGGCCCGGCGCCGCAGCTCGCGCCCGAGTTCGTGGCCCACGCGCACCTTGAGGACTTGACCAGCCCCGCGCTCACAGCATTCTTCGCTCGGCCCGTGCACGTGCGTGCGTGGGTGGTGTTGCCGCCCGACTACGACGAGCACGCCGAGGCCCACTACCCCACCGTGTACTGGACGCATGGATTCGGCGGCAATCTTGACTACGCGGAACAGTACGGCTCCTCGATCTATCTGCGAATGGTGAAGGGCCTCATGCCGCCCATGATCTGGGTGATGCTGGACGAATCGTCGGCAACTGGCACGCACGAATTTGCCGACTCAGCAAACAACGGACCGTGGGGCAAGGCGCTGACAATAGAATTCATTCCCTCTCTCGAAAAGAAATACCGGATGGACGCACGCCCGAGCGGACGATTCTTGCAGGGGCACTCATCGGGCGGCTGGGCGACACTGCAGTTGCAGATCAATTACCCGGAGGTATTCGGCGGCACATGGTCGACGTCGCCCGACCCGAGCGATTTCCACGACTTCACCGGCATCGATCTGTATGCGCCGCATGCAAACATGTATCACCGCGCCGACGGCACGCCCTACCCGCTCGTCCGCGATCACGACAAAGTCTTGAGCACGACGGAGCAGTTCGCGCGGGACGAGACGGTGCTCGGCGCATACGGCGGGCAGTTTACGTCGTTTGAATGGGTGTTTTCGCCGCGCGGCAGCGATGGACGGCCCTTGCCCATGTTCAACCGCGCGACGGGCGAGATAGACCCGGCGGTCGTGGCCTACTGGCGCGACCACTACGATCTGGCGAATATTGTGACCACGACGTGGGCCGAGCGCGGACCGCTGCTGCGTGGCAAGATCCACGTGACTGTGGGTACCGCGGACACGTTTTATCTGGACGGAGCAGCGCACAAGATGGATGCGGTGTTGAAGGGGCTCCATGCCGGCGCGCATTTCACCTACATTCCCGACCGCACGCACTTCGACCTGTACGTGATGCAGGTCAACGGCAAGGAGGACCGCGGAGGTCTGCTGGACCTAATCGCGACGGAGATGTATGCCGTGGCGCGGCCAGGGAACGCGTGGGCGCCCGCCGCGCAGCCGCCTGCTGGAGGTCCCCAATGACGATTGCAACAACTCCCGCGCCGCCTTATTACGCGGCGATCTTCACTTCCCTGCGCACCCCGGGCGACAAAGGATACGGGAAGATGGCGGAAGCGATGGAAACGCTGGCCGCGACGCAGCCCGGGTTTCTCGGGATTGAATCTGCGCGCGACGGGCTGGGAATTACGGTTTCCTATTGGGAGAGCCTGGACGCGATTGCGGCGTGGAAAGCGAACGCGGCACACCTGGTGGCGCAGCAACGTGGCCGCGACACCTGGTACGAGGAATTCAAGGTACGCATTTGCCGGGTGGAACGCGACTACGCCTTTCCACGCAACTGAGCGATCGCGGTGTGCCCGCTCGCCTGCCCGGAAATCGTTCGCAGTTCCCGCACATTTTCCGGGGAACACCGGCAGAGTCCGTTACACTTCCGAAGTACACCAGCAAACTGCTTCCCCCGCAATACCCACCGGCCCCCAACCCAAAAGGAGAGTCCATGAGCACGCTCGCAGCAGAACCCTATCTGAATACGCGCAATGACGAAGCCTCCCGGTTCCTTGGGCTGCCTACATTAGTTCGGTCAACCGGTGAAACCACCAATGGCGGGATGGGCTTGATCGAGCATTGGGATATGCCCCCGGGATGGGCTACTCCCTATCACACGCACAACCGCGAAGACGAGGCGTTTTACGTGCTCGAAGGCGAAGTGGCTTTCGTCTGCGCCGGAAAGTGGTTGAAGGGCACAGCGGGGGCATTTGTGTTCGGGCCGCGTGAGATTGCACACGGGTTCAAGGTCATCGGCAGCAGCCCGGCGCGGATGCTGATTTTGAACACGCCGCCAGGCTTTGAGAATTTTGTGCTGGCACTAATTCAGCCCGCGTCGGCTCCGCCCTCGCCGCCCGACATGCAAAAGCTGGTTGAAACCGCGGCCCGATTCGGAATTGAAATCCACGGCCCACTGCCGCAAATGCCGAGCGAATGGGAGTAGGGCGGTCGGGGCGCTGTCATTGCGGGCGGCTTTTCCACCAGGCAGTTCCCTGCTCATTCTTATACTTGCAGCATGACCACGAAGCCGGTGTGCGGTTGGCAGCTTGAGAACGCCGCGCGGCGCCGCGGCGCCGTGCGCATTGCCGGACTGGACGAGGTGGGACGCGGGCCGATGTTCGGGCCGGTCGTCGCAGCCGCAGTTATTCTTCCAAAAGGCTGCAGACTGCAAGGCTTGACCGACTCAAAGCAACTGACGGAAAAGCAACGCAACGCATTTGACGCGGCGGTTCGCGACTGCGCCGTGGCGTGGGCAGTTGCGGTGGTGGATGTGGAGACGATCGACCGCATCAACATCCGTCGGGCTTCCCTGCTGGCCATGCGGATCGCGGTGGAACGGCTGGCCGTTGCGCCGGATTTTCTGCTTCCCGACTTTCTGCTAATCGACGGACGCGACACCATCGACTGGCCGTGTCCGCAGCAAGCGGTGATTCAAGGCGACGCAAGGAGCGTTTCAATTGCGGCGGCGAGCGTGCTGGCCAAGGTGTGTCGCGACCGCCTTTTGGTCGAGCTCGACGCAATCTATCCCGGCTACGGATTGGCGCGGCACAAGGGCTATTGCGTGGCAGAGCATCTGGAGGCTCTCAGGCGATTGGGGCCGACGCCGCTGCACCGCAAGAGCTTCAGTCCGGTGGCGCAGCTCGCGCTCTTCGAGTGAAGCAACGAACTGGCTTTTGTACCGCCGGTCTCCTGACCGGCGGTCGTGCGGGTCTCCAGACCCGCGCACTTCTGCACTACGTTATGCTGCGACCGCGGCGCGCTTCTTGCGGCGCTGCAGCCAGCTGGTCACAGGCCGCGCGAGGAAAAGCACAGCCAACACGACAGTGATGGTGAGCGGCGTGATCACGCCGGTTTTCACTTGCCACCAGTAGTGAATCACTCCGCAAATAGCA
>JBEKEP010000093.1:0-17123 GCA_050013775.1 Occallatibacter sp. | reverse complement strand
GGTGAGCGAGGACGGATTGTCTTGCCCTGGGAGCAGCTCATAGAACGATTGTGCGCCAGAAGGGGGAAATTATATGCAAAACGGCGGGGAAAATTTGCGGGGTTGGGTTGGGTGTGAGAGCGGCGTGTATGGGTACGAATCTGCGGAGTTTCAACGGCACGTTCGGGAAGACGCCTAATCTGCCGTTTTTAATGACGCCCTGATTGTTGCCTATGGAGTAACTGACGAATAGCCGGTGACACACCCGGAGCTCAGAATTGCGCGTCTGAAGGCTCAGTGAGTGACGCTGCGATTACAGCACTCATTGACCGTTGGCCACTACGAAGCGATCACCCGATGGCCCTCACGGTTTTCGCTGAACCTATTCTGAATATTCGTAAAACCGGCACTTCTCAAGCGTTACATCAACTCTTCCTGGCGAAATGGATAGTAGACAAACGGGCATGACCGCACCGACACTTTTCAAAGTTCTCCCTTTTAAGGGACCGCGTTATGCGCGCTTGCTCCCTTTCTAGGTGTCACATTATTCCTGTTTTGTGCGGCTTTCTGTTTTAGACTTCTTCATTGACAATCGATCCAATGGCGCTCCCATCGTCCAAACACGCTATCGGAGTGCTTTGCTGCCTCATCGCGCTCGCAGCGTGTATCGTCGCATGTATCGTTGCACGGTCCAGGCGTCGGGAAGTTCCTCCGGCTTGGCCTGTGCTTGTGTCTCTCACCGTTCTTCAGTTAGCGCTCCTGGTCGATATGCTCTTCACTTTACGCTGGCTTTTGCACAATAAGCTGGCAAGTGAATTCCTGGTTCATCACTACTATGAACGCCGGGCGGGCCCGCAGCATCTTGCCCTTTTTCTTGTGGCTGCCGCGGCGTCAACTGGAATCTGGTTGCTGCTGAAAAGCCTGCGGGGCAGGAGAGGGGCGCAATTGGCGTCCTGCGGGATGATACTGTGGATATCCACTTGGTTCGCGGAGGTGATCTCTCTCCACTCGATGGATGTCTTCCTCCACAACTCGCTTGATCACGTCACTGTACGCGACGCGGTCTGGATTGTGAGTTCCATCATGATCTCGTGCGGGGTCTTGCTGGATGTTAGAAGAGCGTCGACGACTGCAATCGGGAAGTAATCCGGTTTTGGAGCTACTTCCCAGTTGGCGGTAGTACGCCCGGAACCCGCGAGGTGGATGCCGAAGCCGCGTACATCTTAATGCGAGACGCAGCACGGCCAGTCAAACGACGGCTACTCAGTTGTACAAAGGCACGCTGTCATCAGTGGTTCCGATGATCACCTTACCTTGAGTAACAGTTGCTTTCCGGGCTGGAGGCGTAGAGCGGTTGCTTGAATAGCGTTTCCCATTGAAAGCGAGCACAGCCTCGTAGCCCGGCAGAATCCCGCCTCCTTGCACAAACACTCCGATATCTGGATACCCATTGTGCATGGAACTCAAAACCCTGATGGGGAGCTGAACAATTGTCACCCTACCGAGAACCTTGAACGATGAGTTCGCCGGTTTAAGGATCAGCATTGTGCAACCTCCGCTACCGCACCAATCTTGTCCTGATACGTAAACAATGTCTTCCTCAGATTTTCCATCATCAGAATTCACACTGACGGCAGTGATCCTAGTTGTGGTAGCAGGTGTCTCATTCCCACTGAGGCTTAAATGACTCCGGAGGAACCTCGTCAACGGCCCGCTCGGCCGGGCTAATTTGGAAACCTGCTGACCCGGCAAAAATCCAGTGGCTCCCACTATTACTATTCCGACGATGTATTCTGCCATCCGCGTTTTCATGCGAGTCTAATCCATGGGATATAAGAAGGCCTCTCAACGAGTTCACCACAGTCTACTCGATCCGATATTGGTTGCGGCCGGATTGTCGCCTATCCGTCGGTTACTTTGTGGGCAACAACCTGCGTGGATTCCGGCGCGGACCATCGAAGGAGCCAGGAAGTAGACGGAGAGTTTGCGGAGAGACACCCTAAACGCCGCATCCAGTGCGGTGTTTCAGAGGCACGTTGGGTCTGTCATCGAATGCGCTACGTCTGGCACCTGCTGCAGAATTTGGATTGGTCCCGCAATGTCGTCTTGTGGTGATCTTCGCGCGGTGAGAGGTGCGGGGTGAGCGATTGCGGGTGCGCTTGGGTTTGGGCGCGGCTTCGCCGCGTACTTGATTCTTCGAAAAGTGCGTGGACGGTTTGCGGCGGGGCTCAAGCCAGGCCCTGATACAAGACGAGAGACAAATAAGGGACCACATTCGACTTCGCTCAGGGCAGGCTTTCGGCTCCGCTTGCCCATCGTTTGAGGAGAGCACAGGACTAATGCGAGGGCGCGTTCAATTCGCTGTGGGGCGCGCCACCGCATCCACTACCAGCACGTCAATCTGCGCCTTCACCGGCTCCAGCTTCAGCCCGATCTGTTCCTGAATCGCGGTAAACAGTCCCGGCGGCGCACTGCCGTCGGTTGGCGCCTGCGACTCATCGGCGGTCCACTTCATCTGGAAGTCGTAACGTCCCGTCAGGCCGGTCTAGTCCATGGCGGGCCGATCAAGAAAGTAACCCAAGTCCGGAGCGAACTCGCTCATCGACATATTCGTCATTCTCATCGTTATCTGGCCGCCGTTCGATTGTTCGTTCTCATCCGGAGTGCCTTTGGGATCGCCCGCGCTCCTGGCCATCTTCTCTCCGCCTTTGGCCACCGTAACGACGTACACGGCCAACTCCCTGGTCTCCCTATGCACCTTGAGCCCGAACCGTTCCTCGAGCAGCTTCCGCAAAAGGCTTTGCGCCTGCTTGAAGCTCGGAGACCCCGGAACGTCGGGCACGCCGCGAATGTCCCAGTGCTCGGTCTCGCTCCAGCTGGGCGCGCCCACAATCTGCTTCTTGTGCAAACCGTACGCAAACAGGAGCATGCCCTCGACCGTTCTGTTGAGAATGACAAACTGCCGTCCCTTCATGCTCATACTCTGACCGTTATTCGTATCGTTCGGGTCCCTCGCCTTGACCGACACCACATCCCAGTCCGGATCCGCATCCTTGGCCATCGGCGCGTCGGCCTTGGGAATCTCCCATGCCGCATCTGCCGCGACTCGCGAGAGGTTGAGCGAATAGGCCGTGCCGCTTTGCGTCCACGTGCCGATGACGGTCGCCCCGTCCGGGCTCAATTTTCCCTGGTAGCTGGTGTCAATCGGCGCAATGGCAAACCGCAACTCAGCGCCCTGCAGGCTCATCTGCGTTGTCGCACGCCCCTCGAAAGCCTGGCTCGAGTCGAGACTGTACACCAGCCCTTGCCATCCGGCATCGGCGGCCTTGCTAATCTTCACCACGATGCGCTGGTCCTTCATTGTCCCCTGGTCCGCCTGCTGCATCGTGCCCTGCCACGTTCCAGTGATGTCCTGCGCCCGCAGAGACGCGCAGCCCACTGCCACCGCGATCAACGTGGCGAGAGCCGAAAACCGGGCCACGCTCGACCACGCTCCGGGGCGGCGATCTCTTTGACGATTTCTGTATTGGGGCGCGTGTTGGTTCATATCAGCTATTACGCAAGGTTTGGCCTTCAGGGATGAAGGTTTTTCCGGTAGCGACGAAGATCTGTCGCCGGGGGCCGCGGCGGGGAGGGGGTCGGGCGACGTATTGCAAATGTAATACATGCGGTTTACGGGATCGTTGGCGACGTGAGACATGGAGTACGGGCGACGTTTTACGAATGTAAGACATTTGTGGGACGGCGTAAGACACGGAGCTCGGATCGCGTCTTACGGCGTCTTACGTGTCTTACAGAGGTCGCCGGCCACCGTATGGGTTCCACTCGCCGATTACTCTGGCAAGGGCGGCTGCCAGAGCTCGATGCGGTTGCCTTCGGGATCCCAGATCCACGCAAATTTGCCGTAGGGGTGGTCGTCGCGCTTGGGATCGATGCGGACTCCGGCCTCGGCCAACTGAGCGATCAGGGCGTCGAGATCGTCGATGCGGAAGTTGACCATGGCCTGCTGCTCGCCTTCGCCAAAGTATTTCGTATCGAGCGGGAAGTGGGAGAAGACGGTCATGCCCGTGGATTCGGGACCGTCGAAAGCGAGGGTTCCGCCACCCTGGTCGGGGATGCCGAGGTGAGTTTGATACCACTGGGCGAGCGCCTTGGGGTCGCGCGCCTTGAGGAAGATGCCGCCAATGCCGACTGCTTTCGCCATAAAGACAGCTCCTGGGGTTCACGGGTCAGGTTTCAAGGGTCAGGGATCAGGTTTCAGGGGCCGGGTTTCAGGGGACAGCTAACGGCTATCAGAAATTGGGCGCGGAGGGCAAGGGTTTTCGAAGGCTGAAGAAACAAGCCGGGCCTGCCACACTAACTCTCTTCGCGGAGCAGATCCTGGAGTTTGGGCTTGTGCTTGGCCTGGCGGCCGGTGCGGGGCGCGTCGGGCAGGACGCGCGAGGGCTTGGGCTGGCCCACGCGCTCGCGGGCGTTGGCCTTGACGGCTTTTGTGGCCGAAAAACGGGCTGGCTTGCGTTTCGCCATGGCAAGAACGAGTATGGAATAGATTCGGCAACGGCGGAAGTGCCCGAGTCGGAACCCGCGGCACGCCCAAGCGGAGGGCTACAGAGATGGAAGAACGGGAATTTTTCAACGAGACGGTCGAGCAACGCAGCCACAATCTGGTCTGCCCCAAGTGCGGGCAGGCGGGCGAGTACAAAGTGACATGGGTGGTGCGGCGCAAGCGCCCGCAGCTTCCGCGCGGGGCTGACGAGCGCGACCGCGCGCGTTTCGCCAAGGCGCAATCCTATATGGTGCGGCGCGACGACAAACTGATGTGCGCGAATATTCGCTGCCGCAAGCAGTTCGAAGTAACCACGCTGCAGACACTGGCGTTTTTGGTGGATTAGAGGCTGCTCCGCAGTTAGGCAGTTGCGCGGCGCGGGTCGGGTGGCGCGGCGCGGGCGGCTTGTGATTCAATTGGAGATAGGAACGCCGGACCCGGAGGTCCCCAGCGAACCAAGTTCGGTCATGTCCTGTAAGGAGAAAACTCCATGGCAAATTCCCTTCTTCCCCCCGAAGAGCGCATACTCACTCCCGACCAGGTGGAGGCGCTGGACAAACGGCGCGACCTGGGACACACGTTTCTGGTGATCGCCGGGCAGTTTTCGGTGATCGCGACCATTCTGCTGCTTTGGGTGGGGCAGGACCTGAGCTATTCGCCGGGCTGGATGCACCCCATGGCGTTTTATTTCGCCATCGCGTTGGGGCTGATTGCGTTTTTCGGCATCACCGGCCTGGCGCTGCGCCGGGGCACGCCGCGCCTCGACTGATTGCCAAGTGCGGGCCTGACAAGGGCCCGCGCGGCCGCCCTTGCGGCCGCGGCAAGTAGTACCTTCCGCAACAAAACTCATTCACGCCTACGCTGATAAACTAGAGGGAGATGATCCTCCCGTTCGTCCGCGAGATGTTCGCGGAGCTGGAGCAGGCCCCGGGATTTGAGCGCGTTCGCAGGCACCTAAGCCTGGGTGCGGGCCGGCGGCGTGTGTCCGGATTGACCTCGACAGCGCGAGCACTCTACCTGCCTCTGATGGCGCAGGCCGCCAAGCAGCTGGTAGTCGTCGTAGTGGCCGACAACAAGGCCGCTGAGGCACTGGAGCCGCTGCTCAAGGCCGGTTGCGAGCTGACAGGCGCGTTGGATCCGGCGCGCGTGGTGCGCTTTCCTGCACACGATGTGCTTCCTTTTGAAAATCTCTCGCCGCACCCCGACGTGCAGGAGCAGCGCGCGGCGGCGTTGTGGAAGCTCTCGACCGGGGCCGTGGATCTATTGATCGCGCCGGTTGAATCGGCGGCGTTGAAGCTCTTCGACCTGGAATATTATGCGGGGCTGGCAGTAACTCTCAAGCGCGGCGAAGAGGTGGACATTGAGACGCTCACCACGCATCTGGCGAGCGTGGGCTACACGCAGATGGATATCGTCGAGATGCCGGGGCAGTTCACGCGGCGCGGCGGAATTCTGGACGTGTACTCGCCTGAGGCCGACCGGCCCGTGCGTATTGAGTTTTTCGGCGACGAGATTGAGACCATCCGCAAATTCGATCCCGAGACGCAGCGCTCGCAATCGGGATTGGATGAAACGCAACTTCAGCCGTTGACGGAAGCGCCGGTGACGGAGCCATTGCTGGCCGCGGTGAACGCACGGCTGAGCCGGCAGCGCGTCGACACCGAGAATGACGAGATGGCCGTGGAGGCTGCGGCCGCAGGCGGCGTGAGCGTGTTTCCGGGGTGGGAATTCTTCACGCCTGTCGCGGGCGCGGAGCAATCGCTGCTTAAGCTGGCGCCGCGCAGCGTGCTGATTGTGGATGAGCCGGGGATGGTGCGCAACCAGATCGATCGCTGGTGGAACAAGGTGGAACAGCGTCATGAGCGGTCGGGCATCGGCTCGCTGGTGCGGCCTGAGGACATTTATCTGCGGCCGGAGGTGTTGCGGGCCGCGCTCGAATCGCACATGGGCCTGGATCTGGATCAACTGGGCGCTGTGGACGTGCTGGAGGAGGACGCGACGCTGGGCGAGATCGAGCTGCCGACGCGGCCCACGCTGCGCTTTCACGGATCGATTCCCGCGCTCACTGAGCAACTGAAAACTTTGATGAAGACGGACACGCGCATCGTGCTGGCCGCGCCGCACCAGGGCGACGTGGAACGCATGGCGACGGTGCTTCGCGATTACGACGTTCCCTATCGGTTGGGAAGCCGTGCGCCGCGGCCCGGCGAAACCATGCTCGACGAAGGCAGCTACCTGGCGGGCGATCTGCGCGTGCCGGTGATTGTGCGCTCGCCGCTGGCGGCCGGCGTGGTCTTCACGGAATCGAATCTGATTGTCTTCGGAGCTAACGATCTATCCGATGAAGCCGACGTGGCGGCGCGGCCGGAGCCGAAACGCTCGAAGACCGCGGCGTTTATTTCAGACTTTCGCGACCTGGGAGTCGGCGACTACGTGGTGCATGTGGAGCACGGCATTGCGCAATACCAGGGACTGAAGGAGATCGCGCAGGACGGGCTCTCAGTGGAGTTCATGATTCTGGAGTTCGCTGAAGCCGCAAAGCTCTACGTTCCGCTGACACGGCTGGATTTGATTCAGAAGTACCGTTCCACCGATGCGGGGCCTGCACCGGTGCTGAACCGGCTGGGCTCACAGCAGTGGGCCAAAACCAAGACGCGCGTGCGCAAGGCCATGCAGGACATGGCCGCGGAGTTGCTGAAGCTTTACGCCGAGCGCAATACCGCGGAGGGCACCGCATTCTCGAAGGACAACGAGTTCCAGCGCGAGTTCGAAGACGCGTTCGATTACAGCGAGACCGACGACCAGATGGCGGCGATTCGCGCAGTGAAGTACGACATGGAATCGACGACGCCGATGGACCGGCTGCTCTGCGGCGACGTGGGCTACGGCAAAACCGAAGTGGCCATGCGCGCGGCGTTCAAGGCGGTGCAGGACGGCAAACAAGTTGCGGTGCTGACGCCGACCACGATTTTGAGCTTCCAGCATTTCGAGACCTTCAAGCAGCGCTTCTCGCAGTTCCCTATTCACATAGAAATGATTTCGCGCTTTAGAACCGCAAAAGAGCAGAAGGACATTGTGGAGCGCGTGGCGACCGGCAAGGTGGATATCCTGATCGGCACCCACCGGCTGCTCTCGAAGGACATCAAGTTTCAGGACCTGGGCTTGCTTGTTGTCGATGAAGAGCAACGCTTCGGCGTGCGCCACAAAGAGCGGCTGAAGCAGTTGCGCAAGGAGATCGATGTGCTGGCGATGAGCGCCACGCCGATTCCGCGCACGCTGCACATGTCGCTGGTGGGGCTGCGCGACATGAGCGTAATTGAGACGCCGCCCAAAGACCGTATGGCGATTCAAACCGTTGTGGCGAAGTTCGACGAGAAGATCATCCGGTCGGCGGTGGAAGTGGAACTGGAACGCGGCGGGCAGGTGTTCTTCGTGCACAATCGCGTGGAGTCCATTTACGAAATTGCGTTGCGTATCCAGGAGCTGGTGCCGGCGGCGCGCGTGGCCGTGGCGCACGGGCAAATGAACGAGACCGAGCTGGAGAAGGTGATGCTCGCCTTCATGCATCACGAATTCGATGTGCTGGTGGCGACGACGATCATCGAGAATGGGCTCGACATTCCGCTGGCCAACACGATTTTGATCAACCGCGCGGAGCGGCACGGGCTGAGCGAGCTTTACCAGTTGCGCGGGCGCGTGGGGCGCTCGAATCGAAGAGCGTATGCCTACCTGCTGATTCCGCCGGAGAATCAGTTGACGGAGATCGCACGGCGGCGGCTGGCGGCGCTGAAGGAATTTTCGGACCTGGGCGCGGGATTCAAAATCGCGGCGCTCGATCTGGAACTACGCGGCGCGGGCAACATGCTCGGCGGCGAGCAGAGCGGGCATATCGAAGCGGTGGGATTCGAGCTCTACACGACGATGCTGGAGGCCGCGGTGAAGGAGCTCAAGGGCGAGGGCTCGGAAGAGCGGCCGGCTACGCAGCTTAATCTCGGAATCGCTCTACGCATCGACGAAAGCTACGTGGCAGAAGAGAACCAGCGCCTGCGGATTTACAAGAAAGTGGCTGGCGCGACGAGCGAAGCGGCGATTCAGGAGATCCGCGCCGAGATGGAAGATCGCTACGGCGCGTTGCCCGATCCCACTGTTTTCCTGCTGGAGGCGGCGCAGTTGCGGCTGGAGTGCGAGCGCATGGGCGTGGCGCAGATTGACCGCAAGCGCAGCGAACTGCAGATTCGCTTTACCGAGAATGCCGCAGTGGATCCCGTGCATCTGATGAAGCTGGTGGCGCGCAACGCGAAACGCGGCGCGCAGTTTACGCCGCAGGGTCTGCTCAAGCTGCCGCTGAAGGCTACGCGATCCGACGAAGTTCTGCTGGAGATTCGCGATTTGCTGGCCGGTCTTGCGCCCGCGCCGGTGGGCGCATAAGACCGAGAGACATAGGCGGCCGGTTCTATATTCAGCCGCTTCTACTCGCCCGCAAACTGTCCTACGTTCAACCAGGTACGCGTCGATAAAGTGATTTGGCTGCTTTTTGCAAAACGGTCAAAGAAGACGCGCAGTTCCGCTTCAAAGGCCGGGAAGGCAGCGGAGCCAGGCAGCGGGGCGTGCGAGAGCGACAAAGTCAGACCGCGCAATTCGTCCCAACTGAGATGCATTTCACCGGGCACTTCGGCATGAAAGAATTGCCCGCCAGCAAACAGCGTGTCCAGTTGCTCGTATACCTGCAGGAGCGGCTCGAGAAGGAGGCTCCTGCCCGTGTAGTTCTGAAGGAAATTCTTGTATGCAAGATTTTCCGCGCGGCCATCTTCGGTTCGTCCGCAGGCAAGAATCGCAACCCATCCTTGCGGCTTGAGGATGCGCCGGAACTCGCGGAACGCCGCGTCAACGTTGAACCAATGCAAAGCGCGGCCCACCGCGATCATTTCTATGGATGCGCCGGGAAGTCCAGTGGCTTCCGCCGAGCCTTCGATCACGGTGAACGAAGGGTCTGCAGCATGCAGCGACGCGCAGGCAGCCAGCATCTCCGCATTGGGCTCAATGGCGATTACCAGGTTCCCATTTGTCCGAAAGAGATCACCCGTCATTCCTGTGCCTGCACCAACATCGGCCACGCGCCACGCCGGAGTGAGCCCGCACCAGTCACGGAGCAAGGGCAGGACGTCATCGGGGTGATAGCGTTCCCGGTATTGAACGTAGCCGGGGGCTTTTCCTGTAAACCTCTCTGAATACACCGTCATCTCGGTCCAGGTAATTCCTTCGACTGGTCTATTGCGCCTTCCATTTAATGTTGCAGCCGATGGAGGGCTTCTGGTCTGCGGGAACGGACTTGCCCGCGAGCACCAGATCGATGGCTGCGCGCAGGTCTTTTCCGGTGACCGGGATGCCGTTGCCGGGACGGCTGTCGTCGTACTGGCCGCGATAGACTAGCTTGAAATCGGAATCAAACAAATAGGGATCGGGCGTGCAGGCGGCTTTGTAAGCGTGCGCCACGGCCTGCGACTCGTCGTAGAGATAGGGAAACTCGAAGCCATTCGCATCGGCCTGCTGCTTGAGGCCGGCGGGGCTGTCGGCTGGGTGCGTATTCACGTCGTTGGAACTGATGGCGACGATGCCGAGCGGCTTGTCGTCGTAATCGGCGCTGAGCTGGCCCAGAGATTTTTCGATGTGTTTGACGTAGGGGCAGTGGGCGCAGATGAAGAGGATGAGCAGCCCCTTTTGTCCGCGAAAGTCGTCGCGGCGCACGGTCTTGCCGGTGATGGCGTCGGTGAGCGCAAAGTCGGGTGCGATGGTGCCGAGGTCAAGCATGGTGGATTCGGTGAGGGCCATGATTTTTCTCCTTAAGCGGTGTTAGCGGAGCTTGCGGGGTTAGTCGCGCTTCGCGCGTGTTAGCGGAGTTAGTTGCCGGTCAGCGTTCGTGGTTTCCCACCCTGGGCGCAAAGAGCGCGCCCAGGATGGGGCAACCCAAGGTGGTGCTAGAACAATCCCGTCTGACGGCCGGGGGCCGCGATGCCGAAGTGCTCGTAGGCCAGGCGCGTGGCTACGCGGCCGCGCGGCGTGCGGTCCAAAAATCCAATCTGAATCAGGAAGGGCTCGTACACTTCCTCGAGCGCGTCTTCTTCCTCGGCGAGAGTTGCGGCCAACGTGCCCAGGCCTACCGGCCCGCCATCGTATTTCTGGATGATGGTCAGCATCAATCGCCGGTCGATTTCGTCGAACCCGTGCGCATCCACTTCAAGCATCGTCAACGCTGCGTTCGCTGTGGGGCGATCGATCGAACCTGTGCCGCGCACCTGGGCGTAGTCGCGCACGCGGCGCAGCAGGCGGTTGGCGATGCGTGGCGTGCCGCGGGAGCGCAGCGCAATCTCCGCCGCGCCGTCGTCATCGATGGGAATCTGCAACACCTCGGCTGAGCGAGAGACGATGACGCGCAATTCTTCTTCGGTGTAAAACTCCAGGCGCAGCAGAATGCCGAAACGCGAACGCAGCGGCGACGAGAGCAAGCCGGGACGCGTGGTGGCGCCGATAAAGGTGAAGGGCCTAATCTCCATCACGTGGGTGCGCGCTGCCGGTCCCTGGCCGATGATGATGTCGAGCTTGTAATCCTCAAGAGCGGTGTAGAGCTTTTCTTCGAGCACGGCCTGGAGGCGGTGAATCTCGTCGAGGAAAAGCACCTGGCGCTCGCGCAGATTGGTAAGGATTGCCGTGAGATCGCCCTGGATCACGAGGGCCGGACCGGACGTTTGCTGGAAGCCCACGTCGAGTTCGTTGGCGATGATGGTCGCGAGCGTGGTTTTTCCCAGGCCGGGAGGGCCGAAGAGGAGTACATGGTCCAGAGCTTCGCCGCGAGACTTGGCCGCTTCGAGTGCGATGGCGAGCTGTTCTTTGGCTTTGGACTGGCCGATGAACTCGCGCAGCCAGCGCGGGCGTAATTTGAGCTCGAAATTCTGTTCCTCATCGGCGCGCGCGGCGCTGACCAGACGTTCGGGAGAGTTGTCGCGCGCGATGACCATACTGAGCAGAAGTGTAGTCGGTCCCGGTGTCCTCAGCAAAATGAGCGCGTGAAAAACCTAACCGACGAATGATTTGAAAGGGATTTATAAGGATTTC
The DNA here is from genome assembly GCA_050013775.1 of Occallatibacter sp. Lineage (GTDB taxonomy): Bacteria > Acidobacteriota > Terriglobia > Terriglobales > Acidobacteriaceae > Telmatobacter. The sequence goes on along the minus strand of JBEKEP010000093.1, from coordinate 5,488 downwards.
GCGGCCCACATGAAATCTTCACTTCCTTTTAGATCATCTTCATGCTTTCCTGATTCGCATTCCCCCACGATGTAAAGAATTCACGCTGGAGTAACGCCAGCAGTGAGCCCGTACCACGAATCAACGCAGCGCACGTGCGGAGCGTAGTTGAGTTTTGCGCGTGCCGGTCTTCCTCAGGTAAGCCCACAACCGAACCTTCAAAACACTGCGTAACAGCAGGCAGGAGACGTGAACCCAAAAACAGGTGATGGGTAAGTTTGAAAAAACTGCTCATCGGGGGCTAAAGCCCTGCTTTGTTGATCGACATTTCGGACGCTTTCCGGCATCGCCCTGGGCGGGCTGGAAGTTGTGTCCTTTCATCACGGCATCAAGCTGACCCACTTCCATTTTTTGTTGTTTGTCCACAACTGAACCCTTAAAAACACTGCGAAACAGCAGACAGGAGACGTGTACCCAAAAACGCCCGAAGCAGAAGTTGTGTCTTTTGAACCGCAAAAATCCACATGCGAAAGTGAGAGGCTATATGACGAAAAGAAATCGCAAGATGGGACCGGCCGTAGCTGCGGCCTGTCTCGCTCTACTATCTCTTTCCGGGGCGGCGCAACAGGGACCAGCAACCGCTAGCGGATCGCCGACGCTTACGGCGCGCGTAGATCCCCCGGCCGGTACTCAACCCGCGACAAGTCCTCCTTCGTCGTCTACAGACACGAGCCAGACGACACCCGCCGCAAACGGCGCTTCACCCGCAGATGCCTCGCAGATCAGCAACACCGAGCTGGTGAAGGACATGCAGGAGATGCGGTCGGAGATCACGGAACTGAAGGCCCAGCTTAAGCAGCGCAACGATGCGGATGCGCTTTCGTCCGACGCGATCAAGGCGTATGAACAGGACGTGGCCGCATTAAAGACCGCCGTCCATCCCGGGGCAGCAAACGGATCGATGCAGGCATCTGCGCCGGCCGCTGCGCCGGCACCGCCTGAAATTACCGCGGAGACCACGACCAAGTCGGCGCCCTTTCCTGGGGACTGGACGTGGCTGAACTCGGGCGGTCACAACTCGGATTCTCCGATGTCGACCAAGTACTTCACGCCGGAAGTCCGCTTCGACACCAACTACATTCTGGATTACAACCACCCTCGTGACGACTCAATGGGCGGCTCGACGGAGATGTTCCGTTCCGATGAATTTCAGATCGAGCAGGCTTCGGTGGGCGGTGACATCCGCATACAAAACGTTCGCGGCCGCATCCTCACAATGTTTGGTGAGTTTGCAGAAACTACCATTCGCAACGATAGCAGTTACAGCCGCGGTCAATGGCAGCTCAATAACGCCTACCGTTACGTCTCCGAGGCGTGGGGCGGCTATCACTGGGATGTGGGCCACGGCCTCAACGCCGACGCGGGCATCTTCGTCTCGTACATCGGCCTGTTCAGCTACTACAACTTCGATAACTGGGCCTATCAGCCCTCGTACGTTTCGTCGAACACGCCCTGGTTCTTCACCGGGCTCCGGATCCAGTACTGGCCCACGGAGAAGCTGAAGATTGAGCCGTGGTTTATCAACGGATGGCAAACTTATGGGCGCTACAACAGCAAGCCGGGATTGGGCGGCCAGATTCTTTATCGCCCCACACCGAAACTCGACTTTGTGTGGAATGACTACGGCGTCGGTCAGGACGACGCTGGATTCCCCGGCCGGACGCGTATCCACGCAGACTATAGCGTGCAGTACAAAATCATGGACCATCCGAAGGACATGTTCGACAAGCTTGCCGTGACGGTTACGGGCGATCTTGGCTGCGAGATGGGCGGCGGGCCGTCGTCGTTCGCGACGAACGCGGCCCCGGGCTACACCCCCTCTCTGGACAAGCATGGATTCTCTCCGGAGATGGGCAACGGTGTATCGGTCTATAACGGCGGCGTCAACTGCCACAACTCAAAGGGCGGCTTGCCGAAGCAGGAGTTTTCGGGCTGGATGAGTTACCTGCGCGGCTGGTTCGACAAAGACAAATACGCCATTACTCTTGGCGGCGGCCAGATGAACAACCCGGGCCGTTACCTCTCGCTGCTTCCTCCGATCAATGGAGCAACCGCGACCACGGGCTCCCCGTACTTTACGGAGAACGCCAACGACCGCGCTCAGATGCACGATGGGACTATCACGTTGGATTACATGCCGGCGCAGTTCATCACCTTCCGGCTGGAGGAAAGCTACCGCTACTCCGATGTACCGTACTGGACAGGCCGCGGCGGCATCACCCCGTACGCTCCAGGCAACGGTGACGTCCACGCGAACGTGGGCAACCCGGCTGATTACATCTGCTCAGGAAGCAGCGCGGCTGGACTTAACGACTCGGGTATCGGCTACGTTGGCCCCGACGGCGGTCCTGGACTCGCGGAAGCAGTCTCGGCCTGCGGAGGCACCGTTGCCTACGTGCCAGGTACGGGTCAAAAGCAGCTCCAACCATCCAGCTTGAGCAACATCTGGTGGCCGGATCTGCGTACCAACCAAACGTCAACCATTCTTGCGGTCATGGTTCGTTTCTAATCGCATCGCAAGCCAACCATTACGAAAGAATGCAAGACATGGCCGCCCAACCTGGAGCGAAAGTTCCGGGACGGGCGGCCAAACTGTTTCAGGCGCGAGTTTTTTCCGGCAAACGTGTGCCGCTTCAGGCGCTCATGCCGCATCCACGTTTGATAATGGCAATGAGGTTCCTGATGACAAGCCGTATCGCGATGCTCGCGCTCCTCACAATTGTTCCGTTTGGGCTTGCTCCGCTTGGCGCGCAGCCATCGGAGCAGACCTTTACCAAGACCATCAATCTGCGGGACCGGCTGGATCTGACGATCTTGTCGGGCGCCGGGACCGTCCAGATCAGCCAGGGCCCGGCGGGCATGCTTCGCATCACCGGCCATGTGAAGGCGAACGACTGGCATCCGACAGACGACCGGCTTCGCGATATCGCGGCGAGACCGCCGATATTCCAGGACAAGAACAGTGTCCGCGTCGGCACCTCGGAGCAGTTGGCTCACATCATCATCGATTACGAGATCGAAGCTCCGGCCGACAGCACCATTCAGGCCAGCGCGAGCGTGGGCGATATTTTTGACGATGGGGCCGGAGAAAAAGTGCAATTCGTTACCGACTCGGGGAACATCCACGCTATCGGGCTCGGGGGAAGCATCGACGCGAGTTCAAAAGAGGGTGACATCGAAGTGGAGCAGATCGGGCGGGGTGACGTGAAAGCGGTGTCAGGCACAGGAAGTCTGGAGTTGCGCAATCTGCTTGGCGCGCTGCGCGCGTCGACCGACGCTGGAAGCATTAGAGTTTCCGGCGTGCCTGGAGGCAACTGGACCGTGCAGACGGGAAAGGGAGATGTTGAGCTTACGCTCGGCAGGGCGGCCTGTACGATTGACGCGCAGACCGGCTCCGGCCGTGTGCACAGCGACCTGCGAATTGAGGGCGCAAACGGCTCTGATCCGGGTCATCTCGCGGGCAAGATCAACGGCGGTGGGAACAACGTGATCCTCCAGGTCGGCGAAGGGGATATTCGCATCAACTGACGTCGCGCACCGCGCACGCGGCTGGAGAACGAGAGCGGGCAATTTCGATCACAAGGAATTTCGATTAGTGGCCGCTTGCCAGGGAATCTCAACCTGCGGGAATGCGGCCCGTTTTTTGCGCCCGGAAACAGGTCATCCATTACCTCAGTCACGTCTGTTTGCAGCAGCGCCAAAGGACTTATTGACTGACTTGGTGCGAAAAGCAAAAGTAACACCTTCGTGCCAGAAGGAGTCGAGTTTCAGTGACATATATTTGATGGCGTAGAGGCCAGCGAGAGTCTGCCATGACGCCGATGGTCGACGTCAAAACCGGCTGCAGATTCCGGAGGTCAATTATGCTTGATTGTTTGTCACCACGGGCACTCCTCCTTGCGGGTCTCGTTGCTGTTGTACTGCCATTTGCCGGTTGCACGAACCCTCTGGCGGATTCTCTGGCGGTGACTCCCGCCACACAGTCTCTTGGTGTGGGTCAGACCGTGCAGTTCACGGCCACAGGAACCGTCGGCCACGGAAGCGGCCACCCATCGACGACGCAGGATGATACCGATTCTGCGACATGGACTTCGAGCACTCCCGCGGTGGCAAGCGTCAACTCCACAGGGATGGCCACTGCGCTTACCGCGGGGACCACGACCATCACGGCGACGATGAACGGATTCACGGGAACCCTCACCGCGAGCGCAACCCTGACAGTAACGGCGACGTCGGGCGGCGGTGGTTCATCGCCTTCGTCGAGCGTCACATCTCTCACGATCATCCCCAGCGCCCAGTCGGTAGCAGTGCCCAACGAAACCACCCAATTCATCGCAATTGGAACCACGTCCACAGGGGCGACGGAGAATCTCACCAGCCAGGTTTCCTGGTCCTCGAGCAGCACACAGATTGCCACGATCGGGGCAAATACTGGCTTGGCTACGGCGTTGACCCAGGGCACGGTGACGATCATTGCCCTCTACACCAGCGGCGGGAATACGATTGCGGGCACAGGATCCTTTACCGTGTCGAACGGATCGGCGGAGAAATATACCGCAGTGACTCTTGTTCCGTCGTCGCAGTCGGTTTCAGCTTCAGGCCAGACCGGTCAATTCATCGCGCTTGCCACCTCGGGAACTACCGGCCTCGAGGTTGACGTCACCAACTCGCCGCAGACCACGTGGACGTCAAGTATCCCCACGATCGCGTCTATCACGTCCGGACTCGGGTCGGGGAACGGCGTTGTCACCGGTGCGAGCCAGGGAAGCACCACTATCACGGCCGAGGTGAAGAATCCCGACCTCTCCGTCGTTTCGAATACGGGCACCGTCACCGTTACCCTGACGCCGGCGCCGGAGCCTCTGCTTTCGCTCCTGGTCGTTCCCTCTAGCATTACCGTCGGCAACCTGCAGGACACGGGAAACTTCCTTGCGATTGGAACCTACTCCACCACGCCGACTGTCCGAGATCTGACGAATTCGGTCACGTGGCTTTCTTCCTTCCCGAGTGTCTTCCCTGTCAGCACCAACTCGACTCCTCCAAATCCGGGAGCGCCTGGCGGCATCGTCACCGCTTACGGCAATGGAACCGCCACCATCATCGCCGAGGCAACGGACACGACCACGGGGTCGATTCAGACCGCTACGGCTACCTTCAACTGCCCACTGGTTCTGCCCAATCCCACGGGCAATCCGCCAACGCCGGGCTCGTGCTTTCCGGGGTCGGAGGCCGTGTCGCTTCTGTCCACGATCACCATTTACAACGAAGGCTTGAATACGACCGCCTGGCAAGTCACCGCGTCTTCTGCCACCGGTACCTCCGATGTGATTCATTGCGGGCCCGGCTGGACTGGAGGCGGTGGTTCAGTCTGCGTTGCGACCTATCCGGCGGCGAACGAGAAGATCGTCATCGAGGCCCAGGGTGGACAGTTTGGCGGATGGTCCTACAA
>JBEKEP010000092.1:0-17159 GCA_050013775.1 Occallatibacter sp. | reverse complement strand
CAGGGCACTTGTTACAACACAGGCGGCATCACGTTTGACTTTCCCGCGTTCAGTTCCGGATACAACGCTCTGCAGACGCAGTTGACGCGCAATGCAGGCAAGAACGCCTCTGTGGGCGTGATCTACACCTACTCCCATGCCATCGACTATGAGGACAACGGCGCCGGGTCTGGTTCGGGTGGCACAACATTCAGCTATCCCGGCTATTTCCGCTTGAACAGGGGCTCGGCTGGGTTCGACGAAAAGCAAAACCTGCAGGTGTGGGGCGTCTACAGCCTGCCCTTCGGGCCTGGGCAGATGTGGCTGAACCACGGGCTGGCGGGCGACCTCATCGGCGGATGGCAGTTGAGCGGGCAGTTCAGTCACTACAGCGGTTTCCCGTTCTCGGTTTCCGCAAACAGTAACACGATCGGTGGGTTTACTCCCGGCTTCGGCGCCACGTACGCTAATGGCACTTATCAACGGGAAGGCGGCCACAACCGGACTCCTGGCAACACCGCTGTATCCGGCGGTATGCCGTGGTTCAACCCGACCATGTTCACGAGCCCGACTGAATCGGCGGCTGCGCCTGTTCTTCCTAATACCGGTCGCAACGAATTCCGCGGACCGGGCAACTCGCAGACCAACACCAGCCTCGTCAAGAGCTTCCATATCTGGCGCGAAACCGCCTTCCAGTTCCGCTTCGAGGCCTTCAACCTGTTTAACCACCCGTGGCTCAACAACCCCGGCACAACGGTCGGTAGCGGCACGTTTGGTTACATCACTAACTTCAACAGCTTCTCCGGCAGCTCCTACACTACAAACGGGGGCAACCGCCAACTACAGGCCAGCGGACGGATCAGCTTCTAACTGTTCCTCGACTTGGCTTTTGCGGCAGCTCCTTCGGGGGCTGCCGCATTTGTTTTTAGGCGAATTTGAACGGCCAGACGGAGACTCAGGAAGCGAAGCCAAGTATCCGCCTCGCGGGAATTCCGGCTGCTATATTGATTGCGGGGAACCGCAAGCGCCGGCAATCCGCACGCCGCGAAGCGCGGATCACAAGAAATCCAAACCCATCGGTTGATTTGCGGGCCGAGCGAAGTAGAAATCCGACCATCATGGGCGTAACTGATAAGTCAACCCGACCCCGCCGCACCGTAGCCTCCAGCGAGACTGCGCGCGAGATCAACCGCGACATTCTTTTACATGCCGTCCATCTGCACCAGCCTGTGAGCCGGGCTGATCTGGCGCGTCTCACAGGGCTGCAACCCAGCACGGTCTCGGTGATTATCGGCCAGCTGATCGATGAGGGATGGGTGCTGCCGGGAACGCTGGGCCGGTTGCCGCGCGGGCGGCGACCCACGTTTGTGACGCTGAACGACCGGCACGTGACGCTGGCCATCGATCTGCGGCCGGGTAGGGCCAACCTGGCAGTCGTGGACATTAATGGCAAGATTCTGGCCCGGGAAGCGGTCCCCTACGAGATCAAGGCCGGCTCCACGGCCCATGAGGCCCGGACGGCGATAGCTCGCATCGCCCAGGCGGCGCACACATTGCAGGCAGCGTTCGAGGACCGCGTCTTTCAGGGGCTGGGTGTGAGCGTATCAGGCCGCGTGGACCAGAAGACGCATCGCCTGGTATTTTCGCCGAACGTGCCCTGGGGCCAGATCGACCTGCATGCGGAGCTGCAGAGGGTTCTGGAAACTCCGATCGAGATGGAGAACGCCGCCAACGCCTGCCTGTTCTCAGAGCGCTGGTTCGGGAACTACTACGACGCCTCCAACATGCTGGTGGTTTCAGTGTCAGAAGGCATCGGCACGGGATTGCTGGTGGATGGGAGCGTGGTGCGGGGCCGGCACGACATGGCAGGCGAGTTCGGACACATGACGCTGGAGGAGACAGGGCCTGTGTGCGGCTGCGGCAACGTGGGCTGCTGGGAGGTCTTTGCCTCAAACCGCGCGGGACTGCGCTACTACCATGAGCTGGCGCCGGAGACCACGCTAGAGAGCTTTCAGGAGTTGCTCAACCTGGCCCTGGCCGGCGACCTGCGCGCGCTGCGCTCCATCGACAAGATGATGACTTACCTGGCGCGGGGATTGTCCATGCTGTCTGTCGGCCTGGCTCCCGAGGTGATCATCATTGTGGGCGACTGCACGGCGCTGTGGCCGCGCATCCGTCCGCTGCTGGAGAGCCAGCTGATTGCCAAATCGATTACGCCGCACACGCCACGCGTGGTGGCAGCCATGGATGGCGATGCTGCGCGCCTGCGCGGCGCCGCAGCCCTGGTGTTGCACAAGGTTCTCTTCGGACAAGCCGACTTTGCTCCGCAACCCATGCGCGGCGTCGTGCGTCCCAAGGCAGAACCCGAGCTGGTGCCCGCGTAGAACTCCGCGTGGCCCGTATGATAGCTGTCGGGAAGCCTGCGGGAGAAAAGCCATCATGAGAGTGGGAGTTATCGGGACGGGCGCCATCGCCTGGAAGCACGCACAGGCCTACAAGAACATCGGCTACCAGATCGCGGCGTGCACCGATCGCACCGAAGAAAAAGGGCGGAAGTTTGCCGAGGCGTGGGGCGCGGAGTTTGTGGCCACTCCAGAGCTATTAAGCCAGCGCGCGGACGTGGATTTTCTCGATCTCTGCACCTTTCCCGGCTACCGGTTGGCCGCGGTGGAATTGGGTGCGAAACACGGCAAGCACGTGCTGGTGCAGAAGCCGATGGCCGTGGATCTGGAGACTGCGGCGCCCATGATCGCAGTGGCCCGCAATGCCGGCATTCAGCTGGGCGTGGTGAGCCAGCACCGCTTTGACGATTCGACTCTGTTTCTGAAGCGCGCGCTCGCTGCGGGGCGGCTGGGAACGATATTGCAAGCCGATGCCTATGTGAAGTGGTATCGCACCGATGAGTACTACGCGCGGCCGGTGAAGGGAAGCTGGGCCGGCGAGGGCGGCGGCGCGTTGATCAGCCAGGCCATTCATCAAGTCGATGTGTTGCTCTACCTCGTGGGCGCGGTCGGCGAGGTTTTTGGTTACTGGCGGCTGGGCGCCATTCACAAGATTGAGTCCGAAGACCTGGTGTGCGGGGTAATGAATTATTCGTCAGGCGCGCTGGGAGTCATTCAGGCGTCGACCGCACTGTGGCCGGGCTACCCGGAACGGATCGAGATCCACGGCACGAAAGGCAGCGCGATCGTGACCGGCGACCAACTGACCACGTGGGATGTCCGGGACGACGAGGGCGAGCCGGCGCCTGTTGCGCAACAGGCCAAGTCGGGCGCGTCCGATCCGATGGCGATTTCGCTCACGCCCTTTGAGCGGCAGCTTGCCGACTTTGGCGAAGCATGCATGGCTGGCCGCGCGCCAGCGTCGTCGGGCATTGACGGCTATCGCGCGCTGCAACTGGTGCGGAGCATTTACACGTCCTGCGCCGAGGGAAGAAAAGTGAAGATTCCCGCGGTCGAGCTCTAAACGCAGGGCTGCCGGTTCGCGCCGCACGCTTTGAGCGCAATGTCATTCGCGAGGGGTAAGTGCAATGATCACAGAGAAATACCGCTGGCCCGATGAGCTCCGAGTGCAAAGTCTGATATAATTCGAGATACAAACAAAATATGAGCAGCTCAGCCACCGCAACCCACCCAAATCTCACACAGGACGCCTTTGTCGTCAGGAATCCGGACCTGGATCTTAGCCCGATGACGGGAATGACCAGGAAGCACTATATCGAGTGCGCTCAATATGTCCTGGGACGCGCATTCCGGCACGTGAAGTCTTTTGACCAGCCGATTATTTTTCCTTTGGTGCCGGGCAAGTCCTATCCCCAACCCAATGACCCCGACTGGCGCATTCGGTCGTACGAGTTTGAAGCGTTGGAGAGGACGTTCAACCTCGCGGCGCCGCTGATCCATGTCGAACCAGAAATCTCAATCGGCGACATCAAGCTTCGCGATTACTATTGCCATCATTTCTATAACGCGCTCACGCCAGGCCACGTGAACAGTCTGCCACTACCCGAGGATCTGCCCGACGCGACCTATCAGTTCACGTGCGAGTTCGGCGGATTGACGAAGACCCTGCTGCTGATGCCCGATGTGCTGTGGCCGCATTTGACCCAACAACAGCGCGACGAGATGGCCGTGACCATCTCCAAGTGGGCGCATCACCGCACTACGCAAAACAACTGGCGGCTCTTTAATATTTGCGCGCTCTCGTTCCTGAAAAAACACGGCTACGCCATCGACGACGATCTGCTCAAGAGCCACCTGATGTGGATCACCTCGTACCACGCAGGCAACGGCTGGTATCTGGAGCAAAGTTACAACTACTACACGATCAGTCTGTTTGTGGTCTACGGCACCATCTGGAGCCAGACCTTCGGCCGCGAGCATTATCCGGAGATCGCATCGGTGCTCGAAAAAAGCTTCGCGGAGCTGTTTCAGACCTACGCCAACTTTTTCGGGCGCGATGGCTTCATCAACATGTGGGCTAGGAGCATCTGCTATCGATCCTGGATTTCGGGAGGCTTCCCCGCGTCGTTCCTGCTCGCGACCAAACCGCCGTTCGACCCCGGATGGGCGCGGCGCTTGTGCTCCGGATCGATCCTGCAGTTCACCGGCCGCGAAGACTTTTACCAGAACGACATCCCGAGCCTCGGCTTTTACGGCCATCGCGAGTACGCGATCCAAAGTTACAGTTGCCCGGCAAGCCCGTTCATCATGTTTCTCCCGTTCATTTGCCTTGCCCTGCCGGAAGACGCTCCTTTCTGGACGGCGAAAGAGAACGACGGCATGTGGGAGGAACTGGGCGCGAAGTCAAAAAGAACGGTCCTGCAGAAACCGGGGATTGTCCTCGTCAACCACGGCAGCAGCGGGAGTTCGGAGATCATCTCCGGCAAGGTGTACGACGACGATCACAACTATTCCAAGCTGGTGTTCAATACACATTTCCCCTGGGAGAACCACGATCCCAAAGGCGGCACGTCGCAGGAGTACAGCTTCCGCAGCCTCGACCCGCGCGACTTGCGCGGCGTGGACATCAATTTTTACCTCACCGGCCGCACCGTCGATAACAGCGCATCGAAGAGCCGCGCGTATTCGACTTCACAGAGCATTCTCTTCAACGGCGTCCGCAATGGAGTGCTCTACCGGCAACTGATCATGCGCAAGCCGCCGAACAATGGCGTCGGCTACCTTATCGACCTGGCCGAGATCACCGTGCCGGGCGGCGTGGTGCGTGTGGACCGCTGCCGCCTCGCCTTCGAGCACGAGCTCACGCTGGGCCATTACGGCCTGCCCCACATGGGTGGCGAAAGCGCGATGCTGAACGTCTTCCAGCGGGGCAGAGAGCGCGGCATTACCGCATCTATTCCCGGCCGTCAGGTGGCGCTCGTCGCCTACTCCGGATGGGATGAGGTCGAAAGCCAGGTGCATCGCGGTTTCAACGCCGAGGCGGACGAGAGCACGGTGTTGTACGTCCATCGCAGACGCATCGCAAAAAATCCCGCGATGGAGTTGATGATCACCGCTATGCTGCACAAGACGGACGATGCTTCCTGGACGCCGGAGGAACTGAGCCCAGTCAAGGATCTCCGGATCATCGACGTCACTGCATCGGGGTCGGTTCTAGGAGCCGAGATCACGTTAGCGGATGGCGCCGTGTGCCTGGTCGACTTCAAGGATGTCGACGGATTGAGGAATTGCTGACAGCTCTCGATCCAGCTCAGTGACTTGCCTTCCGATCCGGCAGGGCCGTCCAGATCTCGGGATCCTCCAGGCCAAGCGACCACGAACAAAAACCCTGGAGGCCGCGGTCGGCGACTAACTGGTAGCGGTCGCGAAACGTCTGCCGATCGGTGTAGAAAACCCACTCGCGCAACTGATCGCGGTAGAAGAAAAAGAAGGCAGTGTGGTCGGCCGCATCCCATTCGGGCTTGACGGCGAATTCTGCGGCCAGTTGCGCGGCATCTCCCGACTTGATGGAGTCGCCGGTCAAATTTGGCCGCTCATCCCCGGTGGTTTTATCCGTGATCGGTGCTCCGGTGTACCAGTGGTCTCCGTAAAGCGGAATTCCGAGCGAGAGCTTATCCTTGGGTACAAACTGCAGGGCGTAGTCTAAATTTTCGACAGTCCATTGCCACCCTGCGACGGGGCCGGGCATGGTCCAGCGCGTGTGCTGATCGTAGGTCATCAGGCAAATCAGGTCCGCGGATTTGGCGAGGGCGGCAAGATCGTACGCACCGCGCCAGTCCGCGTAAATCCACTTGGAAAATCCACCGCCGCCAGGATAGCCGGGCGCGTTGGGCACGGTGGCGATAGTGAGCTGGAGGCCCGCTTTGTGCAGCGCGTCCGCTGAGCGCGCGACCACGGCCGTGAGCCCGTCGCGATCAAGATAATCGAGATGCTCGAAATCGATTTGGAATCCGACATAGCCGTGCAGCTTTGACTCGCGTAGCAACGCTTCGTTCATGCGGTTTTGTGCGGCTTCGCTGCCGGCCAGGTTGTGGAACTTGGTTTTTCCGAAAAGCGCGACAATGGGCATCACCGGCAGACCCTGGCCCTGCGCCGTCGCGAGAACCGTCGCATTGGGCGCGCCCGTGACCAACCCGTTCTCATCCACGTTGTACCAGGCAGGCACCAGCACATCGATCTTGCCCGAGTGCGCGAGGAATGACCGCACGGAATCAGGGGAATCGGTCATGTAAAACAGCGCCGACGGCGCGGCACAGAACGCGTGGCCGCACAAAAGACAAAAGAATGCGATGAAAACGAATCGACGCATAACGAGCTACCTCACAGAAATCCGCGCGAGAGACCGGTCACGGGGCGTTGCTTGAAACTATAATCTAACGGCGCGGCGCTTTGCCGCGGAAGCAACCATTCGGATTTGAGTTTTGAGGAGTTTGCTGCGCCATGGGGAACGAATCGAAGAGTGAGCGGACGACACGACGTGAAGTGTTGCTGGGGGCGGGCGCATGGAGCCTGATGCAGGCGGGGAACGTACGCGCGTTCGCGGGGCAGGCAACGGCTGCGCCACCGGAACCAAGCGCTGAGAAAACTGCGAGCCCGAAGCTGCCTCGTGCGCGACCGGTCGTGGCGGATCGCAAGTTTTCGTCACCGGCGGTGGAAGATGCCATCGCCACTTTGCAACACCAGATTGGCGACCCGGCTCTGCGCATCCTGGTTGAAAACTGCCTGCCCAACACACTCGATACCACGGTCTATCCCGGCGCGTTCGACAAGCATCCGGACACCTATGTAGTGACCGGCGACATCGATGCCATGTGGCTGCGCGACTCCTCGGCGCAGGTGTGGCCGTATCTGCGCCTGGCGCGCGAGGACGCGCGGCTGCGCATTCTGCTGGAAGGCGTGGTCCGCCGCCAGGCGCGCATGATTCAACTCGACCCCTATGCCAATGCATTCACACGAGACACAACGGATTCGCCGCTCTCCTGGGCGGTAAACGACCGCACGCAGCATCACGCGGGTGTGGCGGAGCGCAAGTGGGAGATCGATTCGCTCTGCTTCCCGATCCGGCTGGCGTACGGCTATTGGCAGGCGACGGGCGATGCCGGGCCCTTTGACGCGCAATGGCGCGCGGCTGCGGACGCGATTCTGCGCACCTTTACCGAGCAGCAGCGGAAGCAGTCGCAGGGGCCGTACAGCTTTCAGCGCAAGGCGGAGTCTCCCTACGACACCCAGGGGCTTTCGGGATTCGGCAACCCGGCGCGGCCGAACGGCATGATCTTCAGCATGTTCCGGCCGTCGGACGATGCCTGCATTTTTCCGTTGCTGGTGCCTTCGAATCTCTTCGCGGTCAAGGCTCTGAACCAACTGGCAGAGTTGGCCGCCCACGCCGCGCAGGATACGGCGCTTGCGGCGCGGGCCTCGGCGCTGAGCGAGGAAGTGGCACAGGCCACCGCGCGACACGGGCGGGTGAACCATCCGCAACTTGGCGAAATCTGGGCATACGAAGTGGACGGCTACGGTAGCCAATTGCTGATGGACGACGCCAACGCTCCCGGCCTTGCGACGCTGGCTTACCTCGGCATCTGCCCGACGAGCGACGCCGTCTACCAGCGCACACGCAAATTCGCATACAGCGACGCCAATCCGTATTACTTCAGCGGCACGGCGGCGGAGGGCGTGGGAGGGCCACACATCGGACTCAATTCCATTTGGCCCATGTCGATCATGTATCGCGCATTTACGTCGACCAGTGACGCGGAGATTCGCCAGTGTCTGCGCTGGCTGCGCGACACCACGGCAGGCACGGGCTTCATGCACGAGTCGTTCCATAAGGACGACCCGTCGAAATTCACGCGTTCGTGGTTTGCGTGGGCCAACACGCTCTTCGGCGAGCTGATGATGACGCTGGCCGAGCAGAAACCGGCGCTGCTGGCAACGCCGTTGGGCTAAGACGATCGAGGGCGCACATTCATTTAGGACAGAGCCTAGCCCAGCCGGTATCCTGATCCGGAGATGAATGGGCGCAAGCTGGTCGACATTTTCCGATGGCTGTTTGACGCGCACCGCGGCCCGCGAGGCCGGCTGATTCCGCGATGGATTTTTCTGCGCGCGCTCGGCCTCATCTATTTCTCCGCGTTTTACTCGCTGCTGTTTCAGATCAAGGGCCTGATCGGTCCTGAAGGGATTCTGCCCGCGGAAGAATACCTGGGCGCGGTTGCGGAACATTTTGGCTTAGCGCGCTTCTGGTACACGCCATCGCTCTTCTGGATCTCGACAAGCTCGGGCTTCCTGATGGCAGTGACGTGGATCGGGCTGCTGGCGTCGATTGCGGCCTTCTGCAATCTGTGGCCGCGTCTCAGCTTCTTCATCTGCTTTCTCTGTTTTCTCTCGTTTGTCGGCGCATCCCAGGTGTTTTCCGGCTATCAGTCAGACGGCATGTTGCTCGAAGCCGGATTTCTGGCGCTGTTTTTCGCGCCGCCCGGACTGATGCCGGGATGGGGCGCGAGCCGTCCGCCTTCGCGCGCAAGCTGGTTCTTGCTGCAGTGGGAGTGGTTTCGCATCTACTTCGAATCGGGCATGGTGAAGCTCGCGAGCGGCGACCCCCAGTGGCGCAACTTCACGGCCATGGACGAGTACTACCAGAACGGCCCGCTGCCCACATGGGTGGGGTGGTACGTCGAGCATTGGCCCCACTGGTTCCATGCAGCCTCAGTGGCTGGAACGCTGGCGTTGGAGCTGGGACTGGTCTTCATGCTGTTTTTCCCCCGGCGCGTGCGGCTGATCTGCTTCTTCATCGTCACGCCGTGGGAGATGGGCGTGATCCTCACCGCCAACTACACGTTTCTGAATTACCTGGTGCTTGCGCTGGGCTTTCTGCTGCTCGACGACAAATTCCTGCTGCGCTTTGTGCCCGCGCGTTTTCGCCCGAGCGAGCCGGAGGCCGCGCCCGAACCGCACTTGGAGCGGGGAGACGATGAGCCGATTTCGATCTTCGCCACGAGCGAAGCAGACACGGCACGCGAGGCAGCTGCTGCGCATGAGAGCGAACACCCGCAGCCGGTGACGCAGAGCCGCCCCGCTTTTTACTGGTGGGTGACGCGACTATCGGTGACGGCATTCCTGCTGACATGGATCGCCTATGACACCACCGCGGAGATGATCGCGATTCCGTTTCGCCACGTGCATTTACCCGCGGAGCCCATCGCGGCGCTGGAACCATTTCGCATCGCCAACCAGTACGGCCTCTTTGCGGTGATGACGCGCGGCCGCTACGAGATCGAATTTCAGGGTTCGAACGACGGCGTGAACTGGATTCCATACGAGTTTCGCAACAAGCCGCAGGCGCTCGACGAAGCGCCGCGCATCTATGCGCCTTACCAGCCGCGCTTCGACTGGAACCTGTGGTTTGCGTCGCTGGGCGGGTGGCGCGAGAACGAAATCGTTCCAGTCACGGAGGAGCGGCTGCTGCTTGGCGACAACGACGTGCTGGCGCTGTTCCGCGGCAATCCATTTCCGCAGTTGCCGCCGCGTTACGTGCGCGCGGTGCTTTGGCAATACTGGTTTACTTCGACGGACGAGAAGCGCAACACCGGCGATTGGTGGCGGCGCGAATCGCTGGGCCTTTACGCGCCGGAACTGACCCTCACCGAGGACGGCCGCTTTGGCGCGGTGGAATGGCCCGAGGAAATGCCACCGCACGATTAGCAGGGATCAGGGGCGAGGAGAATGAGGATGATGACATAATGAGCCGCGCCAGCGTGATCGGATCGGGCCCGAACGGGCTGGCTGCCGCCATCGTGTTGGCGCAGGCAGGGCTGCGCGTGGACGTTTACGAGGCCGAAGCCGTGCTGGGCGGCGCAACGCGCACCTTGCCGCTCACGCTGCCTGGATTTCTCCACGATTTCGGCTCGGCCGTGCATCCTTTTGCCGCGGGTTCGCCGTTTTTCAGCACGCTACCGCTCGCGGAGCACGGATTGGAATGGGTCCACGGCGACGCGGCGCTCGCGCATCCGCTCGACGACGGAACTGCAGTCGTCCTCGAGCGCGACCTCGCGGCGACCGAGTGCGCGCTGGGCGAAGACGGCAAGGCGTGGCGAAACTTAATGCAGCCCGCGGCCGACAATTGGCAGGAATTTGCCAAGGACACACTGGGGCCGCTCCTGCACCTGCCGCGTCATCCATTGCGCATGTCGCGATTCGGATTAAGCGCGCTTGAGTCCGCGCAAGGTTTCGCGGCGCGCCATTTTTCGAGCGCGCGCACGCGTGCGGTCTTTGCGGGCTTGGCAGGGCACTCCTGCCTGAGCTTCGACAAGCCGCTGAGCGCAACCATCGGATGGATGTTCGGCATCACGATTCATGCGGTGGGCTGGCCCATACCGCGCGGCGGCGCGCAGGCCATCGCGCAGGCGCTTACAAGTTATTTAACGTCGCTCGGAGGTACGGTGCATACTGCGCGCCGCATCAATGCGGCGGCCTTCAAAGAGCTCGAAGCGGGCAGCGAGTTCGTGCTCTTTGACACTGCGCCGCGGCAACTGCTGGCGATTGCCGGCGACCGGCTTGGCAGCGGCTACCGGCGCGCGTTCGAGCAATTCGAGCCGGGACCGGGTGCATTCAAAATCGACTACGCGCTTTCTGAGCCGGTTCCGTGGCGTGCGCAGAAATGCCGCAGGGCCATCACGGTGCACCTGGGCGGAACGTTCGAAGAGATTGCCGCTTCGGAATACGCCGTGGCGCAGGGCCGATGCGCGGAGCGGCCCTTCGTGCTGGTTGCACAGCCCACGCTCTTCGATGCGACGCGCGCGCCCGAGGGCAAACATGTGTTGTGGGCTTATTGCCATGTGCCGAACGGGTCGGCAATCGATATGACTGAACGAATGGAAGCGCAGATCGAGCGCTTCGCTCCCGGCTTCCGCGATTGCATTTTGGCGCGTCACGTTTCGACGCCAGCCGCCCTGGAGACTATGGACGCAAATCTTCTGGGCGGCGACATCGGCGGAGGCGCATTATCACTGCGGCAGATGATCTTTCGGCCCACTTTGCGCGGCTACGCGACGGGTACCAGAAATTTGTTTCTGTGCTCGGCGTCGACGCCTCCCGGCGGCGGTGTGCACGGCATGTGCGGCTATCATGCAGCGCAGTTTGCGCTGCGTCAGATGAAGAGAGGCTGACGCACCCCCGAGGAAAAAGAGGCCGCTTGCTGAAATTGTGCTTTGCCTTCCACTTCGCACAATTTCGGCAAACGGCCTGTTGAGGCATCTTCCCCTTGGAATAAGGTCTGCGGCTTTACCCGCGTGCGTAGCTTTCGAGGGCGACGCGCGAGGGAATGGTGAGCGTGCATCCATGCTGCGCCACCAGGTGATGGTTTTTGAAAATGCTCAATGTGCGCGTAACGGTTTCGCGCGATGCGCCGATGAATTCGCCGATCTGCTCGTGCGTGAGCGACAGGCGGCAGCGCACCGGGCGTTCGGGCTTCTGGCCGGGTTCGTCGCTCCACACCAGCAGCAGGCGCGCCAGGCGCTCGGGTACGGAGGTCGAGAGGCCCACCATGCGCAGTTGTTCGCAGGCGGTGTTGTAGGTGCGAACCATCTCGCGCGCTACCGACTGGTAGACGGCGGGATGACGTGACATGAATTGCAGAAAGACCTGTTGCGAAATGTGCGCGATCTTGGCCGGATAGAGCGTGTCCGCGGTCATTTCGTACGCGCCGCCAGAAAGCGCGGAGGAAAGGCCCAGCACTTCGCCTGCCTTGGCGATGCGGAAGCTCAGGCGGCGGCCGTCGGGCGAATTGATCGAGAGCTTCACCTCACCATCGAGCACCACGTAGATGCCTGAGGCCGGTTCAGTCTCGCTGAAGAGAACCATGCCAGTGGGATACGTGGAGGGCGCGAGCAGGTGCTCGAGATCGGCCAGAGCTTCGGCCGGCAACGACTTGAAAAATTCACCCTTCCGGTAAGAAGGAACAATCGTCTGGTTCGTCGATTCGTATGCTGCGTACATTTCAGACCTCCGTGCCCGCTGGTTGAGAGTTCGTGCTTGCCACTTCTTCGGCAAGATATTGGGTCCATGGCGTGCCGCTGAGGATCGCGGCACCGGTTTGCGAGTGAATGGCTTTTAGAATGCGAATTCCGCTTGGGTCGGCAAACGTAGTTTCCCGCAGATCGAGAGACAGTTTCTTCTGCGCGAATGCGGGAGCTTTCTCTTCCCAGAGGCGGGCAAGTTCGGCCGCCCATGGTCCGGCAAGACGCCCTTCGAGCTTGAGAACAACGGCGTCCGATTTTTCTTCGACGGTGATTCTCAGCACTTGCTGGCTCGTCCTGCGCCATGCCTCTGTATAGGCACGGCGCGTGCCAAACTCGCGAGCCAGCACGACCAAGGCCGTGGAGCGCTGAAAGCAAACCGGTTATATTTTTCTGGATTCGACCGCGCAGGGCGACGGAGGGCGGCGCGTGACGAAGTGACGACGACGATATTTCGTCACGGAGACTACATGTAGTCGCCGCGCTCGATGCCGAGCTTCTTCATTTTGGAGTTGAGCGTGGTGCGCTTGAGACCGAGACGCTCGGCTGCGCCGCCGGCTCCGCCGATCATTCCTTTGGCTTCGCGCAACGCACGCAGAATGGTTTCGCGCTCGGCGGCCTGCAGTGTGGGGTTCGTGGATGCTGCCTCGTCGTCTTCTTCGTCGTCCTGCATGGATTCAAGTTCGGCGAGCGGCGCGTGCAGCACCGTGCCGCGCGTAAGGATGACGGCGCGCTCCAGATAATTCTCGAGCTCGCGAATGTTGCCCGGCCACTTCCATGCCATCAGTGCATCCATGGTCTCCGGCGGGATGGTTTCAATGGTCTTGCCCATGCGGCGGGCGTGGCGCGAGACAAAATGGCGCACCAGGATGGGAATGTCGGCGGTGCGGTCGCGCAGCGGCGGCGCAAAGACCGGAAACACCTTGAGGCGGTAAAAGAGGTCGCTGCGGAATTCCTTATCCGCGACCATTTTGGCCAAATCGCGGTTGGTGGCGGCGATAAGGCGCACGTTGATGGGGATGGACCGCGTGCCGCCCAGGCGTTCGATCTCGCGCTCCTGCAAAGCACGAAGCAGTTTCGGCTGCAGCTCGAGCGGCAGCTCGCCCACCTCATCGAGGAAGAGCGTGCCCTCGTGGGCCAGTTCGACGCGGCCGATTTTGCGCGCGATGGCGCCGGTGAACGCGCCCTTCTCATGGCCGAAAAGCTCGCTTTCGAGTAGCCCGGCGGGAATGGCTGCGCAATTCAGCTTGATAAAGGTACGCTCGCTGCGCGGGCTCAGGCGGTGGATGGCGCGCGCCAGCAGCTCTTTGCCGGTTCCCGTCTCGCCCTGAATGAGCACGGTGGCATCAGTGGGCGCAACGGTCGCAATCTCGCGCAGCACGCTGCGCAGGCCAGTACTCTCACCCACAATGTCTTCAAAGCGATGTTCGAGGTTGATCTCTTCTTCGAGATACTGTTTTTCCTGGGTGAGCCGGTCGCGCAATTCCGCGATTTGCTTAAAGGCCATCGCGTTGTTGACCGCCATGGCCACCTGTCCCGCCACCTGGGTCAGCATTTCGGCGTCGTGCTGCGAAAAAGCATTTTCCAGGCGGCTGGCCACCGCCAAAGTGCCCAGAGTTCTTTCGCGATGCAGCAGCGGAACCCAGACTCCCGACTGCATACCCATGCCGGTGAGGTGCTGCACGGATTCCGGCGCGAAGGGCCAGCGGTCGATTTTGTTGAGAATCACCGGACGGCGCGTGCGATAGGCCTGGCCGGCGGGAGAAGCATCGGGGTTGAGCAGTACTTCGCCCTGGTTCGCGTCGGCGTCGCCGGAGCCGAGAAACTGCACGCGCAGCTTGCCGGTAGGCTCGTCGTAGAGTGCCAGCGTGGCGGCATCGTGCGGCACCATCTGGCGAATGCTTGCGGTGAATGCTTCGAGCAGCTTGCGAATGTCCACATTGACCAGCAACAAACTGCTCAACTCGGCGATCACCGACTCCTGCGCCTGTTTTTGCTCGGTCACGTCGCGCGTGACCTTGGCAAAGCCCGTGACTGCGCCGGTGCTGTCGTGGATGGCCGTGATCACGACGTTGGCCCAGAAGCGGGAGCCATCCTTACGCACGCGCCAGCCCTCTTCTTCTACGCGATTCTTCGCGATGGCCTGGCGCAGAAGCTCGGCGGGACGGCCCTGCTCCACATCTTCCTGCGTAAAGAAGCGCGCGTAGTGCAGGCCCACTACCTCGTCGGCCTTGTAACCCTTGATGCGCTCGGCGCCGGGGTTCCAGGTGAGAATGTGGCCATCGCGGTCGAGCAGGTAGATGCCGTACTCGGCGATGCTTTCAACAATGGAGCGCAGCCGCGCATCGTTCAGCCGCACAGCTTCCTGCGCCGCGCGTTGCTCGGTGGCGTCGCGGATGAAGGTCATCACCGCAGGACCATCCGCGGTTTCGATCGGCTTGAGCATGATGTCGACGGGGATTTCCGTGCCGTCTTTGCGCAGACCAAACAAATTCATGGCCGCGCCCATTTGCCGCGTGCGGGGGTGCGCGCTGTAGTTTTCGCGATGGCGGGGATGGCCGTTGCGGAAGCGGGCCGGCACCAGCATTTCTACGGGCTGGCCGATCAGCTCTTCGCTCGCGTAACCGAACAACTCCTCGGCGCGCGGGTTGGCGGCGCGCATCACGCCGTTTCCGTCGGAGACCAGGATCGCGTCCGGCGAAAACTCGAAGAGTCGCTCGATTGTATTCTGGGCAAAACCCGGATGCACGCGTTCCTGCGCACCCACGTCTTGCTCTGGGGAATCCGAGGGAGTCATTTTGTGCTACCGACCTTAGCTGAAAGTTACCGCCGCGGACCGTTCCTTTGCAATGGTCAACACGCGAAAATTGCATCAAATGAGGCTGATAGGGGCGCGGCAGGCTCAGGAGGGTCTTGCCTGCTCCGCAAGGTAAGCGAGCCACGCATCCATCCCCGCGCCGGTTTTGGCGGAGGTCTCGAAGATGCGGATGCCCGGCCGGATTTCGTTGATATTGCGCAGGGCCAGGTCGCGGTCGAAGCCGCAAGGCTCGGCAATATCGATTTTGGTGATCACCGCCGCATCGGCCGAGTTGAAAAGGCCCGGGTACTTGAGGGGCTTGTCTTCGCCCTCGGTCACACTGAGCAGGGCCACGCGGATGCGCTCTCCCAGATCGTAGCTCGACGGGCAAACGAGGTTGCCGACATTTTCGATGAAGAGATAGTTGAGACCGGCGAGCGAAACTTCCTTCCAGCCGTCGAGGTGTTTCGCGATCATCTCCGCGTCAAGATGGCAGATGCCGTGCGTATTGATCTGGCGCACCGGGGCGCCGCTTGCGGCCAGCCGCCGCGCATCGTTGTCGGTCTCGAGGTCTCCCACTAACGCCGCCGCGCGTCCGCCGTGCGCAAGCACTTCGCGCAGGGTCCGCTCAAGGAACGCGGTCTTGCCCGTGCCGGGACTCGAAACCAGGTTCAGCACCAGAACGCCGGCTGTGGTGAAGCGATTGCGCAACCCCGCCGCCAGCTCGTCGTTCTTCTTCAGGATGCCCTTCCGCAACTCGACAATGCGCGTTGTCATGCCTTCTCCTCAACCGGCTCCGGCGCGACCGGGTCCGGTTCTTCCAGTTCAATCGATTCGATTTCGAGCTCGCGTCCCTGGCGCAGATCCGCAGCCAGCTCGCCGCATTTGGGGCAGCGAAAACTTTGCACGCCTGCAATTTCGGCATCGACGCCACAGGCATCGCAATGCAAAATCACGGGCAATGTATGGATCACCAGCGCCGCGCCCGCAAGCGGCGAACCTTCCGTGGCTAACTCCCAACAAAACTTGAGCGAGTCTTCGACCACCGAAGCCAATGCGCCCACGCGCAGCCGCACCTCTTTCACGCGCGCGCCGGGATACGCGGCGGCCGATTCGGTGACCGACTCCACAATACTGGCCGCGATGGAAAGCTCGTGCATAAATGCCGTTTCTTTCTGCAAGATACTACGCCGGCGTCAGCTTAGGCTGTAGACGGGCGCACTGCCGCAGGGCGGGCGAAAATGTAAGATGGAAACAAAGGATCTTCCCCGTGCCCGGCACAACCATTCACACAACGCGCCTTGCCCTCAGCACACTTGCGCCCGAGACGTTTCAGTCGGAAATCCGCGCCATGACGACGGAGTGCGATCGCATGGGTGGCATCAACCTGGCCCAGGGCGTTTGCGACACGCCGGTGCCCGCATTGGTGGAAGCCGCAGCCGCTCAGGCCATGCGCGATGGGCAGAATATTTACACGCGTTGCGACGGCATCGCGCGGCTGCGCGAGGCCATCGCGGCCAAACAGCAGCGAGACTACGGCCTTGCCTACGATTTCGACCGCGAAGTGCTGGTGGCGTCTGGCGCCACGGCCGGTTTGCATGCCGCGGCCATGGCGCTGCTCAACCCCGGCGACGAAGTGCTGGTCTTCGAGCCGTTCTACGGCTACCACGTGAACACGCTCAAATCGCTGCGCGTCAATCCCGTCCTGGTAGCGTTGGCCGAACCCGACTTTCATCTCGACGTGGACGCGATGCGTGCGGCCGTCACGCCGCAGACGCGCGCCGTTCTTTTAAATACGCCTGCCAACCCCAGCGGCAAGATCTTTTCCCAGTCCGAGCTCGAGCAGGTCGCGGAGCTTTGCCGGCAGCACGATCTGTTCCTGATTACCGATGAGATTTATGAGTATTT
>JBEKEP010000091.1:0-17221 GCA_050013775.1 Occallatibacter sp. | reverse complement strand
TCCATCCAGGCGGAGATACGCGGCAGGCCCCAGACGAAGACGACGACACTCAATACCAACCAGGGAAGCCAGGCTTTGAAGATGGTGGCTGCGGTGTGTCCGTGCGCCTGGCGCGCCTGGCCGGTGATGTCTTCGAGGTTCACGTTGAGCGTGCGTTTGGGCTGCCAGAAACGAAGAAAGACGACCAGAACGACGATGGTGGCCGAGGCGGCGACGATAGCCACGAGAAAAGGGCCGCTCCAGAAGGCCATGAGAAGTTGCGCGGTGGCAAAGGTGACGCCGGCCAGCAAGATGGCCGGCCAAACTTCGATCATTGCGGCGAAGCCGACGAAGGCCCATATGAGCCAGAAGGGGACAAGGATATCGAAAGGAAAAAGAATGACGGCAGTGGTACGAGTGAGCGCGAAGAGATTGAGGCCGGTGACGCCGTGAAGCGCGACGATGGGAATGCCCATGGCTCCGAAGGCGACCGGGGCGGTGTCTGCAAGGAGAGACAGTGCAGCTGCTTGCAACGGGCGGAAACCGAGACTGATGAGGATGGCGGCGCAGATGGCGACGGGTGTGCCGAAACCGGAGGTGCCTTCAAAAAACGAACCGAGAGCGAAGGCGATGAGGAGAAGCTGCAGGCGGCTGTCGGCGGTGATGCCGGTGAGGCTCTGCTGGAGGGTGACGAAGCGACCGGTCTGGACGGTGAGGTCGTAGAGGAAGATGACGGGAAGAATGATCCAGCAGACGGGGAGCACGCCGTAGCCCGCGCCAAACGCGGCGGCGGAGAAGGCGAGACGCGCAGGCATGTGAAAGAGGACGATGGCGGCGAGCAATGCGGTGACGAGTCCGGCAATGGCGGCGATGTGGGCCTTGAGGCGCAGGATGGCCATGGCTCCAAGGAGGACGACCACGGGCAGGGCAGCGATGAGCGTGGAGAGTTGCCAGATGCCGGCGGGGTTGTAGCCCTGCGACCAATGCGCGACGGTGGAGTTGGTGGCGAAGAGGTAGACCAGGCCGAGAAGCAGCGCGAGGAAGGTTGCGGCTTCAAGCGTGAGGGTTGCAGGGTTGAAGGAGCTCGCGGCGGGTGCGGATCTGGGTGAATTGGAAGTCATGTAACCCCGGATGCTCTTTTTTCTGGAAGCACTGCTGTCTGAGCTACGCCAACCTACGCCCTCACGAGGGAAATGGTCTTTTTCTCGCCCGAAGCAAGAACAAGGTTTAAATCATACCCGACGCTTCTCTGCACCCGAACCTTAGCCTGACAGGCAGTAGGGTTGAGAAGGTGCAGCGAGCGGCTCCTGGCATCGAAGCTTGCTTCAATCTGGTCGAACACTGCGCAGGTGCCTCGATTCAGATCGACGTATACCGATGGTACTTCGCCATAGCTAAGTACCACACATGTCACCGGCCAGCTTGCGCAGACCCACCCCATTTCTCCGCGCGTGCCCAGTTCGTCCGTCATATTGAACTGTTCGCTCACCATGCCGGGGCCGAGGTTGAACGGCTCCTTACCGGTGCTCACATATTGCGGAAGGCCGCTGACCACATCCTCCAGCAGTCGCAGAGACAAAATGTCTCCGGTGTACTGGTACAGGCGGAGCAGAGCACTGCCGGAATTGGTGCAGAACGACGGTCCGATGTGATGGTTTTGTGAGTTTGCCAGCACCCCGCCGACCGATTGAATCCCGGCCTTTTCGCAGAAGGTTCCCGGAGGAAAGGTTGCGTTGTAAGCGACAACCCAGGTAGATAAATGGCGTGCGGTCTCCTGCGCGTACTGCAAATACAGAGGATCCATGGTGACTTCATACATTGTCACGTAGCTTTCGAGTAACGCGGTTACCGACTCGGAATCGGGCGCATTGGGAATGTCCAGCGGGCCGCCGATAATCCAGCCGGCCCGCACGAAGCGCTCGTAGAATGCTTTGCTGGATTCGCGCGCAACGGAGAGATACTCTTTGCCGCGGGGTAGATGCGCGCCGAGCGCAAGGCCCCCAATACAAAGCGCGCCTGCTGCTGTGCCCGCATCCACGATATTCAGGGTGTTGCGATCGACCTTATGACCAAAATCCTGGTGTTCCTTCCATAAGCGGGTGAATGCGTCGAGATTGCTTATCGCGGCCTTTTCCCACTCCGGGTGCTCGAAGCCACGACTCCGTTCAAGAGCAATGGCCTTCAAAAAATAGAAAGAGGCGTCGGCCGGCATGCGCATGTGCTGCCAACCTCCGATGTTGTCTTTCACCGGGTCCCACGCGCCGTTGGCATAGATTGACCAGAAAAGCCCAGAGGGCGATAAGCCGCCTGCGATGCGATCCAGCATCTTACGAGCGCGAGTGCAGCTTAGTTCATCCCCAGTTTTTAAGAGCCCATAACCTGTGATCGCTCCTGCGCACCACCCCACTTGAAGCTGCCAGCCTGGAGTGAGGCCGCCAACGCCTGACTTCGATATTTCGTAATCCGGCAACATGGCATTGATGTAGAACTGGTTCTCGGGGCCATCGGCCCACATCCGGGAGTTGAAGTTGTCCTCGACTAATGCGGAGGCTTCTGAGAGCGGCAGCTTGTTCGTGCGCTGGAACTCCCCGCGCACCATTTTGCGCACCGGTTGCAACGCGTCGAACAGGCCGATCACGTCTTTGCACTGCATGGCAAACCAGGTCACCGCGAAGCTGACGCTTGTTTCCTCGGAGACGACTGCTCCTTTGGGCGCCTCCGGCGTGTAGTGATTGTGGTGAAAGTGTTTCTCGCGATAACACGGCGCCATCACCGAGATTCGGTGGTCGTCTTCCCGGCTCACACAACTAAAGCCAGAAATACCCAGCGCGGAGGCCGGCTCGGTGAGGACCATCAGCGTCTTCCCTGAACTTCGTTCGAGAAACGCCGCGATTGGAATCGAAAGCGTGAAGACCGGCGTATCGACCTGGAAATTTTGCGCAGCGGCCAGTTGCGGGATCTCGAGTGGCGCTTGCGTGAGCCGGTTTCCGTCATAGAGCAGGCCCGGCATCAGCACGTAGGTCTTCTCGCCGTCGGCGGGCATATCGGGTGTCAGCGAATGTTCGAAGAAGATGTCTTCTGCCGTGCCCTGCGAGAGGCGATAGTCGAAACGGCATCTGAATCCGCCGTTGGTTGCGCACACCGCGCGAAAGGTCACGTCCCACTGGTTCGATTTCTTGTCGGCAAATTTGGCACTGGCTTGAATTCCATCGGCGGTCTTTTCAGCGCGACGAAACGCGACATCCACCATGGTCTCAGGCGTTCGGAGTCCGTAAAACGTTCTCACTGGGAATGGAGTGTGCGCGACCCGTTCCATCCGGCCTTTAATTGAAGTGAAAAGCGCGATGCCATATCCGTCCGGGCCGGGGAGGAGTTCTAGCTTGCTGCCGCCATTTGTAAGCGACACGGCGCCTGCTTGGACTGGTATGTCTTGTTGAGTGCTCAGCTTTTTGCCAGATGCGCTTTGCGTAGCGGCGGCGCTGCCCAGGGCAACGAGGAACTGCCTTCGATTCATGAAACCCCTTCCGTGTTACCTCGTTCCGGTGACGGAAGCCCGGTTGAAATACATCGCCAATGAGTTCGAGACACAGGAGAAGATAGCACAGCGGCTGAGCTCTACTCGGCGAGGACCTGCGCCTGGCGGCGGACAGTGAGGACGGTGATGTCGTCCTCCTGGCCGAAGGACTTGGCGGCATCGGATAAATAAAACGCCGACTGGTTGCTTAGGTATCGCACTCGATCGAAGCCGAAGAGTTCGCCGGCGGGATTTCGCGCTTCCACTACTCCGTCCGAAAGCAGGAGAACACGATCGCCGGGATGGAGGTAGAAGCGCTCCTCTTCGTAACTCACCTGCGGAAGCACGCCCAGCGGCAAGCCTCCGGGCAGGTTGATCTCCTGGCTGTTCAGATAGGGCGGAAGATGGCCGGCGTTGGCGATGACCACTTCGCCATTGGCGTCAAACCAGATGGCCTGACAGGTGGTAAAGCTTTCGGCTCCAGTGAGGACACCGTTCAGGGACTCGAGAATTTTGGCGGGGCTGCGCTCCTGGGTGCGGCGCAGTGCGCCCATGAGGAGGGAGACATTCATGGCGGCTTTCAGACCCTTGCCGGCCACGTCGCCGATCACGACCAGCAGGCCGTCGTTGCCCGCGGATTGCACATGAAAGAAGTCGCCGCCGACTTCGTTGGCCGGACTGTAGACGGAGTCAACTTCGAAGCCAGGTGTAGCGATCTTTTCCCTGGGAATCAGGAGCTCCTGCACACTGCGCGCAGCCGCCAGTTCGCTGGCGGCGTGCTCCTGGTCGCGATAAACATGCATGAAGCGCAAATAGATGATGAGGAGAATGACGAGGATTCCGGCGAAGTCGCCGAGGGAAGACATGTGAATGGGAATGGGGCCGGCATCGATGGTGAGCGGCGAACGATAGACGACGCCGGTTTCGTCGCTGATGACGGAGGTGACGATGGGCTCGATGAATCCGATGACGCTGAGGATGAGGGGGATGAGCCAGAGGCCGGCTTCAAGGTTACGGCGGACGGCGGCGGCAAAAAGGGTGATGAAGACGAAGATGGCCCAACTCAACATCCAAACGGCGCTCGCGAGGAAGGCGCAGGCCATTAGGACGGCGATGGTGGCACTGTGGCCGACTCCCAGCAGGGCGGGTCCGACCGTGGCCAGAACCGGCGCGGTGTAACGGAGCCAGCGTGTGTACCAGGGGCGCGGCAAGGAAAGAAAGACGACGAGAAACTCGTAGAAGAGATAGGCCGAGATGAGTACGAGCTGGAAAACGAGCGCGGCATACCAGAGTGAATCGATGCGGGCTGAGCTGCCAGCCAGTTCAATAAAGCCGAGGGGAGCCTGGGCGAGCTCATGCAGAGCCAGCCAGAGATATTCGGTGCGGCCTTTTTGCGCGAGATAGAGCGCGAACAGGAAGATAGCGAGGATGGCGAGCAGGACGGAGTAGATGAGGCGAGGCAGGCGCTCGAAGAGCGAGCGATTCGACCAGAGGTTGAGCTCGCGCGCCAGATCGCCCGGGTTGCCGAGGTAGAGAGTGCGATTGGCAAAGAAGCCGGTGTACGCGCCGAAGCCAAATGGGATGTACAAGACGCGCACCACGAGGGTGAGCGAGGTTTCGTTGGCAGGTACGTTCAAGTTATAGATGCGCGAGATGGGCTGATAGCGCTGCGGCGCGTTGCCGTGCGGGCCTTCAGGCTGAATGTGGCTTCCGTTGGCGTAGATATCGGGGCTGGGACCCGTAGCGCCGAGACCGAAGGATGCGTTGGTGGAGACAGGCAGCTCAATGAGGAGCGCAAGAGGCCCGTGGTCGGGCGCGAGCTTGATGTGGAGACGGAACCAGACGTAACGCCGCCCTTCGGCATTTGTCGCGGGTTTCGCGGTTGCGCCTGAGCCGCTCTTTGCCGGAGAGGCAGAAGTGTCGTCACTCTCATCGGGAACGTCGTTTATGTCGGCCTGGGCGTTGCGGACGACCCAGGCGGAATCGTCGAAGGTGGGCGAGGAGGCAGTGGGATCGGAGGTAATGCCGACACGCCAGTCGCTTTGCAGTTGGAGCGGGGAGCCGAGGTTGGTGGCGTCGAAGATGGCTTGAGGAGCAGCCGGTGCAGGCGGGGTCGCTTTAGCTCGAGTATGCGGTAGGGCGGGGACGGTTGGGGGAAGAGGGGGCGGCGCCTGGGCAAGCAGTGGCAGCGCTCCGCAGACGGCAAAACCCGCAGCCGCTAGGACTCTGAACCGCAAAGCGCCTCCCAATCCTGCGTTCTTCACTTTACAAGCATGAGGCCGCAAGCTCAAAGAATACTGCAAGGCTCTGATTCTCAAGAGGAGATTGCGGGATCCTCAGATAAGCGGGACGGAGTCGAAAGAATGCCTGCGGCGGAAATCCGGCGGCGGAATCGTTTGAGCAGAACATTCCCTAAGGGGCTAAAGCCCGCCTTTATTTTGGGGTTTTTGCGGCACGACTGAAGTCGTGCCCTGACACTTCGTGCGTTCCTGGGCCTTTTTATTGGCCGGTCATGGCACCATTGGACTTCGCTCAGGGCAAGCTGGAAGTTGTGCCCTTTCAAGGCGGGTTCGATTCTTTCAAGACGGCTTGAAGGTGACCGACTGCAAGAAATCCCGCTTCCCATTGGTGCCAAAAGAGCAGATACTTGCGTCTAAGAGATCGAGCGAAGCGGGGCCGTGTGCGCGGGATACCCACCGCGGCGGAGGTTAGGTCATGAGGGCAACGGATCGCATCGAACTGCGGTTGGCAGTTCTGTCGGGGTTGGCGTTGGCGCTGGCTGCGGGAACCTGGGCACAATCAAGCGGGACGGCATCGAGCCCGACTCCGGCAAACACACCTGCAGCGCAAGCTCCTTCAAGCACAAATTCCGGCAGCGGGACTCAGCAAACTACACCCGCCGCGCAGCCGGCTCCGGGCAGTACCCCTGTTGGCGGCGATGCGCCACTGCCGTCGAAGCCGGGGAATCCGACAACGGCGTCGACCAGCGGAGATTCCGCGCCCTGCCAGGCGGACACGGACAAGAAGAAAAAAGTAAAGGAAAACGAAAGCGCCAAAGAGGATGATCCGGAGCCCGGAACCACCCCGGTAGCTGATCCCTGCGCGGTGAAGGTCGATCCCGAGAAGGTAGTCGATCCCGGCAGCGAAATGATCAAGGTAAAGCCAGGCAGCGTTGAGGACGTGAGCGCCGTTGGCAATCGCGAAATCGGCAAACGCGGGCTGGGCAACTGGTACTCGACCGATGGCGAGATCAAGATGGGCAAGCAATACGCCGACGAGATCGAGAAGAGCACGAAGTTTATCACCGACCCAGTGGTCGTGGAGTACGTGAACCGCATCGGCCAGAACATTGTGAAGAACTCCGACTGCAAGGTTCCGTTCACGATCAAGGTGATCGATTCCGACGAAATCAACGCTATGGCGCTGCCGGGCGGGTTTTTCTACGTGAACTCGGGATTGATTCTGGCCGCGGACGAGGAAGCGGAGTTGGCCGGAGTGATGGCGCACGAGACGGCGCACGTTTGCGCGCACCACGCGGCGCGCGAGATGACGCGGCTGAACTACGCGCAAATCGGCATGATTCCACTGATGATCATGCTGCCGTACGACTGGACGGGATACGGCATCTACGAGGCCGCGCAACTGGCGATTCCGATTACCTTCCTGCAATTCTCGCGCGACTTTGAGGCACAGGCCGATTATCTGGGCGTGCAGTACATGTACCGCGCCGGATACGATCCGCAGGCCTTCATCACTTTCTTTGAGAAGATCCAGGCGCTGGAGAAACGCAAGCCAGGACTTGTGGCCAAGGCATTCAGCGACCACCCGCAGACGCCGGATCGCATTCTGCACTCGCAGGAGGAGATTGCGCGCATCCTGCCGGCAAAGCAGGATTACCTGGTGACGACCTCGGAATTCGAAGATGTGAAGGCGCGGCTGGCGCGCATTGAGAACAAGCGCAGGCTGACCGACACCAAGGGCGTGACCAGACCATCGCTGCGCAGAGCGAGCACGGATGGGTCCGGATCGGGATCAGGTTCCGGCTCGACTACGCAGGCCGGCGGCAGTACCACGGATTCGGGTGATGGGCCGCCAACGCTGCATCGCCGCGACGACAGCAACCAGAACTGAAAAACAGGGACCAGGAATCAGGTTTCAGGGATCAGAAGGTGATCGCCCGAGCCGATGTGTTCCTGCGTGCGAACGTCGAAGAGCCTTCTGCTTCGCTATACTGAATCCCACGGACGCGATGTCTGTTTTGCCGCGACGGCCGGCCTGGATTGTGATCGGCGCCGGCGGGATTTCTGCTTGCCATGAAGAAGATCATGATTGTCGCGGCGGTTTTTGTCTTCATCCTGCTGCTGGCGGAGATTGCGAATCAGATTCCGCCGCCACCGCCGCCCGGTTACGACTTTTGGCTCTACGCCCAGCATGTGGTGGGCTGCTCTGAGACGGAGATCACTCTGGTGGACAATCACCAGACCGAGACCCACCTGGAAAAAGACGAAACGAGTTGGCCGCCGTGTTCCAAGTTTAAAAAAGACGACGTGCTGGACTTCTATCTTTCGCGCGGGGAGAAGACCCACTATTTGCGCGATGAGCCTACAGCGTGGTGGCGGAAGGCGCTGTAGAAAAACAGGGAGCAAGGGAGCCAGGGAGCGAGGGAGCAAGTACCAAGCGCACCGGCTTCCGCGCGGACCATTTGCGCTACGAGCGCTAAATCTTGGGGTGGGTTGCGGGCTGCCGCACAACCGGATGGGGTTTTTCCACAGGGCGGCCGGAAGGCTGCCCGGGGCGAAAGCCTATGACTTTCCTATAACTTCCGGAAATTCCTTGAATGTCCTGATGAAGTCAGGTTAAATACAGAATTACCGGTAGGTTTGCCGGAATTCGCTCTTCAGTAAGGAACCATTTCAGAGAGGCAATCATGCGCAACGCCGCAGCCCGCTCGAACCTGCTGGTCCCCGAAGTCCGCGAGGTGATGGATATCCGCCAGGCCTCGAATTACCTTGGCATCTCGCCCGACACTCTCTACAAGTACGCCTCGGAGGGTTTTGTTCCGGCGTTCAAGCTGGGTAATCGCTGGCGCTTCAAGCGTTCGCGGCTCGATGAGTGGATGGATCGGCAAAGCGACCTGCACGCGGGCGGCGATGTGGATGCGAGCAAGAAGAAGCCGGTGCAGAGAGAAGCAGCCGGTAGCTTGTAGCTCGTAGCTTGTAGCGGTTCGCTCTCAACCTTCAGCTCTCAGTTTTGCCTCGAAGCTCGATGTAGACGGGCACGCGCTCACAAAATGACTCCTGAACCCTGTGATAAAACTAAGCGCGTGGACCACTTCCGCCGCATGGGCGCACTGCGCCGCAAGCTGACTCGCGCCGGGCTTCCCGGACTCCTCGTAAACTTCCTTCCCGATGTTCGCTATCTCTGCGGGTTCACCGGTTCCAGCGCTGCGCTGGCAGTAACGCGGCGGACGGCGAGGCTGTTTACCGACAGCCGCTATACGACGCAGGCCGCTGAAGAGGTGCAGGCCGCACAAGTGCAGATTGTGTCGAGCTCGCCGTCGGTGGCAGCGGTTCAATGGCTGGCTGCGCAAGCGGGGCTGGCCGCGCAACCAGGCGTGACGATGGCGGGATTCGATCCGGCGCGCACCACGGTCGCCGAATTGGCACGATGGAAATCGGAGCTGCCCAGCCATCTGCGGCGCAGTTTTCTTGAGGCGATTCCGGCGCCATTTGTCGAGTTGCTGCGCATGGTGAAGGACGAGAGCGAACTCGCGGTGATGGCCGAGGCGGCGCTGGCTGGATGCCGGCTATTCGAGGGAATCCTCAAGTTCATGAGGCCGGGTGTGCCGGAGATGGCCGTGGCTGCGGAGCTGGAACACCAGGCGAGGCTGCTGGGGGCAGAAGGCATGTCGTTTGAGACGATTGTGGCGTCGGGTGTGCGGTCGGCCATGCCGCATGGGCGTGCGACGGCCGCGCTGCTGCCGAAGCGGGGGTTTGTGACGCTGGACTTCGGTATAATCCACAAGGGTTACTGTTCTGACATGACGCGGACCGTTTATCTGGGCAGTCCAAGGCCCGAAGAGCGGAAGGCATACGAGGCTGTGCTGGAGGCGCAGGAGGCCGCGGTGAATGCGGTTGCTCCGGGCGCAAGTTGCGCGGAAGTGGATGAAGCCGCGCGCAGCATCCTGCGCAGGGAAGGTTTAGGCGAGGCGTTTTCTCATTCCACCGGCCACGGCGTCGGCTTGGAGATTCATGAACCGCCGCGAGTTGGCGTGGGACAGTCAACGCGCCTGGTGCCGGGAATGGTGGTTACGATCGAGCCCGGCGTTTATCTTGCGGGGCAGTTCGGCATCCGCATTGAGGATATGGTGGAAGTTACGCGCAGCGGGGGCAAGGTGATGACCGCTGCGGCGCCAAAGGCGCTGATCGAGTTATGAAGCGCTGGACTTTGAGATTTGCGGTTTGGGAAAGTTGACACCGGTGCGTGGAGAGTCAAAAGGAAGAATGAAACAACAAGATATTGAAGATTTGCGACAGCTGATTGAGTTTTTGAAGCAGCATCAGGTGGCGGAGTTCGACATCGACCGCGGCGACCTGAAGATTCGGCTCAAATTCAATCCCCAGGAGAGCGGGCCAGCGTCGCTGAGCGACCTGGCGCGGCTGCTGCGGACAGCGCCGCCCGTTTCGACGCATGCGGCTGCGACTGGGGCGGTGTCGGAATCAGCTGCGGAACCGGCGGCCGATCCCGAGGCAGGGCTGCACCTCGTGAAGTCGCCGATCGTGGGCACGTTCTTTGGCTCGCCTTCCCCGGGCGCCGGGGCCTTTGTTTCTCCAGGAGATCGCGTGGAAAAGGGCCAGGTGATCTGCATCGTGGAGGCCATGAAACTGATGAACGAGATCGAGGCGGACGTTTCCGGCGAAGTGGTCCGGTGCCTGGTTTCGAACGGACAGGCCATCGAATTTGGCCAGCCGCTGTTTGCGATCAGACTGGCGTGAAGACAGCAGAGTGAGCGGAGCCGCAACTAACACCGCTAACTCCGCAAACACCGCTAACCCCGCTTTCTAAGGAATCCATGCTTCGTAAAGTTCTGGTTGCCAATCGTGGCGAAATCGCATTGCGCGTGCTGAACGCATGCCGGGAACTGGGCATTCGCACAGTTGCCGTGTACAGCGAGGCGGACCGCAACTCGCTGCACGTGCGCTTTGCCGATGAGGCAATCTGCATTGGGCCGCCGCGCGCTTCAGATAGTTATTTGAATGTGCCCGCAGTGATTTCCGCGGCGGAGATTGCCGACGTGGAGGCGATTCATCCGGGCTACGGCCTCTTGAGCGAGAACGCAAACTTCGCCGAGGTGTGCCGCGCGTCGAATATCAAGTTCATTGGGCCGCCGCCTGAAGTGACGCGGCTGATGGGCGAAAAAGAGAAGGCGCGCCAGGCCATGAAGAAGGCCAAGGTACCCATCCTGCCGGGGTCGGATGGTATTTTGTCGACTGCCGAGGAAGCGCAGAAGTGGGCGGAGAAAGTCGGCTACCCGGTTATCTTGAAGGCCAAGGCCGGCGGCGGCGGACGCGGCATGCGCATTGTTCGCGACTCCGAGGATCTGCCCAATCTTTTCCATGCGGCATTTACCGAAGCGGCCAACGCGTTCGGCAACGGCGAGCTCTACATGGAAAAGTTCATCGAGAACCCGCGGCACATCGAGTTCCAGATGCTGGCGGACGAGCACGGCAACGTGGTTTCGCTCTTCGAGCGCGAGTGTTCGATCCAGCGGCGACATCAGAAGTTGATCGAAGAAGCGCCGAGCCTGCAGGTGACGCCCAGGATGCGCGAGGAAGTGGGCCGTACGCTGTGCCGGTGTTTGAGCGAGATCGGCTACCAGAACGCCGGGACGGTAGAGTTCCTGATGGATGCGAACCACCAACTCTACTTCATCGAGATGAATACGCGCATCCAGGTGGAGCATCCGGTGACAGAGGCGATTACCGGCGTGGACCTTGTGAAAGCGCAGTTGCGGATTGCCTCCGGCGATCGGCTGGACGCGATTCTGCCGCCGCATCTGGAGATGCGCGGGCACGCCATCGAGTGCCGCATCAACGCCGAGCATCCGCAGAAGTTTACGCCGTCGGCGGGACAGATTACAGCGTTCAATGTGCCGGGCGGAAACGGGGTGCGGGTGGAAACGGCGCAGTATGCCGAGGGCGTGATTCCGCCGTACTACGATTCGCTGATTGCCAAGCTGATTACGCACGGCATGGATCGCGCCGAGGCCATTGCGAAGATGGAGCGGGCGCTGAGCCAGTTCATCGTGCGCGGCGTGGATACCTCGATTCCGCTGCACCAGGAAATCTTCCAGAGCGAGGCGTTTCGCGCCGGGGAGTTCGACACAGGGTTCATGGAGCGGTTCCTCGCCGCTCGGGCCGAAGCGGAAAAGCAGCCTGTATGAATTTGACCGACTTGCGGGCTAAAGGCTGATTTTTCAGGATCTTAGGCAAGCCGCAGAATTTATTCGCATTTTCTTCGCCCTGTCGGGCGAAAATCGGCTATGCTGTGTGGGCAACTTGGAGGTTGCCTTCATGGACGCTCAGAAAGAACTGATTGCCGAGTTCGACCGCGAGGCCGCGAACACGCGCAAAATGATCGATGCCATTCCGGCCGACGCAGATTTCAACTTGAAGCCCCATGCCAAATCCATGAGCCTTGGCCGCCTGGTTGGGCACCTGACGGATTTTTCCGGCGAGTGGGCGCTTTCGACCCTGACCAAGGACAAAATTGAGTTCAGCCCGGACAGCAGTTGGAAACCGTTTGTGCCCACCAGCAAGGCGGAAGCGCTGGAGAAGTTTGACAAGGAACTTGTGGGAACGCGCGCGGCGGTGGTGGCTACGACAGGCGACACTTGGGACCGGAACTGGCAGCTTGTCTGGCAGGGCAAGGCCTGGATCGACGCACCGAAGCACCAGGTGTTTCGCGACTCTGTGCTGAACCACATGATCCACCACCGTGGACAGTTGACCGTGTATCTGCGGCTGATCGGTGCGAAGGTTCCGGGGACGTATGGGCCGAGTGCGGACGAAATGTGAGAGAAACAGGTGTCAGGTTTCAGGTGTCAGTTTCAGACGGTAGGCGAGCCAAGATAATAGCGATTCTGCGAGGGCCGGTCGCCGATCGCGGCCCCACGCCAACAGTTTAGGGGAACTCTTGGCTGAAACCTGACACCTGAAAGCTGATCTCAGTTCTCTGCTCTACTCTGGAAGCATGTCTTTTTCCTTTCCGAAAATCTATCCGATTCTTGATAGCGCCGTGATTCCGCAGGTGGGGCGCGCGGAGTTCCTGCGCAGACTTGGCAGTGAACTCGCTGAGGCCGGCGTGACGCTGATTGAATACCGCAATAAGACTGGGACCGAGGCGGAAGTGCTGGCCGATGCGTTGATTCTGCGCGCGGTGCTGCCGGCTGACAAGGTGAAGCTGATTCTCGATGATCGCGCCGATTTGGTGGAGCGAGTTGGGTTTGACGGCGTGCACGTGGATGCGGGAGACGCTGCTCCGGCGGAGGCGCGGCGACTGGTGGGACCGGGGCGCATTGTGGGCACCTTCGGCGGCAGCGAGGCGCTGTTGCCGGGGATCCTGCTGGAACCGGCGGATTACCTGTCGATCGGCCCGGTGTTTGCGACCACGACCAAGCAAACCACGAAAGCTCCGATTGGCGCGGAAGGCATGCGCAAGCTGCGAGCAGAAGCCGGGCCCGATGCCGTGCTGGTGGCGGTGGGAGGGGTGACGCTTGAGAGCGCGCCCGCGGTTCTGGCAGCGGGAGCCAGCGTGATTGCCGTGGCCGCGGCTATCTTCCGCAGCGGCGATCCGGCGGCGGAGTTTCGGCGGTGGGAGACGGCGCTTCATTAGAAAAGGGCCGGACAGTGACCGGAAACGCGGCACAACCGTCCAAACCTAAGACAGTGTGCGCCGCAAAACGAGGCATTTCTGTCTCGTAGCGAGACAGGCCTTGCCTGAAAACGGTACAGTCGCAAAGTACGCCGGGATCCGTGCTGTGCGGAGAATCTTTTCGCGAAAGATGGTGCTATCCCGGGTCTCAAAAGCGAGACCCGGGGCACCCGGGATCGAGCCGGGTTGGGATTGCAAAATGCAGGTCCTTCGACTCGTCCGCCGCGGCGGCCTCGCTCAGGATGACCGGGGTTAGGTTAGGTTCGTGCTTTGTGTGAGCCTTTGGTTTCGTGTCGTATGATTGCGGTACGGTTCCTGCACGCAGGTTTGAACAGACACAGTTTGCCCCATCCAATCTATGCACCAGGGAGGAAGCCGCCCTTTGAATTCTCGATTGCTGCGCATTAAACCAATGTCGATGCTCACGCAGGAAGCGGGCGAGCAGGGAGAGCACACGCTGAAGCGTTCGCTCGGGGCCGTGAACCTGATCACGCTGGGAATTGGCGCGGTGATCGGCGCGGGCATTTTTGTGCTGACCGGTCAGGCCGCGGCGCTCTACGCGGGCCCGGCCGTGGCGCTGAGTTTCGTGCTTGCTGGTCTCACGTGCGCGTTTGCCGGTTTGTGCTATTCGGAGTTCGCATCGATTATTCCCATTGCCGGGTCCGCATACACCTATGGGTATGCCACGCTGGGCGAATTGGTGGCGTGGATTATCGGCTGGGACCTGGTGCTGGAGTATGCCTTTGGCGCGTCGACTGTGGCGTCGGGGTGGGCGGGCTATTTGAACAGCCTGTTGCAGCAGTGGGGCATCGTGATTCCGCCGCAACTGACGGCGATCCCCGGAACCGCTCTGGTGAAGTACCACGGGATGTGGGGGCCGGTGGCATCGCTGCCGCCGGGCGTGAGCGATGCTGGGTTGCCGCATGCCACG
The DNA here is from genome assembly GCA_050013775.1 of Occallatibacter sp. Lineage (GTDB taxonomy): Bacteria > Acidobacteriota > Terriglobia > Terriglobales > Acidobacteriaceae > Telmatobacter. The sequence continues at coordinate 2,864 of JBEKEP010000091.1, read as the reverse complement.
GGATTCTTCAACTTGATTGCCATCCTGGGAGTGATGGCGATTACGACCATCCTTGTGATCGGCATCAAGGAGTCAGCGAACTTCAACTCGGTGATTGTGTTCATCAAGCTGAGCGTGGTGGCGATTTTCCTGGTGGTTGGCGGCTATTTCCTGTTCCGCCATCCAGACGTGGCGAGGGCGAATTGGCATCCGTTTATTCCGCCGAAGGACGCGGCCGGGAACTTTGGCTGGGGCGGCATTTCGAAAGGCGCATCGCGGATCTTTTTCGCGTATATCGGATTCGATGCCGTGTCGACGGCAGCGCAGGAGGCAAAGAAGCCGCAGCGCGATATGCCCATTGGTATTCTGGGGTCCCTGCTCATCTGCACGGCTCTGTACATTCTGGTTTCGTTGGTGCTTACGGGGCTCGTGCCTTACCAAACTTTGAATGTGCCGGCGCCGGTGGCGCTGGGCATCGATGCCACGGGCGTAACCTGGGGCTCGATGCTGGTGAAGATCGGAGCGGTGTTCGGGCTGGCTACGGTGATGCTGGTGATGCTGCTCGGACAGACACGCGTTTTCTACTCGATGTCGAAGGACGGCCTGTTGTGGAAGTGGGCGTCGGCGATACATCCCAGGTTCCGCACACCGTGGATCACCACCATCGTGTTCGGATTCTTCGCGGCGCTGTTTCCTGCGCTGCTGCCGATCTCAAGGCTCGCGGACCTGGTGAACATCGGCACGTTGCTGGCGTTCGCGATTGTGTGCGCCGGAGTCTGGGTGCTGCGGGTGCGAAATCCGGAGATGCACCGGCCATTCAAGACGCCACTGGTGCCGCTGGTGCCTATCCTGGGTATTGTGTCCGCGCTCTATCTCATGTCGCGGCTGGCGGCGATTACGTGGGAAGTGATGATCGGCTGGTTGATCTTTGGATTGATCATTTACTTCACTTACTCGATCAAGCACAGCAAGGTGCAGCGGATGAAGAATGCGGAAGCCGCGGATTAAGAAGCGGGAATTGCAGAGCAAGAACAACGGCCTCCTTTGCGGGAGGCCGTTTTGCGTTGAGAGGTTGTCGCCGCGTTACGCCGTGGTCTTGGCGCAGAAAGCGTCGAAGGCGCGCATGAGCTCGCCGGCGATGTCTTGCGCGGTGGACTGCTCGATGACAGCGCGCTGCATGAGGTAGACGAGTTTTCCGTCGCGCAGAATGGCGACCGCGGGCGAACTGGGCGGATGGCCTTCAAAGTAGCCGCGCGCGCGGTCCGTGGCTTCGCGGTCCTGGCCGGCAAAGACCGTGATCTTGCGATCGGGCGGGTTGGGTGTGTTGGCGAGCGCGAGACGGATGCCGGGGCGAGCTTTGCCCGCCGCGCAACCGCAAATGGAGTTGACGACGACGAGGGTCGTTCCCGGCTCGGCCAGTGCGGCGTCGACCTCTTCGGCTGTGCGGGTTTCCTTGATCCCGGCACGAACGAGTTCTTCGCGCATAGGGATCACCATCAGTTCTGGGTACATGTTTGCCTCCGGCAGGAGAAGCTGCCTGTAGCTATTCTACGGGTTCCGGACGCGCGAGGCTACTGTCGCGCGCTGAGCCCAGCTCAGACTGAGGGCAATGACTGGCCGGGGCTAAAGCCCAATTCATCCTGTCGGCTCTGATCCAGGGGCCTAAAGGCCCCTGCTCCTTCCGGAATTACTCGGCTGGCGCGCAGCCACGGTTGCGTTCGATGTTCTGGATCTGCTGCAACTCGCCGGTACGCATTTCGGTGAGTATGGTGCCAAAGGAGTTGTGATTGGCATTGGGAAAAACCACGGCCATGAACGCGGTCCAGGCGTCGCGCATCCCGATCCAGGCTTGTTCCTCGGCGCGAAGTTTTTCTTCGCTCGTTGGTGCATTCGGCGGATCGCCGGGGATGGGCTTGGCGAGACATGGCGAAGAGATGACAGCGCGGAAGGCCTGATTGAGGTGCAGATCGGCCTCTTCGAAGTCGTCCTGCGAGGGGATGCGATTGCGTTGTTGCATGCGGAACTGGCCTGCCAGTTGTTGCTGAATCATGCGGGTGAAGTTGTCGTTTTGCTCGCCGGGTTCGGCTTCGGCGTGGGCCTTGGCGTAGGTGCGGATGGCGGCGTCGACGGGTTTGAGCGCGGCATCGAGCTGATCGGCGGTGAGGCCGGTGACGTTGCGTACGAGCAGGGGTTCGATGGACTCCTCGGGTACGCAGCCGCGATTGCGCTCGGCATTCTGCAGACGGCGCAATTCGGACTCGCGCTCGTTGGTGATCATCCAGGCGAAGCTGGCGGGATCGCTGTTGGGGAAGAGCTTGGCGAGGAAAGCGACCCAGGCATCGCGCAGCGCAAGCCACGCAGTTTGCTCGGCGCGGAGGCCTTCGGCGTTGGAAGGAATGCTGGGCGAATCGCCGGGCTGGGGCTTGTCGATGCACGGCGAAGACGCGACTTCGCGGAGAGTCTCGTTCATGCGCAGGTCGGTTTCTTCAAGCTGGGCCTTGGGCGGAGACTGGTTCTGCTGCTGCATGCGGAGGTCGCTGGAGAGGCGCATGCGCAACTGGCCCGCGAAGGCATCGCTTTTGTCATTGGGCGAGGCCAGGGCGTGGGCCTTGGTGTAGGCGCCAATGGCGGCTTCGACGGGCTGGAGGGCGGTAGTGAGCTGGTCGGCCGACATGCCGGGGACGATCTTTTCGATGAGCGGCTCAAGTTCTGCCGGGTACATGGGGCGAGGCTGGATGGCGCGACCCGACAAGAAGCGGTATCCGTCGGGAATGCTGAACCACTCGGCACCGGGATCGCCGAGTTTGAGGTCCGTGACTTCGAGCGTCTGCGTGCCGCTGCGAGGATCGATGCGTGTAACGGAGAGATTGAACTGCAACTGGGGT
>JBEKEP010000090.1:0-20300 GCA_050013775.1 Occallatibacter sp. | reverse complement strand
ATGTTCGATTTATAGGTCGGGCTCGCGGGATCATTATGGCTCAGGATCTTATGCGAGCCGTGGCAGCTTTGGCAGTTGGCCGCCACCAGCAAACCCTCTTTGCTGAGCGCAAACCCGTGAATCGAATCGATGTAGTTTGGATAGACGCTGGCTAAACCATGTTTGCCCGCCATTCCATTGTTGCTGTGGCATTGACCGCAAGTCTTGGGCACGTTGAGTGGATACACTGCCGAACGTGCGTCGCTCTTGGGAAAGATTTCGTGGGCATTCCCATGACAACTCGTGCACGGATGATCTTCGCTGTCGGCATGCACGCTGCCGCTGAGCTGGGCTGCCTGGTCGGCATGGCAGGTCTTGCAATCCACCGGCGCAACTTTGTCGGGATGTGGATAGCCCTTAATGTCCGCGTGGCAGTTCGCGCATTGCAGGCTTCCGTGAATGCTGTCGCCGAATTTTTTTCCGTCGACCGCAATGCTGTGTCCGGCATTGTCGGTCATGCTGGCGTCGCCGTGACAGGTCAGACAGTCCTGCGCGCGGAGAGCCCGCGGCGCGAGCGCCAAAAGCGCCAGGCAGGCCGCCAGCGCGAGTCCGCGCACCGGCGAGTTTGCGATTTTCGATGCGGCTACGTTCATTCCGCCGTCTTCCTTCCCTTAGGTGAACGCGGGCACGCCCGCACACCGGCAGCTCTCTGCCGATTCCACCGTTTCCACAACTTTTGCGAGGGATCGCACTTCCAAGGTCGTTCTTTTGGGAGATCGCTGGCAGTGATAGGTGTCACAGGCCGCGCGATACAGATCACAAATGCAACTCGCATAAGAAGATGATGACTTTGGCCCCTCCTGGTGATACGGGTCACATGCCGCCGCGCCTCCGCTCGAAGAGAATAGGAGCGCTAGTCAGGAGACCCTCCATGGGCACAGTTGCGATTCCCGAAACAAAAACCATGCTCACCCTCCCCGGTGATGCGGTGCGGCAGATTCTCTGGCGCTTTGCCGATCGCTTCGATTTACAAATGCTTGTGGCATCGACACGCGGCGTGGCACGCGGAACCGTGGCCCGCATGGTGGCGGCCGGTGAACGCAATACCCACGAATGGACCGCGGCCAAGGATGAAATGCTCGACGCATTCGATCGCGCCGGTATCACCGCAGCTTTCATGGAGCCTGAAGAGGGCGGCTTCATCGTCGGTCCCAAAAATCTCGCGCTTGGTCTCGCAGCCTTTGAGCTCGCGTGGGTCGATGGCGGCGCAGCGACTGCAAGCCTAGCAGGATTTCTGGCGCTCTCGCCCATTCACGAGCGCGGCACGCCGGAGCAGGTGGCTCGCTACAAAAAGCTCTCCGCGCCCCCGCAGCCTGGCGAGGACCGCAAACCCTGGCGCGGAGCTTTCGCGCTGACCGAGCCCATCCCTTACGTTGGCGTCGACACCGGCATGATGAGCGGCAAGGTACGCGTGGCCGAGTGGAAAGACGGCGAGGAGCCGATGCTCGAAGTGGACAAGCGCGGTCGCTTCATTACCGGCATCGCTTATGCCAATTTCGTTACCGCCGCGGTGAACTCCGGCGACGAGCGTATCAAGGGCAGTTGCGTAATCATTCTTGAAGAGACTGACCCGGGCACTTACGATCGCGGCACTCCGACCAAGAAGCTCGTGCACCAACTCTCTTCGACCGGCGATCCCGTTTTCAATCTGAAAGTGCCGGCCAACCGCATCGTGGGCGGATACACGGTGAACGACGGCGTGATTGTGCCCAATTTCAATCACACTGAAATCATCGACGCGGTTTTCCGGCGCACGCGCGTGCCCGTGGGATTGATGACGGCTTCCAAGCTGCTCTCGGCCGTGGAACCGGTGATCCGCTACCAGCGCCAGCGCTTCCGCGGCGCCGAGGGCGCAAGGCCCGGATCCGTGCGTTACGAGCAGGGCATCCAGCAGCGCGAAGATGCGTTGCATCGCCTGGTCGATGTGTGGGCCGCGGGCGAAGCGGCGTCGTCGTTGGGCTTTGCCACGGCGCGGTTATTCGATAAGTTGGACTCGCTGGAAAAACAGAAGACCACAATCATGAAGGAGCGCGGTGTCGCGGGCGGCCGCGCCGAAATCAAGGCGCTGAGGGAGAGCGAGCAACGCGCCATCGAGCTGTTGCGGATAAAAGAGAATGATCCGCGCCGCGCCGAACTCGAGGCCGATCCACTGGTGCAGTACGTGCTGCTCGATGCCGAGGCCAATGTGCTTTGCCCCGCCACCAAGCTCTGGAACACCGGCCACGGCGCAAACATGATGCGCGAGGCCGTGAGCCTGATGGGCGGCTACGGCATTACCGAGGACTGCCCCGGATTCCTGGCCAACAAGTGGATGGACGCGCAACTCGAAGCCACATACGAAGGCCCCGAGGCCGTGCAGCGCCGCCAGTTGACTATCACCATGACCAGCGAGGTTTTCCTCGCGGAGTTTGCCGCGTGGACCGCGGAGATGCGCAGGATTGCTTCGACTCGCCCCGGGACCGGCGCGTGCACTCTCGCGTCTGCGATGAATTTGTGGGCGTGGTCGCTGCACTATTTGCAGAACGCCGTCGATCCCGCCGGTGGCAAGCTCTATCACGGACAGCGCCAGGGAGTGACCTTCGCGCTCGCGGACGCGCTCAGCTGGCTGGTGGCCTCGCGTTGCCAGATCCTCGATGTGCTGGAACTCGAAACCCGCGGCGCGGCCGACGCTGTAGCCGCCGAAGGCCTGACCGGAACCGTGCAATTCCTGAGCGATCTTTGCCACACACAGGCCGCGCAAGCCGCCGGCGAGGCTTCGCGCATCTGCGCGGAGCTGGTTTTTGGCTACAACCGTCACCCCGCGTGGGATGAGGAAGAACATCGCAGCTGTTTCCTTTCGAGCGAACTCGAAGAGCTGGAAGAAACCATGCCCGGCATTATGGCCATTGCCGTTGACGTTCTCCAGGCCGATGGCAGTCATCCGGCGAAGGCAGCGAATTCCTCCGCTTGCAGAGCAAGTTGACGACCTGCCTCACCGGCGCACGCCTTGCCAAGGATCGCGCCGCGGAAACCGTGAGCAAAGTGATGATCCCCGAGGCGTTGGATTACCCCGCATGAGCTTCGCCCCACAGTCCGTCGAAATCGATCGGCAGACGATGGAAGTCGACATCGCCTGCGCCGGCTTCGGTCCGGCCACGGGTGGATTTCTTACCACACTCACGGAAGCCTGGAGCCGGAATCCCGCCGACCCTGCCTTTGAAAGCCGCGTCGCTCCGGGCATGCCGCTGCAGGTGCTGTGCTACGAGCGTGCCGACGATCTGGCGGCGGGCGTCAGTGGCGTGGTCACACGCGCCGAGGGCATTCGCTCGAGTTTCCCCGCGCTCGATCCTACGCAGATTCCCATGGCCACCGCAGTCAAGCAGGAGCGCGTTCTCTATCTGCTCGATCCCGTTGGCGCCAGCCGGCGGCACTCTGTGCTTTTGCGCTTTGGAGATGTTCTTCTTCGACTCGGGAAAAAGTGGTGGATCAGAGACTCTGCCTTTGAGCTTCCCTGGGCACCCTCGTTTCTTCACAAACGCGGCGGCTTGATCCTCTCGATCGGCCAATTCAATCAGTGGGTGAGCTCGCAGATCATGGCCGGCGGCTTCGTGCAGATCTGGCCCGGCACGCCCGTTAGCGCTCCGCTCTTCGCCGATCACACGGAAGCGTCCTACCGCGGCATTGCAGGACTCCGTCTTACCGATCAGGGTGTGGACAAGCTCGGTGCACCCGCCGGCGGCTTCATGCCCGGCATGGATGTTCGCGCGCGACTCACTGTCGTGGGCGACGGCCCCGTTGGCGCGGTCGGCCAGCGCCTCGACGAGCGTTTCGGTTTGCCTGCCGGACACGCACGCCGCGAGTGGGCCCTCGGCATGAAGTTCGTTATCGAACTGCCTGAAGACACCACGCTCGAGCCCGGCACCGTTTGGCACACCTTCGGATTTCCCGAGCCTGAGATTTTCGGCTTTCTCTACGTGCATCCCGACCGGCTCGTTTCAGTGGGCATCTTCGTTCCGTCCTGGCTGGGCGATCCTGCACGCACCTCCTATCGCTACTTGCAGCACTACATCCAGCATCCCGCGCTCTGGCGTCATCTCCACAGTGGCGTACTCCGCTCCTGGGGCGCAAAATCTCTCGAAGAATCCGGCAAGCATGGAGAGCCCTTCCTCACCGGCGACGGATTCGCGCGCATCGGCGAGGGTTCCGGTTCTACCAACATGCTCACCGGCTCGGGCGTCGATGAGGCGTGGAGCACCGGCGTACAGCTCGGCGAGGCCGTTCTCGAGCTGCTTCGTGCAGGCCTTCCCTTCTCGCAGGAGAATTTGTCCAAGACTTATGAAACGCGCCGACGCTCGAGCTCCGTCGAACGCGGTGCGCGCCTGGCTGAGAACGCTCGCGACGGTTTCCAGCGTGGCTTTGTGCGTGGACTCGTTGGCATGGCGCTCTCCGGTCTTACCGACGGTCGGCTCTCGCTCAAAAACCGCATTCCGCCCGCGCCGAGCCAGATTCGCTCCGTCGGCGCCGAGAGCAAAGCTGGCCTCGCGTTACGCGATGCTGCTGCGCTCGCACTCGACTCTGGCCGTCCGCTGCACGACGCGCTCATGTCCGCGCGCGGCTGGCCCGAAATCCCCTTCGACGGCAGGGTTCTCGTGACCCACCAGGATGCGCTGCTCATGGGCGGAAAAGTGCAGGCCATGCCCGGCTATGCCGATCACGTCATCTTCCTCGACCGCCGCCGCTGCATTTCCTGCCAGGAAAAAACCTGCATCGGCATGTGTTCCGGCCAGGCGATCACGCTCGGCCTCGACGGCGCGCCCCTCTTCGAGCGCGAGAAGTGCGTCCACTGCGGCGCGTGCTTGTGGAACTGCCCGCACTCTCCTGACGGTGAGCGCTCCAATATTGAGTTCCAGGCCGGCGCAGGCGGGCTGCACAGCGGCGAGAACTAACTATTGGCTAGGAGCTATTCATGAATCCACTCCAAATTGTCGTTTGTGCTGGGATTGTCCCCGATCCGCTACAGACCCTGGAACCAGCAACGGGACCGAACGGTCCGGGATTGAAAAACGAAATGGTTCTGCCCGCGGTGCTCGACCCGTGGGCTGCGTGCGCGCTCTACGAAGCCGCCGCTCTTGCCGCGAAATTTCCCGGAAGCAAGTTATGGCTGGTCGCGCTCGGTCCCAAAGCCAAGCTGCAGCAGATTATGATGACCGTCGCGCAAAAAGTTGCCTTCGAGCTCGTTCCCATCGACGGCCCCATCGGGGGATTCCCTGACTCGCATTCCACCGCCGCGGCCCTTGCCTCAGCCATCGAAACCATTCCCGCCCTCGACCGCGCACAGCTTCTTGTATTCGGAGGTTGGGAATCGGCCTCGCGCGGCGCTGGCGTCACACTCCAGCAAATTGGCGAGCGTCTCGGCATCACAGACCAGTTCTTTGGCGTTGACCAGATCGACGTTCGCCCCGATGGCTCCTTTGAAGTGCTGGAACGAGTGGAGGGCGGCAAGCATCAGGTCTCGGTTTGCGCCGGCGCGCCCGCCGTGCTGGGCTGGGCCACGGGCAATCTGGCGGAGCCGCGCAACAATCCACAAATTGGCATGAGCAATATGCGAACGATGATGCCTGCGCTGCAACGCGCCAAAACCGCCGCGCTCGAAGCCAACTCGCTCGAATACGTCTCGGTGAGCTTGCCCAAACAGCAACGCACCACGCGCGTCGAGAAGAACATGACTCCCGATGAGATCGCCACAGAGCTTGTCGGCTGGATCGGGAAAGACAGTTAACGGCTTTCGGCCCTCAGCTATCAGCTTTCAGCCTTTGTTGTGCGGTCGCGTGCTGATAGCTCACGGCCGAGAGCTCAAGGAAGAATATGGAATCCATTCTCGTACTTACGCATGCTGATGAATCCGGCTCCGCGCTTACCAAATACTCGCTCGAAGCTGTGACTGCGGGCGTTGAACTCGCCGAGCGTCTTAATGCGGCGCTCACCATTGGCATCGTCGCCGCCGACGCGTCCTCTCTGGCGAGCGCAATTGCGAATGCAGGGACGAAACTGCTCTGCGTTTCCGGTTTAGCCTTCGCGCAGCCGCGCTTCGCCTCTGACGCCGCCGCCTGCGCATACCTCTGCCGGGCCGCGGAGGCCACCATCATCCTCGCGCCGCACAGCGCGCGCTTCGCTCGCGTCATGGCCGCGGTCGCGCATCGGCTGGGCGGCTGCATTGATACTCATATCGCTGCTCTCACCACGCACATTACGGCGCCCGCCGGCGCCGACTTCACCGATGTCACGCGGGTTGAAGCCACACGTTGGTTCTACCGCCAGCGCATTGAAGCTGTCGTCACGCGCACCGCGAGGCCGTGGTTTCTGCTCGTCGATGCAGGAACGCACGCGGCGTACGCGGGCGAAGCCGGAAACGCGCAGGTTGAAGAGATTGCTGTCGAATTGCCCGCGCTGCGCACTGAGGTGACTGGCATACGTGCACCCAAACAAGACGAGCAGACGATTCGTCCGGACGCCAAGCTGCTCTTCGTCGCCGGCGCGGGATGGACCAAGAAACAGCCTGACGGCGAAGTGCACGTCGAGAAAGCAGGCAAACTCATCCTTGGGTTTCTGCGTGGTTCCGGTGCGTCGCTCGGCAGCAGCAAATCGTTAGTGGATCAAGGCGGCGAAGGGAACTCTGTTCTCCCATTTCTGACGCACATGAACCAAGTTGGGCAGACCGGCTCGACACCACGCCACGCCAAGGGTCTGTCAACATGTTGCCATGGCGAAGAGCCGCACGTGGTTGGCTGGAGGTTCATCGGCGAACGACGCGCGATCTCTCTGGATGCAAACTGCGGCTGGACGCGCGGTAAAGCCGACGTTGTCTATATTGCCGACGCTTTTCAGGTAATGGCGAAGCTGAATGATCGGCTGCAAAAAGCGGCGAACAGCGGACAATGAAAGGCTGGCTTTCAAGGATTGGCTATTTCTCGGCCTCCCGCAACTGAATCAGCAATTCCAGCAGTTCGTCAATTTCCTGCTGCGTTCGCAGATAGTAGCGCGCATGGGTGCGTTGTTTTCTGCCAATGCGGACCGGGACGACGTTGCCTCTAAGGGCGAAGGCATCCTCATCGTTCTCATCATCCCCTAAATAAAGCACCCAGTTACACTGCAGACGATCGCGTTCCGCGGCCAGCGCGTCACCTTTATCCGGCGCCACTTCTCCCACAACATTCACGACCTGCTTGCCTCCGAACACGCGGACCTTCTTCAGTTTTCCGGCAGCGGCGAGGATGCGCCGCCGCGCCTCTGCCTTCTGAGGAGATTGGCGGTAATGGATGGCCAGGCAAGATTCCTTGTCCTCTATCCACATTCCGGGCATAGGACCAAGTCCCAGCTCCAGCGCGGTCTTCCATCGCTTTACATCCTTGCGCGAACCGGTTGACCTGCTTGATTCCGCGCCATGATTGCCCAGCACCCCCGCCACGCGCACACCGCTCAACTTCTTGAGAACGCTGGCGCGGTTGCGTCCGGAGACAACGATGCAAGGATACAAAGATGCCAGGCGACGCAGCAGATCGCGAGTCCGCTTGCGCATCCAGGCCCGATCGGGATGGTCGGCAATCGGGGCCAGTGTTCCGTCGAAGTCGAACGCGCAAAGCGTCCGCTCATGGGCCAGCCGCGTAACCAGCGGAAGAGAAGCCTTTGACAGGAGAAATTTCATAGCCAGGGCGCCGGCGCCACGGTCGCGCGCTCCTCCGCGGGGCGTCCGGCCACTCGTTCTTGATTGCGTAGCCGCGCGGCATCTACCAGCATAGTTCCTGCCCAGCGATATACGTTGAATTGCACCAGATACGACCGCATGGATCGCATGCGATCCTGCTGCTCGTCTCGAGACATTGTCAGCCCGGAGGCTATCGCATCGGCGCAGCCCTCCAGATCGTAGGGATTTACAATCAGCGCTTCTGTCAGTTCTCTTGCCGCCCCCGTGAACTCACTGAGCAGCAGCACGCCCTGGAGGTCGGTGCGTGCGGCTACGAATTCCTTAGCCACCAGGTTCATGCCGTCGTGCAAGCTGCTTACGTAGCAAAGGTCCGCGGCCCGATAGAAACGGAAAACTTCCGGCGGCTCATGATGGGATCGAAACAAGATGATGGGCCGGTAGTCCTTGGTTCCGAAGCGCTCGTTGATGCGCGCCGCCAATTGCTCCACCTTTTCGTTGAGTTCCCTGTAGCGCTGGATCTTGGTCCGGCTGGGAGCCGCCAGTTGCGCGAAAGTGAACCGGCCACGGAATTCACGATGCCGTTCCAGCAGAACCTCTACTGTCAGCAGCCGCTCTTCAATGCCCTTGGTGTAGTCCAGCCGATCGACTCCGATGCCCAACAGGGCATTCGGCTTCAATCCCAAATCTCGCCAAACCTGGGCGCGGCATTCCTCGATGCTGGGCGCTGTCTCCACCCAGTGCACCGGCCATTCCAGGGAAATTGGATACGGGCGGACCAGGGTGCGGTGCCCCTGCATCACCACCGCGCGATGTTCCTGGTCGATGCGAGTTTCCAAATACCTGTCTACGGAATCCAGAAAATTGTTGCAGTGCAGCTGCGTGTGAAAACCGAGAATGCTGCTTCCCAGCAAGCCGCGCAGCAACTCGTTGCGCCAGGGACAGACGCCCATCTGCTCAGCGTTGGGCCAGGGGATGTGCCAAAAGACGATCACCGTGGCAGCCGGCAAACGCTTGCGAATCATCGCGGGCGCCAGGGCGAAATGATAATCCTGAACCAGGATGATCGGGTCTTTTGAGTCCACCTCGCTGCACACCGCGTCAGCAAACTTCTGGTTGACCGCGCGGTACTGCTGCCAGTCTTCAGCGCGGAAGATAGGCCGCGCATACGCCATGTGACAAAGCGGCCAAAGCCCTTCGTTGGCAACGCCGTTGTAGTAGCCCTGCACCTCTTCTTCGGAGAGCCAGACCCGACGGATGTGATACGACTTTTCATCGGGCGGCACTCTGACATGATCGTTGCGGTCAACAGTGTCGCGATCCGCACTACCGCTTCCGTGGGCAACCCAAACGCCGGAACAGGCGCGCATGATGGGCTCAAGGGCGGTGACCAGGCCGCTCGCTGGATGCTGCACCTCGATGCTACCGTCGTCGTTGCGGTTATGAATGTAGGGCTCGCGGTTGGCCAGAATGACGATCTTCTCGCCCTGCAAATCCCGGTTCAGCGTCTGTTTCAGACGTTCCGCCGTCCACAGCCCCGGATCAGCTTCTCGCTGGCTGGCCATGCGTTCGATGAGTTCGCGCACATCGTTGAGGAGCGGCTGGAATTTTCGGCTCTGCTTGCCCCCTTTACGTAACAAGCCCTGCAGTTCCACTGCCCAATCGGCACGCACTCGCCGGGCCACCAGCAGAAGGATGCCCAAGGCCATGATGGCAAGGATGCCAGCGAGGACGAGCAGAAATGTTTGTGCCCTCGTCTCGCGCCGGTCGATGTAGCTGAAATCGTGAACCAGAATAGCAAAGCCCAGTTCCTGTCCCTCGTCCTTGATGGGCATTGCGGTCACCAGGACGCGGCCCGTGGGCAGCGTCGCCTCGGTGCTCCACTCCTGCAATCCCCCATTCGCCTGGGCCGCGGATGAGAGGGCCTCGCGGAGGCGCGGACCCACCGCAAGGCAACTGAATTCCTGCGGAAATCCCGGGGTAATGGAGCGGGTGCTGAAATCGGCGCCGCAAGCCGCCACTCCGATCACGCGCGCGTCTTGCGCCAGAGCCGCTAATTGCTTGTTGAGAATGGCTGGATCGTACCAGGCGTCCGCCAGCGCGGGGCGCGCGCCGATCAGCACCAATTGGGACCGCGATTGAACATCCCTCTCAAACCATTCACGCACAGTGCTTTGCACCACGCCGGATGCGGCCCAGGTCAACAACGACAGGCCTACAATCAGGGCAAGCATGAGTCGCGCCACTCGTGTCATACTTCTATTGATGCATATTCCCCCCGTCAAGGCATCGGTCGATGCGGCTTGAAGATCTAGGACTGATCGGGAACTGCCAGTTTTCCGCACTGGTGCATAACAGCGGTGAAGTTGTCTGGTGTTGCCTTCCCCGCTTCGATTCCGAGCCGGTTTTCTCAACGCTCCTCGACAGCCAGGATGGCGGGCGCTTTCGCATCGGCCCGGCTGGCGGAGAATCCGGCTCCCAGAGCTACCTTGCCAATACCAACATCCTTGAAACCACCTTTACAACCTCGACTGGCTCGTTCAAGGTCATCGATTTCGCTCCGCGCTTCATGCAATTCAGCCGCGCCTTCCGTCCCACGCAACTGATGCGCATCGTGGAACCCCTCGAAGGCACTCCCCGCATCGAGGTGGCTTGCGAACCAAGACTTGGCTGGTCCAAAGAGAAGCCCTCGCGCTCGCAGGGTTCTCACCATGTCCGCTTCGAAGGCTTTGCCAGCCAGCTGCGCCTTACCACCGACATCCCTCTTTCCTACCTCGGCGGTCAGCCGTTCACGCTGACTGGCCGCCAGCACATGGTCTTGACCTGGGGCGAACCGATCCAGGAACCGCTCGCGCCTTTGTGCGATCGCTTCCTGAACGAAACCGCGCGCTACTGGCAGCGCTGGGTCAAGCGTTGCAACATCCCTCCCCTCTATCAAGGAGAGGTTATTCGCTCCGCGCTCGCGCTCAAGTTGCATTGCTTTGAAGACACCGGCGCAATCATTGCTTCCATGACCACGTCGATTCCCGAGTCCACGGGAAGCGGACGCACGTGGGACTATCGCTATTGCTGGTTGCGCGATTCCTATTACGTGCTGAACGCCTTCGGGCTGCTCGGTCAGTTTGAAGAGCGCGAGCAGTTTCTTCAGTATCTATTGAATGTTGCGGGAGGCGCGCCCGACCTAAATCTGGCGCCGCTCTATCGCGTCGATGGGTCGCAGAACCTGGAGGAATCCATCCTCGACAACTGGCCAGGCTATAACGGCGAAAAGCCAGTGCGCATCGGCAACGGCGCAGCGCTGCACTCTCAAAACGACATCTTCGGCGAAATGGTGCTGGCGCTGACTCCGATCTTTCTCGACGAGCGTTTGAGCGAGGAGCGCTCGCCGGCAGTTTTGCGCCTGATCGAAGGACTGGCACGCAAGGCCATTTCACTCACAGGAGTTCCGGACGCCGGCATTTGGGAATACCGCACCGAGTGGAAACCGCAAACCTTTTCCAGCCTTATGTGTTGGGCGGCCGCGGAGCGCATGGCGCGCATCTCTGACGTGCACGCGCCCTCGCATGCGGCTGAGTTTCACGGCGCCGCTGAACGCATTCACGACGAAGTTGTCGCCCAATCCTGGAATGCCAGCAGAAAGAGTTTTGTCGGCCACTATGGCGGAGAAGATCTGGATGCTTCTCTTTTGCAAATGGTCCGCTTGCGCTTTCTTCCCGCCGCCGATCCGCGCATGATCAGCACCATCGAAGCCATTCATCAGGACCTCTCCATGGAAGGTTGGGTTCGCCGTTACAGCTTGAACGACGGCTTCGGCAAACCCACGGTCGCTTTTGTCATCTGCAGCTTCTGGCTGATTGAAGCTCTCTCCGCCGCGGGCCGACAAGACGAAGCTCGCAAAGCCTTCGACCGAATCCATGCATCGCTGTCGCACCTTGGGCTCATCGCGGAAGACTACGATCCAGCCGAACCGCGCATGTGGGGCAATTTTCCGCAGACCTATTCGCACGTTGGGCTGATCAATGCCGCATTCGCGGCTTCGCCGCAATGGACCGATCTGCTCTGAATTGGCTTTCGGCTTCCAGTTTGTAGTTCGCGGCAAAATCCCTTCCTGAAAAATGATGCGCCTTCGCATCACAGTCTCACAGAAACGCACAGAGTGTGAGGCTGTGAGATTTTTGTGCGTAAGTGATTGATTTTGCTGTCACTTTCTGGCTTCACAGTTTCACAATTCGTTTTTCGGGCGGCGAACCCGGGTGGCTTGGTTCGTGGATCGTGGTCGCTCGACCGGGGGAGGGGGGAGGGGGAGGGGGTGTCTACTTGCTCCCCTGGTCTCTGCATTCCAAAAAAGTGGGCGGCGCGGGAGCCTCCCGATCCCCTACGGGCCTCACCTCGCCGCCCAACCGCATGCTCACTTCTTCAGACTGAAACCAGTGTAGCGATTCGGCAGAAATGATCTGCAAAGTTCGATATGACGATAAGATTTCTGTAATGAATGAGATGCAACGAAATGGCGGGGTCGGGGCGCTTGACACGGCGAGAACAGTGGAGTGAGAGCGCAGGTTGGCGCGGCGGCCTTCCGGCCGGATGATGGTTTTCTCTCGCCATATGGGCGTTTATCCGGAACAAACCATCAGTCTCCTCTTTCCTGCGTGGCCTTCGCAATCTGCGGCGCGGCCAGGCCCTTATCATTTACCAGCCGACGGTTGGCGAGACGCGCGCAAGATTCAGGATCGTGGGTCGGTAGATAGACCGTCTGACGATCGCGGCCGAGCTGCCTGATTGCGCCGAGGGTTGCGCTGGCGACGTCGTCATCGGCGCTGACACCGTCAATTCCGCCCGATAGCATCAGCTGCTCATCATAGGATGTGTCGCCAGCTAGAAAGTATGTAATGCCTTCGTCTCGAACCAAAACGGAGAGATGATCCGCCGTGTGACCCGGAGTTGCCACTGCGATCACGTCCCCGCCGCTGGTTAATCTCGCGCTGGCGGCAAAGGGGCCGAATCGTCCGCCCGCGAGATCGAGGGGCACTGGATCGAACCACGAGGGCCAGCGATTCGGGAGGTATCCGCGCACACGGCCCAACCATCCGCTTGCCGTCTTGAGTTCGCCTCGAGCCACAAGAATCTCGGTTTGGGGAAAATGTGCGAGGCCACCATCGTGGTCGATGTGCAGATGAGTCAGGACGACACGTCTGACATCACGCGGTCCGATGCCGAGAGCGCGTAACTGCGGACCGATCTCCTCGTCGCGGTCGATGCGAAACGCAACTTCCCATCGAATGTAAGGATGTAGAGACTTGCCGGTCTCGAGCAGATGCGCCCCTTGGCCCGTGTCCACCACGATCACGCCTTCGGGATGGTCGATGACCCACGCATACGTGGGGAGCCATCCAGTCCAATGTCGGTCCGCGAACACGCCCAGCCGGCGTCGCAGCCCCCGTCCGCGCCCCTTGACTTGCGCGCTTTTGATCCGAACGGAGCCGGTTTGGATGGCGTGTAGCTTCATGCGTTCACCGCGATCGATCGCACGATCTCCGGCTGATCGAAATGCACCATGTGGCCGGCATTGGGCACTAGAACTGCCGTGCTTGCCGGTGCTTCAATGGCTTCGGGCAATCGCTCCACAATTGCGCGAGGGGTCAGAGCGTCTTGTTCACCGAAAACGTAGTGAACAGGGACTGCTAACCGTGGTGGATTGGCAAACAAATCTAATGACACCAACTCCGGCAGCAGCTTGCGCTGGATCAGATTCATATTGCGCAGGGCCTTCGCGGCGCCAAATATGCCATACGTTCGGATCATGGCAAAAAGCGTCTCTCTCAAGATCGCATTGAAGTTCTTGCCTCGTTCAATCGTGCCCAAGTCTGCCAACAAGCTGGCGCGACTTCGGAACGCTGCTGAATCTGTATAAGGCGGAATACCGAGTTTCTTTACACGGCCACTCAATCGGCCATCTCTTGCAAGGACGCTTTGGTCTTGGAGAAATGAGTAAACGGACGCGTCACTTCCGGCCGTATCCGCATCAGGGGAAATAGCGATGACCGACTTCACCTTGTCGGGCTCATTTTCCACAGCCCGCAGGGCAATTGTTGCGCCCAGAGAAATGCCTAACACTATCACGGTGCGCTTCGTCTCATGGTGTAGCCACCGCAGGATTGCGCGGAGATCATCGACCTGCTGCAGCAAAGAGACGCTCCTGGCATCTTGCTGCGATGCGCTGCCACAGCCTCTTTGTTCCCAGTAGCTCACGAGGAAATCCTTTTCCAGTTCCAAGTGTTGCTGAAACTTTCTCACCTCGTGCAGCAGCGGCAGACCTGGCCCGGCCTGAACGATTAGGAGTGGGGGCAGCCCGGTGCGCTCGGCGCACATCCGGACTCTCTGGATAGAACCGTGGATTTCCAGCTTCACGGTATCGGTTATCGCCAACATGATTAGAGCTCCTGTATCCGTGTCCGGGCACGAGCATACGCACCATAAACACCAGAATACCCGCGAACTGCACGCCACATTCATGGAAGCTCACTCAGCCGAGCGGGTCGGTCCCGATAAGTTGGCTTATGGGAAGCAATTCCCAACGATGCGGGCCGAGAGGTTGGCAGGATTGCCGATGGGGTTTTCGACATGTGGTTTGCGCGGCTTCGCCGCGTACTTTTCTTTTCCGAAAAATGGTGCGGATATTCGGGGGCCTGAAGGCCCCTGCTCCCTCCGAAAAGAGGCAATGACTGGCATTGCGGGCATTCAGTACCTAAGGGCCCCAGCTTTCACGCCGCGGACGAAGACCTATCCGCGGGGACCCCGGTCTCCCTCCGATTCACAGGGCTTAGAACGGGCTGATTTAGGATGGAGTCTTGGTGCGAAATTTGCCTCCAGGCGGCGAGGGTGTGACCTCAGGGGCTAATGCCCCCATCTCTCTCCAGAACGTTGCGGCACGACTGAAGTCGTGCCCTTTCAAAACCAGACTTGTAAACCCCGTCCAAAGGACCAAGTGAATCGAAACGCCATGAAACCTATCACTGAATTCATCAAGCATCATTATCGTCATTTCAACGCCGCAGCCCTAGTGGATGCGGCCGAAGCCTACAACAAACTGCTGGCCGACGGCGGCAAGATGTTTGTGACCATCGCCGGTGCCATGAGCACGGCCGAGCTCGGACTGTCGCTTGCCGAGATGATCCGTCAGGACAAGATTCACGGCATCTGCTGCACGGGCGCGAACCTGGAGGAAGACGTCTTCAACCTGGTGGCGCACGACTATTACGAAAGAGTCCCGCACTACCGC
Organism: Occallatibacter sp.; assembly: GCA_050013775.1. Taxonomy (GTDB): domain Bacteria; phylum Acidobacteriota; class Terriglobia; order Terriglobales; family Acidobacteriaceae; genus Telmatobacter. The sequence continues at coordinate 5,304 of JBEKEP010000090.1, read as the reverse complement.
GACTTGACGCCCAGCGACGAGGCGGCGCTGCTGGCGCGACACATGAACCGCGTGACGGATACGTGCATCCCCGAGATGGAGGCGATGCGGCGCATTGAGAACGAGGTGCTGGCGGAGTGGGTGAAGGCCGACAAGGCCGGCGAGCGGTTTTTCCCGCACCAGTTCATGTACAAGATTCTGCTTTCGGGCGTGCTCGAGAAGAGCTACCAGATCGATCCCAAGAACAGCTGGCTGCTGGCCGCGGCCCAGAAGAACCTGCCCATGTTTGTGCCGGGGTGGGAGGACGCAACGCTCGGCAATATGTACGCGGGGCACTGCATCACGGGCGATGTGAAGAAGGTGCACACGGTGCGCACTGGCATTGAGTACATGATGGAGCTGGCAGAGTGGTACACCAACACGACCGCGAAAACGCCGCTGGGTTTTTTCCAGATTGGCGGCGGGATTGCGGGAGATTTTCCGATTTGCGTGGTGCCGATGCTGCACCAGGACTTGCAGCGGGAGCACGTGCCGCTGTGGGCGTACTTCTGCCAGATTTCCGATTCGACGACGAGCTACGGGTCGTACTCGGGTGCGGTGCCGAACGAGAAGATTACGTGGGGCAAGCTGGGCGAGACTACACCGAAGTTCATTATCGAAAGCGACGCGAGCATTGTGGCGCCGCTGGTGTTTGCGTATGTCTTAGGCTGGTAATTCGGGAATCGTGGGCCGTGGACCGAGCGAGTGAAGAAGCGAAAGAGTCAATGGGTTTGAGTGCGACAAAGCAGACTTGGAGCGCGGTGCTGGTGCTGACGGCGGTGGTGTGCTCGGCGACGGCGCGCGCGCAGGAGGACCGGGGCTTGTGGCGCGCGGCAAGCACCAACGCGCGCGCGATCACGGGCGACGTCACGGTGGCCGAAGCGAAGGTGACACTGAACTTTTTGACGTTTCCGCTGGCCGCGATTCGCAGGCTGAAGCCGGTGGAGGTGAGCGCGGTGTTCGATGCCGATGTGAACTCGGGGATCGAAGGCACGCTTTACCGGCTGCGCATACCGGCGGCCCAGTTCATTGTGCGGAAAAACACGTTGTGCGGCAACGAGGATACGCAGTGGATGGCGACCTACGTGACGGGACGCTCGCTCAGAGTGGCGTTCTTTTCAGGCGATGATATGCCGGCGTTCACGTTCGACGCGATGCAGAACTCGACGACTCTGTGCGGGAAGTATACATACGGCAGGTAGTTGTGAGTTTGAGTGTGGGTGTGAGCGATTCATCATCAGTTCGCACTGTCCACTCACCTTGTTCCCGCTTAGCATAGCTCGACGATAGAATGTCTTATGTCTTCCCTTCCAGGCAGAGGCGTTTCCCCATTCGTGGCGCTGATATTTGTTGCTGCGGCGCTTTGGCCTGCCCATGCGAATACGCCTGCCCCGATAAGCTTGCCCCTGGCGCAGATTCTGGCGTCGATGGAGCATCACAATCAAATGCAGCGGGAGGGATTGAGACACTACCGGGCCCTACGGCAATACGATGTCGTGTACCAGGGAATTACAACCATCGAAGCAAAAATGTCGGTGGAGTTCGACTATGATGCCACTTCAGGAAAAAGTTATCGCATTGTGTCTCAGAGTGGCTCCAAGATTCTTGGGGAAAAAATTCTGAAGAGGGCGATAGACAGCGAAATAGAGGCCTCAAAGGACAACGGGGCAAGCGCACTGACGCCGGCGAATTACCGGTTCCAGTTGCAGGGAAGTGAGAGTCTGAATGGACGTCCGGCCTACATTCTGAGTGTTGAGCCGCTGACGGGAAGCAAATTTCTGTATCGGGGCAAGGTCTGGGTGGATGCGACGGATTTCGGGGTAGCAAAGATCGAGGCGTCGCCGGCGAAGAATCCCTCGTTCCTGATTTCGCGGACGTTGATTCGATGGACATACGCGAAGTTGGGGAACTTCTGGATGCCGCAACAGAGCCGCAGCGAATCCAAGGTCCGGATCGGAGGCACGGCCGTGCTGACGATCGATTATGGGACTTACCAGATCAATTAGGGCGAGCCACATTCCGGTGATGCAGGCTGGCACGCGGCAGTGTTCAAGCCGTTCAGCTCTTTGAGATCGTAACAAATGGCCCGCTGCTCTGGGGTCCACCAACGCCTTGAAACGCAGCCTGACCCAAGCTGGGCAATCCAATCTCCCACTTCGGCCCTTCGAGCTCCGGCATGGGGCGCGCCTGGAAGAGCTTCTTGCATTGGCGCGCCGTCCAACGGGCCCAGCGCTTCGACTTCTTTCGCCGCGCGCTGTCAGTGGAGATGCCGGTGCCTGCATACATCTGGCGATAGAGCTTGGAGAGAAAGATGAATCCGAGCCGGGCGCGCAGAGTGGGAGTGCAGGAGGAGCGTTCCCAGATGGCTCCCCAGGTGTAGAACCTGTCCCACACTTTTTGCGTGCGCATGCGGATTTCGTCGGAGCTCATGGTGGGATGCGGGGTAAACATCTTGGGCCGCACTTCCGTGGGGATCATCCAGTAGCGCGTGATGGGAACGCCGGCCACCATCATGGGATCCACGGCTTGCTCTTTTTCCCAACGGCCGAAGTCGACGGTGCCGGGAAACGGAGTCATCATGACAAACTGCGCGAAGGTGACACCGGCTTTGAGCGCCATCTCGACGGTTGCGGTGAAGGTGGCTGGCCGATCGGTGGGCAGGCCGAAGATGAACGAACCGAGCACATGCACGCCGTGCTGCTTGAAGGTCTGCAACTGCTTGGCGAGGGCTTCGCCAGAGTAGTTCCAATCCTTATACACGGCCTTGAGCCCTTCGGGCGTGACGGCTTCAACGCCCACCAGCGCGCCCTTGATGTTGGCCTTGCGCATGGCGTCGAGATAGCTGCCGTCTTCGCCGGCCTCCATGGTCATTTGCGTGAAAAACACCATGTCTTTGGGCAGCTTGGCCAATTCTTCCATCAACGACAGGCGCTCGTTGCGAATGGCGGTGAGCTCGTCGACTCTGGCGGTGTTGCCCTGCTCGCGCGCGAGGCGCAGATCGGTAAACGTGACGGGATAGAAGTTGTCATCGGCAAGAGCGATGAAGCGGAAACCGAGACGGCGCAGCGCAATGATTTCGTCGACGACGTTTTGGAATTTTCTTTGGCGGGGCTTCTGTCCATCGGTGCGCCACACGCTGCAGAAGGAACAGTGCTTGGGGCAACCGCGAATGGTTTGCACCGATGCCCACATGTATTTACTGGGATCCATGAGGTCCCAACGCGCGGAGATAAACTCGCTGCCCTCGATGCGACCGCCTTCGTAGATTTTTTCGGGGCTGCCGGCGATACAGTCAGTGACGACTTTTGCCCAGGCGAGATCGCCGTCGCCTTTGACGACCGCGTGGGCTTCACCGCGCTCGAGGGCTTCCTCAGGAAACAGCGTGGCGTGAATTCCGCCATAGACCACCCAGGCCCCGCGGGCGCGCGCCATGCGGCCGACGGCGTAGCCGCGCAAGGCATTGCCGGTGTGTACGCTGACGCCGACAATATCTCCTGGCTGAATGGAATCGGGCACAATTTGTTCGAGAGATTCATCGACGAGGAGGGGATCACCGACGACCGCGGGTGTGGCGGCGGCGAGCACAAAGAGCCAGCGCGGCGTGATGACCGCGGTGCCGAAGGAATTGTCGCTGGGATTGACGAGATGGACGCGCACGCGGACCAACCTTTCGCCGTACTGGTGCGGTTGGCTTCACAGCAACTGCGGGGATGCCGTAACGCGGGTTGACGATCGAAAGCGGCAACTTAAAGGGGAAGATGCCGCGCTGACGTTGCGCTACGGCGAAGTGGGCCCGAAATCGACGGTGCGCGTATCAAGGCGAAAATTGACGAGAAAAATCTTGCCATCCGAACTGGCAACGCAGACTTCTTCTCGAAAATTTCCCCCTTGGACTGTTTGTGCGATCTTACAGGGATTCGTCGGGACAAAGTGGTCAATATTGACCACTTTCGCAAGTAGTACCGAGTTTTCATAGAGAATCGGGGAAATTCACGATGCGGGCGCTTTAGCCGACCCGCGAGCACTCTTCGACAGGGATGGGGACCTGCTCGACAATTTCGAGGCCGAAGCCTTCAAGGGCGGGGATGTGCATGGGCGTGTTGGAGAGGAGGCGAATGCGCTGGATGCCGAGGTCGGAGAGGATCTGGCCGCCGAGGCCGATGGCGCGGAGGATGCGGCCGGTGCGGGCTTGCTGGCCTTCGCGCGAACGCAGTTCTTGATGCAATAGGAGGCGGCCGGAATGCTCTTCGCGTTGCTCGGCGGGGACGGCGGAGCCCTCAGGACCGAAGGTTGCGGCTGGGGTGCGATCGATTTCGAAGCCGCGCGAGGTGTTGTGGAGATAAAGGATGACGCCGCAGCCGGCTTCGGCGATCATGCGCATGGACTGATCGAGGATTTCGCGGCAGTGGCAGTCGGCGGCGAAGACGTCGCCGGCGGTACAGCGGGTGTGGACGCGGACGAGCACGGGATGCGGGCAGGGTGTGCGTGGCGCGGCGGGTGATGCGCCATTCGGGACGGTTTCGGGAAACGGGCCGGCATGAACGGCGGGGCAGTCGGGGCAGAGATCGCCGCGCACGAGGGCGATGTGGCTCTCGCCGCCGTTCACTTCGCTTTCGTAGGCGATCATACGGAACTCGCCGTAGCGGGTTTGAACGCGAGACTCACCGGCGCGAACGATGTAGCGCTCATGGCGCAGGCGGTAGCGGATGAGCTCGGCGACGGTGAGGATCTTGAGGCCGTGCTCGCGACAAAAGGGGATGAGGTCGGGGATGCGGGCCATTTCGCCGTCGTCGCGCATCACTTCACAAATGACGCCGGCGGGGGTGAGACCGGCGAGACGGGCGAGATCGACGGAGGCCTCAGTTTGGCCGGCGCGGACCAGGACGCCTCCGCGGCGCGCGCGCAGCGGGAAGACGTGGCCGGGGCGGGCAAGATCGGAGGCGGTGGTGCGGGGATCAATGGCGGTGCGGATGGTGCGGGCGCGGTCGGCGGCCGAAATGCCGGTGGTGACGCCCTCGCGGGCTTCGATGGTCTCAGTAAACGCGGTGCCGAAGCGCGAGGAGTTCTGTTGCGTCATGGGGAAGAGGCGCAGATAGTCGGCGCGCTCCTCCGTGAGGGCAAGGCAGATGAGGCCGCGGCCGTAGCGGGCCATGAAGTTGATGGCCTCGGGAGTAACAAAGTCGGCGGCCAGGGTGAGGTCGCCCTCGTTCTCGCGGTCCTCGTCATCAACCACTACCACCATGCGGCCCGCTTTGATTTCGGCGAGGGCACCGGGGACGTCAGTGA
>JBEKEP010000089.1:0-17459 GCA_050013775.1 Occallatibacter sp. | reverse complement strand
GGATTTTGCGCGGCTGTTTTTTCTAGTCTCGGATGAGGGTGAACGGCTAGTGAGGCAGGGCCGGCTTCCACAGATGCCGAGTTTCTTTGAGATGCTGACGGCGCTGGCGTTTCTCTACTTTGCCGAGAGCGGGGTGGAGATTGCGGTGCTGGAAGTGGGGATGGGTGGGCGGCTGGATGCAACGAACGTGGTGGAGCCGCTGATTTCGATCGTTACCGATATCTCGCTGGACCACATGGAGTGGCTGGGGCCAACGATTGCGGCGATTGCGCGAGAGAAGGCGGGGATTCTGCGCGCGGGGGGAACGATGATTACGCTGCCGCAGCATCCTGAGGCGAACCAGGTGCTGGGCGAGGTGGCGACGGAGCTGGATGTGCGCGGGGTGAGCGCGGTGCCGTACATGCCGGCGAGCGAAGCCAAGGGGCCGTACACGGTGGAGGCTTTGGGCGCGACGGTGAAAGTGGATTCGCCGCTGAAGGGCGCGCACCAGCAGCGGAATGTGGCGCTGGCGATTGCGGCGGCGGTGGAGTTGGTGGAGCGGCATGGATTTGCTGTGAGGCCGGGGGACGTTGAAGAGGGAATTCGGCGGACACAATGGCCGGGACGCCTGGAGCGCATGACACGCGGGGATGTGGAGTGGGTGCTGGACGTGGCGCACAACCCGGCCGGCGCGTGGGCGCTGCGGGCGGGACTGCGCAGCATTGTGGAAGAGCGCAGGCCGAGAATTCTGATTTTCAGTTGCCTGCGCGACAAGCCACTGGCGGAGATGGCGCAGATTTTGTTTCCACTGTTCGAGCGTGTGATTGTGACGCCGATCCATGCTGCACGCGCGGCAGCAGTGGAGGATTTGCTGGCTGCGGCGAAGGCAACGGGGACAGCGGCTACGGTAGCGGAGACCGTACGCGAGGCGCTCAAGACGGCGCAGGAAGACGCAGCGGGCGGCGTGGTGGTTGTGTCGGGATCGGTGTACCTTGTAGGCGAGGCGCGCGGCGTGCTTTTTGGGGAGCTCTCGGTGGGAAAGAACAAAACAGAATGAGCACGAGGCCGAATCCACTGCCGCGGCTCTATCGCTGGCGAACGAATGCGTTCCAGGGGCCTCTGCTTGCGCTGGTGACTGCGGCTTGCGGGCTCACCGCGCTTGGGGTCTCGCTGGTGGACAAAAAGGGGCAGGCTCAGCACGGGATTGCGCGTTTCTGGGCGCGCTGCGGAGTTTGGTCTGCGCTGTCGAAGTTGAAAGTGGAGGGAGCGGAAAATCTGAGCAAGCACCGGGTTGCGGTGTATGCCCCAAACCACACCTCCTACATGGACATTCCCGTGATTTTTGCGGCGCTGCCGTTTCAGTTTCGCATCCTGGCGAAGAAGGAACTGTGGCGGTGGCCGTTCATCGGCTGGTATCTCGAGCGCTCGGGACAAATGCCGATCAACATCGAAAACCCGCACGCGACGCTCGCGAGCCTGGGCGGTGCGGTGAAGGCATTGCGCGGCGGCATGCCGCTGGTGGTGTTTCCGGAGGGCGGGCGGACTGCGGATGGCGAACTGAAACCCTTCCTGTCGGGCGCGGCGTACCTGGCAATTCGCGCCCAGGTGCCGCTGGTGCCGATCGCGCTGAAGGGCGTTTACGATCTGCTGCCGATTCATACGCGCCATTTTTATCCCGGCGAGCTGACGGTGCAGATTGGCGAGCCGATCGAGACGAAGGGCATGTCGGTGAAGCAGAATGGCGAACTGACGGAGCGATTGCGCGCGGCGATGGAGAAGATGCTGGAGACGCCGTCGCAGACCGAGGCTGAGACGGCAGTTTCCTGACGTCGCGCGTTGCGCATCCGCACGGGCTTTACACTGGTTGCATGGCCGTGCGGATTGCGATTCCTGAACCTACCAGCAGCGACACAGAGTACAACCAGCGCGCATTGCCGCAGTACGTTGAAGCGCTGAAGGCCGCGGGCGCGGAGCCTGTGGTGGTGCCGTTGAGCGAACCACAGGATCGCGTGGCAAAGTTGCTGGCGAGCGTGCAAGGGGTTCTGTTGCCGGGAAGCAAGTTCGACGTGGATCCGCAACGCTATGGTGAGGCGCGGGAGCCGGAGTGTGCAGAGGACGACCCAGGGCGAACCGCGACGGACGAGCTGATGCTGCAGGATGCGTTCAATTTGCGCAAGCCGATTCTTGCGATCTGCGCCGGTACGCAGACCCTGAATGTGTGGCGCGGGGGTGCGCTGGTTCAGGATCTGAAGACAGTGGTGAATCATCAGCCCGGACGCACCGTGGTGAAGGCGCATCCGGTGGAGATTGCGCAAGGGTCGCGGCTGAACGGAATTGTGCCGGCGCTGGAAGTGGGAAACGTGGCGGTGAACTCCAGCCATCACCAGGCGATTCGTACGCCGGGCGACAATTTGCGGGTGAGCGCGGTTTCGCCGGGCGACGGCGTAATTGAAGCGGTGGAGCTCGATGCAGCGGATCACTTTGTCGTCGGCGTGCAATGGCATCCTGAGCGGACGTATGGGCAGAGCGGATTTTCGCGCGCTATCTTCTCTGCGTTTGTGCAGGCGGCAACGGAGTGGCGGCCGCCCGCACTCGAAAGTGCCAAGAGCGGGAACTGAGCGATGAGCGCGAGCGAGACGAAGACACGGCTGCAGGCGCTTCTGACGGCGGCTGGTCTGGTGCCGCTGGACGACGAGACGGCCGACCGGTTTGAGGATTATCTTTCGCTATTTGTTCGCTGGAATGAACGCCTCAATTTGAGTGCGGTTCGCGATCAGGAAGGCATTATATCACGACATCTAGTTGAATCAATTATAGTTAGCAACGTATTGCCACTGGGGATCGCGACCCTGCTCGACTTTGGATCGGGCGCAGGGCTGCCGGGGATTCCCATTGCGCTTTGCCGGCCGGAGATTGTCGTGACCCTGGCTGAATCGCAGGGCAAGAAAGCCGCGTTTTTGCAGGAAGCTGTGCGTGTGCTGGGGATCCAGGCGAAGGTTCATGCTGGGCGCGCCGAGACGCTTCGTACTGTTTTTGACTGTGTCGTTTTGAGAGCGGTCGACAAAATGCCGAAGGCCGTTGCGGCGGCGGTGCCGCTGGTTGCGCCTTCAGGATGGCTAGCGCTGATGACGACGACGAACGAACGCGAAGGACTCGAGCTCGCCGCCGGGAAGGGATTTTCGTGGTCGGCCGAGAAGCTGCTGCCGGGCGGCGCGATGCGCATTTTGGCTATGGGCTCGCGCCGCGCGCGCGAAGATTAAATAGCGGGTCTAAGAATCTTACAAAAATAACAATGCAATTTGACGACGGACGGGTTTCACCCTCCGGGAAGAAGCGTGGGTTCTTACGCCCGCACATGCGGGCTGGCGGTGCGGGTTTTGCGCTGTTTCCCCAGGCTTACGCCTGGGGCTACCATCTTTCGACCGCTCTGCGGGCCGTATTTCGGAATCTTAGTCAAGACCGCACTGAGGACTTCACCCTGGGCTATTCCCGAACGCTCTTCCGGAGCGGAAGGGCAAGCAGTGCTTACGGAATCTGAATCAAAACTGCACTGAGGTAGGGGACGTAGCAGGTGAGCTCCGTGCCTGTGGTGCTGAGGACATAGGCAGTGCCCGGCGAGAAGGATGCGCTTGCGCCCACGCTCGCTCCCTGAATCGTTACGCCTGAAGTTGCGCTGAGACTGGGCCCGCTGGCGCCCGTGGTGAGTTGTGTCATTTCAAGCAGCGATGCGGAACTGGCGCTTTGCGGGAGCTGGATGGTGAGCTGGAGATTTTGCGCACTATCTTTGTTGACGACGATGATGTTGATGGCTCCGGAAGAGGCTTTTACCGCATAGGCGGTGATGTTGAGGCTGCCGATGCCGGAGAGGCTCGTGGAGTAGAGCGTGCCCTGGCCGGCGAGCGTGAAGAGAAGAATGCCGTAATATTCGGGCCGGGCCTCGACTACTGCGCCGCCGGAGTCGGCGATGGGCGTGTAGCCGTCGCTATTGCCGCCGCCGTGAAAGTTGGCGCCAACTGCGCCGTTCAGCGCACAGTCGAAGAGATAATCGATGATCCAGAGCGAAGAGCAGTAGGCATCGCTGACGCCGTCGGCGCCGCCGTTGTAGTAGGAGTTGCATTCGGACATACGGAAGGGAACGCCGATGCCTTTTGCGCCGGTGTTGAGCGTCTGCAGATCGCTGACGAGCGAGGTGTCGGGCGTGACCAAGTTGGCGGCCGTCGAGCCCGCGGACTGGCCGTTGCCGCGGTAGTAATGCTGCGTGAGTAGGGAGATGTCGTTTCTTGTCGCGTACTGGCCAAAGGGAACGGTCCAGGAGGATTCGCTACCGGCGTCGGCCGGACCGGTGCAGAGAGAGGCGGCGGCGGGGGTTTGGGCAACGATTGCAGTGCGGAACTGGGTCCAGAGGGCTTCAAAGGTGGAGAGATTCCAGGTTGCGCCGGTGAAGTAGGAGCTTCCATAGAGGTCGCACTCGTTGCCGATCTCAAAGCCGAAGAGAGAGGAGCCGAAGGCCTGGTAGGCGTAAGCGATTTCTTCGGCTGCGAGCGCGGGGGTGGTGGCGGCCACGACGGAGCCGCTGGTGTAAGGGACTGGGCCTGCACCGCCGAGGTTGATGCCGTAGAGGCATTGCCAACCGGCGGCCTTAACGAAGGCGGCAAGGGCGTTTACGTCGCTCAGTGCGATTTGGCCGGCGGTCTGGCCGGCACCGGAGGGCGTCCAAACGTTGCGGTCCACGGAATTGCCGCCGATACGCAGGATGCTGGGACCGATGAGCTTAAACAGGGCGATGAGATTGGCGTTTGTTCCGGTGAACAGATAGGGGTTTTCGTAGAGGGTGCTTTTCTCGTAGGAAAGCCCAGCGAAGGCTGAACCGATAGATCCGGCAGAGGTTGCGGTGACGGAGAGCGAGGCGGTAGTGAGGGGGCCGGAGGGGGTGGGCTGGGTGTTTGTAGAACCGCCGCCGTTTCCGCCGGTGCCGCCCGTAGAATCAGAAGAGCCTGCGGATCCGCAGCCTGGCAGGAGAGAGGAAGCGGCTAGGGCAAGTGCCCCTTGAATGGTTTGCCGACGCTTGAGGGAGAACAAGCTTTTGCGGATAGGCCCTGAGGAATTCATTTTTCTCTACTCTCTTTGGTGCCTGGGAAAGATAGGTGCGGCTACCTCGAATGTTTCACCGATGGAAAGGCCTAGCTTATAAGGGCAGCAGCATCCATGTCTTGTATCTCTTTCAGATGGATGCCGGCAAGTGACTAACGGTTTGCCTCTGGGTGCACAGGTCACGGAAGGGGGCAAATCGCGCGCTTTCGCCCCGATCGTGTGCGTTGTGCCAAACGTTGTTCCACGTGGAACAATGCGAGTGTGAGTGTGAGTGTGACTGTAGGTGTGAGGATTCGCTGAGGTGGCAGGTGTTCCACGTGGAACAAGTTTGCTGCTTGATCCCGATTTGGGCCCAGTACCGAATTGGTACAGGTTAAGCGGAAACAGAAAATCGGCCTTGGTGAACGGGTAGTTTTCCACCACGAGACCGTTTTTGCTGGTCCTCTGCCGCAATTTTCGCAACTGAATCAAACCTCTTTCACGACAAGCGCTTGCCCGATAAGGGCCGGTCGGCTCCCGGGGCGCTTTCCACAGCTACGCCCTGTTTCCCACAACGCAAGTGCAGGTGCGCGACGCGGTATCTCCCGTTAGTCTGGAATGCCATGGGAAAGATCGTCGGAATCGTCAATCAAAAGGGCGGCGTTGGCAAGACCACCACGGCCATCAATTTGTCTGCATGCCTGGCCCTGGAGGGGATCAAGACGCTCCTGATTGACTGCGATCCGCAGGCCAATGCTTCGTCGGGACTGGGTTTTCAGCGCGATGACAATCGCCATTCCGTCTACGACGTTCTCTCCGGAGAGAGCGCGGCCGAGCAGGTGATTCTTCCGACGGAGGTGGATCGGCTTTGGCTGCTGCCGGGCTCGAAGAACCTGACGGGCGCGAATATCGAGCTGGCTGGCGCAGAGGACCGCGCGCTGCGTTTGCGGCAAGCCATTGAGCCGATCAAAGACAGCTACGAGCTGATTTTTCTGGATTGCCCGCCGGCCCTGGATCTACTTACGCTCAATGTTCTCTCCGCAGCGGAGACGCTGATCGTCCCATTGCAGGCGGAATATTTTGCTTTGGAGGGAATTTCGGAGCTGGTCTCGACGTTGGAGCGGGTGCGCGCGGCCTACAACCCTAGCCTGACCATCGAGGGCGTGCTGCTGACTATGTACGACGAGCGCACCAACCTTGCGCAGCAGGTGACAGAGACGCTCCGCGAGTATTTTCGCGACATTCTGTATCGCACCGTGATTCCTCGCAATGTGCGTCTTGCGGAGGCTCCGAGCCACGGCAAGCCAGTGGCGCTCTACGATCCGCGCTCGCGCGGCACTGAGGCCTATTTCGAGTTGACGGGGGAGTTCCTGGCCCGCAACCACATGGAAAGTCCGCGGGCAGCGGAACGCAAACTAATGGCGCCAACGCGCCCGCATGCCAAAATGACCTTCTGGCCGTATTCATAAGCGGCTCGAGGACGGCGGGCATGCTACCCGCCCTGGCCGCACGAACAAAGGCGCGGCAAGGGTGGGGCAACCCACATGAAATTCGGCCTGCTGCGGCGGGCACTGATTAGATTGAGGATTCTGTATGACTAACGTCGCTGTTCCCGATCCCAAACGCCGCGCACTCGGCAAAGGGCTCGATTCCCTGCTTCCCCGCGTACATTCCGCGCCTGCAGCCGAGGTTGAAGGCGGCAAGCCGCGCGAAATTCCTATCGACCAGATCGACCCCAATCCTTTTCAAACGCGCTCCCAGGTGAACCAGGAACAACTGACGGAGCTGGCCGCTTCGATTGCCGCCAATGGCGTGGTGCAGCCGGTGCTGGTTCGGCCACTGGCGAGCGGACGCTTCCAGTTGATTGCGGGCGAGCGGCGCTGGCGCGCGTCGCAGATGGCCGGCAAGACCACTGTCCCAGCGATGCTGCGGCAGGTTTCCGACGAACAGGCGATGGAGATCACGATCGTCGAGAACTTGCAGCGGGCCGACCTGAACCCGATGGAGCAGGCCCGGGCCTTTGAGCGCCTGGGACGCGAGTTCCACATGACCCAGGAACAGATGGCGCAGCGCACGGGAAAAGAACGTGCTACAGTCGCTAACTTCATGCGTTTATTGAAGTTACCTGCATCCATACAGAATCGTGTCGAGGCCGGGGAACTGACCTTCGGCCACGCGCGCGCATTGCTGGCACTGGAACATGCGGAGGACATGGAAAAGGCGGCGCAGCGCATTGCGGCGCTCTCCATGTCGGTGCGCCAGACCGAGAGTTACGTGCAGGGGCTGATTGACCCCAGCCGCAGGAGCAAGAAAGAGCCCAAGGCGGAGCCGCCCATCGATCCCAACGTGCGTGACGCACAGGAACAGCTGCAACGAGCGCTCGGGCTGAAGGTTACGATCGAGGATCACAACGGCCGCGGCAAGGTGGTTATCGAGTATGCGCGCCTTGAGGATTTTGACGCGCTTCTGGAGCGGCTCACCGGCGAGTGAGACGGGAAAGGCGCATGGATATTGGCGTTAGGACGAATTTAATGAAAGTCTGATAATCTGATTTTATGGAAATTGTCTCGATTAGTGTCACTGAAGCCTCAAGAAACTTCGCCGATTGCGTGAACCGGGCGCACTACCAGGGCACGACCTTCATTCTGGAAAAGAATGGCACTCCTGTGGCGCGAATTGTGCCGGCGGTGCGCAAGCCGGAGCGCGGGGTGGAAGTAGCTGCCGCCCTGCGCAAGGCCGTGGAGGATGTCCACCCGGGAGCGGAGGAAGCGACCTCCTGGCTTCACGATCTGGAACAGGCACGCGGCTCCATGCCGGCACAGAGCAAGCCATGGCGTTTTTGATCGATGCTGATGTGATCATCCAGGCGGAGCGCAAGGCGCTGGATCTGGATGCGTGGTTGCGCGCACATCCAGATGACGAGATCAAACTGGCGGCCATTACGGTGGCGGAACTGTGGCGCAGCGTGGAACGCGCCACGGGGATGCATCGCGCCCGGCGGCAGAAGTTCTTGCAAAAGGCGCTGCTCGCTTTTGAGATTGTTCCCTACACCGAGATGGCGGCGGTGCAGCACGCGCGCCTGTGGGCGGACCTGGAAACCACCGGCCAGAGGGTGAGTCCGCACGATCTGATTCTTGCGGCGACGGCGCTGGAATGCGGCGCGGCCGTAGTGACGCTCAACGCAAAGCGCTTCGCGGGAGTTCAGGGACTGACGGTGCTCAAACCGTAGCGGGCGGATTGCATGATGAAGATCTCCGATTTTCTGATCTGCGCGGCAATGGCTGTGGGCGTTGCTGAAGGGCAGACGCCAGCGTCAAATCCGGGGACCATTCAGCCGGTGACCGTCGAGCCGGTGGTCATTCAGGTTGATCTTGCGAAACCAGTGGGCAGCTACAAGCCGATCACGAATTGGTTTGGCTACGACGAATCGAACTACACGACCATGCCGTTCGGCGAGCAACTGCTCGGCGAGCTGCATGACTTGAGCGCGACGCCGGTGACGATTCGCGCCCACCACCTGCTGACTTCAGGCAACGGCGTGCCGGAGCTGAAGTGGAGCTCGTCGAATGTTTTCAGGCTCGACGAAAACGGCAAACCGGTCTACGACTTCACCATCACCGATCAAACCTTCGATGAGTTTGCGAAGGCGGGCGTGCGGCCGATGGTGGAGCTGGGCTATATGCCGAAAGACCTGGCCGCGACGGTGCCGGGGATCAGCACATACCAATTGCACTATCCGGCGCACACCATGGGAGGGGCTTCGAACAATCCGCCCAAGGACTACAAAATGTGGGGCGAGCTGGTGCGGAAGTACACCGAACACCTTGTCGAGCGCTACGGCCGGGAGCGAGTGAGCACCTGGTATTTCGAAGTGTGGAATGAGCCGGACATCGATTATTGGCACGGAACGCCGGCCGAGTACTTCAAGCTCTACGACTATGCGGTTGCAGGCGTGAGAGCAGCACTGCCCGGCGCGATTGTTGGCGGACCGGCGAGCACGGGGCCGGCCGGCGCCAAGGCAAGCGCATTTCTTGAGATCTTTCTGGAACATTGCCTGCACGACAAAAGCGCAGCCAATGGCAAACCGGTTCCGCTGGACTTTATCTCGTTCCATCCCAAGGGCAGCCCGGCGATGGTCGATGGGCATGTGCGGATGGGGATTTCTCGTGAGCTGCAGGCAGCTGAAACGGGATTTGAGATTGTGGCGAAGCATCCGGAGCTGCGGCATTTGCCGATCATTTTGAGCGAGGCGGATCCGGAGGGGTGCGCGGCGTGCTCGGCGAAGGAGAATCCGGCGAACGCCTACCGGAATGGGCCTCTGTATGCGGCGTATACGGCGACGGCGGTGAAGGCGCTATTCGATTTGCAGGATAAGAACAGCGTGAACCTGATGGCGATGCTGTCGTGGTCGTTCGAGTTTGAAAATGGGGGCTACTTCGAGGGTTATCGAACACTGGCGACGCACGGCATCGATAAGCCGATTCTGAATCTCTTCCGCATGACGGGGCTGATGGCCGGCGAGCGGGTGATGACGACTAGCTCGTGCGAGGTTCCGCTTGAGGAGCTTGTCAAGACGGGCGTGCGGCAAGCGCCGGATGTGGACGCCTTCGCGACCAAGTCGGGACATGCAGCGGCGGTGATGGTGTGGAACTATCACGACGACGATTTGGCCGCGCCGGGCGCCGAGGTGCAAGTGACGATCGCGGGAATTCCGCCGGGAATAAAGAGAGTGCAGCTCGAGCAATTCCGGATCGATGAGACGCACAGCAACTCGTTCACTGCGTGGAAACAGATGGGCTCACCGCAGGCGCCGACCGCGGAGCAAACCGCGCAATTGAAGGCGGCCGGGCAGTTGCAATTGCTTACTTCGCCCGAGTGGCTCGAGGTGGCTGGCGGCAAGGTGACGATCACGATCGCGGTTCCGCGACAGGCGGTTTCGCTGCTGCGGCTGGAATGGTAAGGGGTCTGTGGGAACTCGCTCAGGGCAAAGCCTGCATTATTGCAGCGGTTCGGGTGACGGAGATGACACTGATGTCGTCTTCCTGGCCGAAGCGCTGGGCGGCCGCGGCAACGTCGGCAGCACTGGTCGCCGAGCCCGCCAGTTCCCGCACCCGCTCGAAGCCTAAGAGTTCCCCATTGGCGTCAGTCGCCTCGACTATGCCGTCGGACATGAGGAGCAGTCTGTCACCCACAGCCAGCCTGAAGCGCATCAACGAAGGCTCAGCCGCTTCCACCATCCCCAGCGGCAGCGCACCTTCCATGGGGAGCGCTTCGCCGTTCAGGTAGGGAGCCATGTGACCCGCATTCGCAAGTGTGGCATCACCATTGGTTGCAATGAGGAGCGCGAGACATGTCGCCTGCGCATCTCCGCGACGTGTCAACCGTTTGTTCAACACACCCAACACAAACGCCGGATCGAGGCTCGTATCCGTCGCCGTGCGAGTGGCTCCCACCAGTAGCGCCACCAGCATTCCGGCCTTCAGACCTTTGCCCGCTACGTCTCCTGCGACGATGAGCGCACTTCCATCTGTGGGATGTTGGACGATCTGGAAGAAATCTCCGCCGACCTCGCGCGCCGGACGATACACGGTTTCAATGGCAAGCCCCGGAATCGGAGCCTGCTCTTTAGGAATGAGCACCTGCTGCACTTCTTGCGCCTGCTTCACATCGAGTGCCATTTGACGCTGCCTCTGGATCGACAACGCGAGGCGCCGTAGAAGCAGCAAGGCAGTTACTGCAGCCAAAGCCAGGTCGGCAGCCTCGCTGTAGAAAAAAACAGTGCCAAAAGCGAAGAATGTTCCGTGCATATGCAAGCTGATCAGCTCGGTTTGGAACTGCGCGAATGCCATGAGGACGACGGCGGGAAGCACCAGCCAACCCTCTCGTCCCTGTTCGCGAATTCCTTTAACGGAAACGAACGCAAGCAAGCCCAGCAACCCCAGCCGTACCGCCTCTGACAATGCATGAAAGACCAGGCCCGTCGAATTGGGAATATCGTAGAGCAGATTTTCTCCCAATAGCTCGAAGACCATGTCAAGCACCGTAAGCGTGGCTATGGTCTTTGGAACCCACGCTGGGCGCCGCAGACGAAACCATTTCCACCACACCGTGGTCGAAACGGCGATTGCCAGCGGAGCGATGAAAACCTCGAGGGCCAGAAAAAACTCTCGAATGCTCACCAGTTGAGTCCAGTTTGCAAGGGAAAAGATGCATTCGCGGAGCGCCGCCAATAGAAACGCGGCAGCCACCCACAAATACACTCGGTCCGAACGATCGAATGCGATCAGGCTCGCAGCCACGATGGTCAGCAGGAGAAAAAGTCCTCCCAGGAAACCGGCGAATGCATATTCCTGGATCAGTTCCAGCCATTCCGTATGATTCTTCTCCGCGATGGCTCCGCTCTCGCCCAGCACCGGGGCGTAATGGAATCCGCCGGAGAATGGGTGATGCGAAAGCCGTACGGGCCCCATCCACATGCGGAACGCCAGCACCTCTGTGACAGGCGCGCTGGGCTCGGCGCCTCCAAGCCCTGACCGAACATTGGAAGGGTGTTGCGGCAACATAAACATGGCGGGCTGGGTGAAATACGCTGTGGGCGGTTTGCCGGGCTCAGGAAATTTGCCCGAGCTTCCCAACAGCACACCGTTGTCAAACAGCTGGTAGGCATCGTCCGCCCATCCAAAAGTTGCGATCGCTGTCTGATCGCCTGGCCTCGCCGCTATGGATACGCGAATGCGATACCATGCCCAACCCCAATATCCCGCGTGACCTTTCGTTGTCCATCCCGGAACGTATGCCGGGTCCCCGGTAAACGGATCCACCGTACCTTGTTTTGGTCTCAGGTCCACCGACTCCCACGTCGAGTCGTCATAGTCCGGCTCGGACCAGAGCGGCGCGCTTGTTACCGGATTTATAGGCGAGTCGCCAATTTGAAACTTCCACGGCCCATAGAGTGGAACCACGGATTGGCCAAGCGTGATGGGCACGGCGTCAATCTGCGTGGGCACCGATTGCGAAGGGCGCACCGCCTGTCCCGCCCCGGCGATGCTGAGTGCCGTAATCACAGCGAGAAGGAGAGCGGCGCGAAAGGGTCGTGACAAGGCGTTATCTCCTGAATCGGGGAGGCTTCTTTTAGCACTATACGCAGGCTAAGACGCCATGGGGAATGGTCATTCCTGGTGCCAGTAATTGGAAGATATGCCCAAACGCAAGATGGTCCCTGAACTTGGAAGTCGAATGAAGAAAACAGTCCTTTGCCCCGTTGAAAGCTATCATCGGTGCTTATTCGAGGATTGTGGGGGGATTGTCGCCAATCCGGCAGTTACCTCGCAGTGAACAAAATTGCCGCTCTTACGCCCCCTGCGGGGGCTGGCGTCAGCATTGCAATCAGTTCCCCAGGCTTGCGCCTGGGGCTACCGTCTTTTGCCCGCTTTGCGGGCTTGGCTTCTATCCATACATAACTGTCGCAGGGGAGAGCGCACCACCTTCGCGGGATGAAGCGCGTGCCGGCGCAGTTGCTTTGCGGATGCGGCGGATTTATCCTTCTTGTTCTGATAGGTACTTGGCGAGGCTCCTCTGCACGACGGAGGGGCCAGTGTTTTTTCGCATCGAAATCTCAGTTCCATTGTGGAGAAAGAAATATGGCACTCCAACCCATCACATCAACACATAACAGCGCAACAAGTAACGGCGCGCATACCGTGCAAGCGATTCCGGTGGTGCTGAACGGACGCACGCTCGAACCCAACCGGCGCATGGCTCTCAATCTGGACTGGGTCGACCAGGTGCGGGTGAACACCAGTGCGGTGGAGCGGCGCGCGGCGACGCAGGTGGCGCGGCGCACGGTGAAAAAAGACACCCAGGCGGCGTGGCTGCTGCGCGCGATTGCGTGCATGGACCTGACTACGCTGAGCGGCGACGACTCGGTCGAGCGCGTCAAGCGGCTGTGCGCCAAGGCGCGCAACCCGCTGCAGCGGCACATTGTGGAGGGTCTCGGCATTGAGGATCTGCACCTGACGGTGGGCGCGGTGTGCGTGTATCACGTGTTTGTAGAGACGGCGGTGAAGGCGCTGGAGGGATCGGGGATTCCGGTGGCAGCGGTTTCGGCAGGGTTTCCGGCCGGGCTGAATCCGCTGGCCGAACGCGTGGCGGAGATTCACCGCTCGGTGGAAGCGGGAGCGGAGGAGATCGATATTGTGATCACGCGCGCGCATGTTTTCAGCGGCGAGTGGCAGGCGCTCTACGACGAAGTCGCGGCGTTCCGCGAGGCGTGCGGGCCGAACGTACACATGAAGGCCATTCTGGGAACCGGCGACCTGATGACGCTGCGCAATGTGGCGCGGGCCAGTTGGGTGGCGATGATGGCCGGGACGGACTTTATCAAGACGTCGACAGGCAAGGAAAGCGTGAACGCGACGCTGCCGGTTTCGCTGGTGATGGTGCGGGCGCTCCGCGACTATGCCGAGCGGACGGGGATGGCGGTGGGATTCAAGCCGGCGGGCGGCATTCGCACGGCGAAGCAGGCGACGGACTGGCTGGCCTTGATGAAGGACGAGCTGGGCAGGCCGTGGCTGGAGCCATCGCTGTTTCGCATCGGCGCCAGCGGCATGCTGGGCGATATCGAGCGGCAACTGGAGCATCATTTGACGGGGCATTACTCGGCGACTTATCGGCATCCGATTGCGTAGGAAGAGGCATCGATGGAGCAGGAATCAAAGGTCGAACTCCAACGGAGTTGGATTGCCACAGCGGAAGCTGATTTGCGATCCGCCCAGCGCGGGTGCCTCATTTGGATGTCGCTGCTTCTCACGACTGTTGCCGCACGTTTTTGCATTTCGGAAATTGCGCCCAGGTCGTGGGCCATCGGCGCCGACGTATTGGAGCTGGTGCTGTTCCTGATCTTCTTCGTTAAGGCGGCATCGTGCGCTTCTGATGCGCAAGACGCCGCAAAGTTTTTGAGGGAATGTCGCAACGGCTCTGCGGATCTGAGCCGCGGCATCCGTTGATTTGATTTGTCGCGCTCAGAGCCGAGCGCCGGAGAAAAAAGATGAGCAGCATCACCGAAAAGTTCTACACCATGGAGTACGGTGCCGCGCCGGAGGATCCGAAGGAAGCGGTGTCGTGGCTGGAGCGGCACCATCGCCGGTTTGAAGAGTTCATCGGCGGCGCGTGGGTTGCGCCGAAGAGCGGCGAATACCAGACGACCAGCGATCCCTCGACGGGCGAAGTGCTGGCCGAGGTAGCCAAGGGCAACACGGACGACGTGGAGGCCGCGGTGGCGGCGGCGCGCAAGGCGCAGCCGGGATGGCAGGCGCTGAGCGGGTACGAGCGGGCGCGGTATTTGTATGCTCTCGCGCGGCAGGTGCAAAAGCATGCGCGGCGGCTGGCGGTGCTGGAGACGATGGACAACGGCAAGCCAATCCGGGAGAGCCGCGACATCGATATTCCCTTGGTCGCACGGCATTTTTATCACCACGCGGGTTGGGCGCAGATGCTGGAGCAGGAGTTCCCGCAGTACACCGCGTGCGGAGTTGTGGGCCAGGTGATTCCGTGGAATTTTCCGTTGCTGATGTTTGCTTGGAAGGTGGCTCCGGCCTTGGCCGCGGGCAACACGGTGGTGATCAAGCCGGCAAAATATACGCCGCTGACGGCGCTGGCGTTTGCCGAATTGGCCATGGAAGTGGGCCTGCCGCCGGGCGTGCTGAATGTGCTGACCTGCGACGCGAAGACGGGCCAGGCGCTGGTTGAGCATCCGGGGATCGACAAGGTGGCATTTACCGGATCGACCGATGTGGGGCGCATCATTCGCAAGGCAACGGCCAACTCACCGAAAAAATTGTCGCTCGAGCTGGGTGGGAAGTCGCCGTTCGTGGTCTTCGATGATGCCGATCTTGACTCCGCGGTCGAAGGGCTGGTCGACGCGATCTGGTTCAACCAGGGGCAAGTGTGCTGCGCGGGATCGCGGCTGCTGGTGCAGGAGCGCGTGGCCGAAACCCTTTACACCAAAATTCGCGCGCGCATGGAAACGCTGCGCGTGGGACCGCCGCTCGACAAGGCGATCGATATTGGCGCGATTGTTTCGCCAGTGCAGCTGGAGTCGATTAAGAAGATGGTCGATGACGGCGTGGCCGAAGGGGCGAAGTGCTGGCAGCCGAGTCATGCCATGCCGGAGAAAGGCAGCTTCTATCCGCCGACGCTGCTGACGGATGTGCACCCGGCGGCGACCGTGGTGCAGGAAGAGATTTTTGGACCGGTGCTGGTGGCGATGACCTTCCGCACTCCGGCCGAGGCCGCGGAACTGGCCAACAATACCGTGTATGGATTGGCTGCGAGCGTTTGGAGCGAGAACATCAACGTGGCGCTGGACCTGGCATCGCAGGTGAAGGCGGGCGTGGTGTGGGTGAATTCGACCAACCAATTCGACGCGGCGTGCGGGTTTGGCGGCTATCGCGAATCGGGCTACGGGCGCGAAGGCGGCCGCGAGGGCATGCTCGAGTACCTGACACCGAAGTGGCTGCACGCACTGCCTGCGGCGCCGGCGAAAGCAGTGAAGCTGGAGACTCCCGATGAGGAAGACGGCATTACGCCGGCGAGTTCACTGATCGATCGGACCGTGAAGCAGTATATCGGCGGCAAGCAGGCGCGGCCCGACTCGGGGTATTCCTTCCCGGTGTACGGGCGCGAGGGCGAGCTGCTGGGCGAAGCGCCGCTGGGCAATCGCAAGGACATTCGCAACGCAGTCGAAGCCGCGCGCAATGCTACGGGCTGGGCCAAGACCAGCGCGCACAATCGGGCGCAGGTTCTCTACTACCTTGCGGAAAACATGATCCAGCGCCGCGATGAGATTGCAGGCAGGCTCGCGCGCGCGGTGGGCGAGGAGCAGGCTGCGGTTGAAGTGGATCTCGCGGTGCAGCGCACCTTCTGTTATGCCGGCTGGGCCGACAAGTACGACGGCCTGGTGCACAATCCGCCGGGACGCAACGTTGCGATTGCCATGAATGAGGCGGTGGGCGCGATTGGAATTCTTGCGCCGTCGGAAGCTCCGCTGCTGGGTTTGCTCTCGCTGGTGCTGCCGGCGATTGCGGTGGGCAACACGGTGGTCGCTGTGCCTTCGGAAAAATATCCGCTCATCATCGGCGACGTGTACCAACTGCTGGACACAAGCGACGTTCCGGGCGGGGTGGTGAATCTGGTGGCAGGAAAGCCCGCGGAATTGGCCAAGACGCTGGCCGAGCACGACGGTATCGAAGCCGTATGGTGCTTCCGCTCGAATGAGGAAGCGACGTTTGTGCGCAGCGCTTCGATCGGCAACATGAAGCAGGTGTGGACCAACGACGGCCACGAGTACGACTGGTTCAATCCAGCGCAGGCCGAGGGACGGTGGTTCCTGCAACATGCCACGCAGGTGAAAAACGTTTGGGTGCCGTACGGGGAGTAGCGTTTCGACTGCAACTGATGATCGGTTCTAATAGCTGGCTCCGCCAGCACTCGACTTGACACGTCGTCTATTGAAAGCATCTAACCAGATGCGAGTCCAGCTAGGAGCCCCACTATGCGTTCTGATATTGTGCCCGGAAGTAAATTCCCCGATTACGAATTGCCCGACCACACAAGTACACCGCGAAAGCTAAGTGAATTGCAGGGCGACGATCCGCTGATCCTTACGCTCGCGCGTGGCCACTACTGCCCAAAGGAACATCAGCAACATCGGGACCTGGTCTTGCTCTATCCGAAGATCGCGGTCGCATATACGCAGATCGTCACGATTTCTACCGACGACCACCACACCCTGCAGGAATTCCGCGCGTCGCTGGGCGCACAGTGGACGTTTCTGTCCGATCCTGAACGAAAGGTTCAGAAAGACCTGGAGATTCAGGAGTACACGGACCCTGAGCACAATCCGATGATCCCGCACACGCTGGTTCTCAAGCCAGGCCTCGTGGTGTACAGCATTTACAACGGCTACTGGTTTTGGGGCCGGCCTTCCATCAGCGACCTCTGGCACGACCTGCGCTCGGTGATGCGCGAGGTCCGCCCTGACTGGGATCTAAGCGCACCCGGACTTCGCGAGGCGTGGGATGCGGGCGACTACTCGGCGTTTCAGGGGTGGGATAAGAAAACGAAAGCGGCCTCCGAAGAAAAGAAATAAAGGCGCCGAGCTGAAGGAAATCGGGAAGCGTGAGCGCGCGAAAAACGTGCAATCAATCTTTCGCAACTACTTTCCGATGCAAAAAGTGAAAACCGCGCGAATCGCCAATATCCATGCGGGTCCCAGAAATCCGGTCCACGCTGGAGACATACTGGAGACATAAACTGCCCGTGTGCCTCCGGCATATTGCCGCGCGCCGCGCCTCTTTGAGTTCCGCGAGTTCCGGCCTGAAAACATAAAATCTCCGCGAAATTTGAAGGTT
>JBEKEP010000088.1:0-17546 GCA_050013775.1 Occallatibacter sp. | reverse complement strand
CTGGCGCAGAGCATTGCGCCTGTAGCGGTTGCGGCCCTGTGGCAGGGCGCGGCGATCGCATTGGTCCTTGGGGTTTGCTTCTGGATGACGCCGCGCCTTCATATCAATATAGGCGCCGCGCGTCGCTTCGCTGTGTGGGCTGCGGCGTTCGCGGCGGTTGTGGGTCTACAGTTCCTGCCCTGGTTTGCACAAGGCAGAGCGGCCGCAATCGCGGTCAACGCGCTGCCCGGCGCATCGGCGCCCACGTCATGGTTCCGGCTCGATAGCCGCTGGGCCTTGGCCATTGCCGCGTTGTGGCTGGTGGCATCGCTGATGCGCGCGGCCGACCTCGTCCTTCACTCACTGCAGTTGCGCAGGCTGTGGAATTCGGCGACACCGATTGAAATAGAGGCGCATTTACGCGTTCTGCTTGCTGCTGTCTCTCCGACACGGCGTCCGGTGGAGCTTTGTACGACGGGCAAGCTCGACCGCCCCAGCGTGATCGGCTTCCTGGCACCGCGCATTCTCATTCCCGACTGGCTCTTTGAGCGCTTGACGCCCGGCGAACTGGAGCAAGTGGTTCTGCATGAGGCCGAGCACCTGCGCCGGCGCGACGATTGGACCAATTTATTCCAGAAGCTGGCTCTGGTTCTGTTCCCGTTGAATCCGGCGCTGATCTGGATCGAAGGCCGCCTGTGCCGCGAGCGCGAGATGGCTTGCGACGAGGGCGTGGTGCACAGGACACAAGCGCCGCACGCTTACGCGGAATGCCTCACGAACCTGGCTGAACGTGGATTGCAGCGTCGCCGCGCCCACGCACTTTCGCTTGGCGCATTTGGACGCCGTCCCGAGCTGGTGCGCCGCGTCTACAGCATTCTGGCGCGTAAACAGGTGCTTCATCCTATGGCGGCGCGCGCACTTGTTGGTGTCGCCGGGTGCAGTCTGCTGATTGCGGCCGTGGAACTGGCACGTTGCCCGCAAGTAGTGGCCTTTGTTCCCGCGGCGAAGACGGCGAAGATGCAGACTCAACTGGCGCGTGCTGATTCCAGCTTCCGGGTCGTAGAAACGAAGGCCGTTTTGCCTGCGGGTCATGAGATCGCGGCTTCGACTCCGGTTGCTGCGCATCGGACCGTGGCGAAATTGACGGAGCCGACTGACGCACCGCAAAGTCAGGTGGCATTCGTGGACCACGCCGCGCCGCGTGAGGTGATGACGAGGGCGGAGATGCCGGATGTGGGTTCGGACCCTGCCGGGCAGCCTGAGTATGTGGAACTGACCACGTGGGAAGAGGTACGAACTTCGCACTGCCATCACCGACTGACTTCCGATTACGGCACGGATGCAAACGCGCAGCGGCAATCTGCGGAGGCCACAGATCCAGCAGGCAGGCGGACAGTTACGCGGATCACCGTTACGCGGCTGATTATTGCGGTGTATCCCATGAGTTCTGCGCCCGGTTCAACACCGGCGCATGCAGAAGACGATGACCGGCTCCCCGCTCCGCAGCCTGAGAGCAGCTGGCTGGTTTTCAAACTCTAACGAGAAATTTCAACCCCAATGGAGATGAACATGTTCATTACAACTAATTCATTAGTAGCAAGAGCGAAGAGGCTGGCGGTGCCTGCAGGCGTTCTCGCCACGCTTCTCTTTGTCTTTGCATTTTTCATCGACCACAACAAGGTGATGGCAGCCGCGTCGGGACCGTTGGACGACTCGAGCGTCTCTTCGCTGGTGGCACTCGACAACGCGGTGGAAGCGGTTGCGGCTCGCGTTACGCCCGCCGTGGTTAACGTCTCCGTGACCTCGACGGTTTCGCCCGATGAGCAAGGCGACGGTGAGGGACACGGGCGCGGACGAGGACGCGGCCAGGACTTTGGCGGCATTGACCCGCAAGATCTGCCGCCGGGATTCCGGCAGTTCTTCTTCGGGCGAGGTGGCCCGGGCGGGCAGGGCATGAAACCGCAGCCCCAAATCGAGCATGGGGTGGGGAGCGGCGTCATTATTTCGCCGGATGGATACATTGTGACCAATGACCACGTGGTGGACGGCGCGACGGAGATGCGAGTGATGCTCAACGACCGGCGGGTTTTCACGGCCAAACTTGTCGGTGAAGACAAGCTCAACGACCTGGCTGTGATCAAGATCGACGCGCACAACCTTCCCACTATCGCGTGGGGCGACTCGGCCAAATTGCATCCCGGACAGACGGTGTTGGCATTCGGCAGCCCTTTCGGCTTCCAGTTTTCGGTGACGCGGGGCATTGTCAGCGCGCTCAATCGGCCTAACCCATACACGGACGATGCGCGCAAGCCGGGCGACTTTATCCAGACCGACGCGGCGATCAATCCCGGCAACTCCGGCGGGCCGCTGGTGAATGCGCATGGCGAACTGATGGGCATCGACACCTTCATCATTTCGAACAGCGGCTCGTTTGCGGGCGCGGGATTTGCGATTCCTTCGGAGATTGCGAAGGCGTCAGTGGACCAGATCATCAAGACCGGCACGGTGCACCACGGCTACCTGGGCATCAGCATGAACGACGTGACGCCCGAGAACGCGCAGTTCTTCAACCTGCCTGACGCCAGCGGCGCAGTCATCAGCCAGGTGACGCCCGACTCGCCTGCCGGACATGCCGGGCTGAAGAGCGGCGACGTGCTGCGTGAGCTGAATGGAAAGAAGATCGAGGACGGGCGCGAACTGCAGGTTGCAGTGAGCTTAACCGCGCCGGGAACCGCGATCGACCTAGGCATCCTGCGCGACGGCAAGCCCGCGAGCGTGAAGGTGACGGTGGGCGAGTTTCAGAAAGAGAAGAGCGAAGAAGCCAGCAATACCGGAGCGGGCGAGCAGCGCGGCCGGCTGGGACTGACGGTAGCGGACCTGTCGCCTGACGTGCGCCAGCAACTGCATGTACCGGAGCAGGTGCACGGCGCGGCCATCTCGGAGGTGCGTCCGGGGAGCGCCGCCGACGATGCGGGCCTCACTCCCGGCGAAGTGATTCTCGAAGTCGATCGTCATCCGGTGACGGACGCCGACAACTTTGTGAGCCAGATTCACGCGGTGCCGCAGGGCAAGGACGTTTTGCTACTGGTTTGGTCGAACGGAGGCGCGAGCTATCGCGTGGTGCATCCGGAGGAGAACGCGCAAAGCGGAATGTAATTAATCGGCGGGAGAATGCCGAAGAGGTTGCCCGGGGCTGGATCGGAAACTCGGGTAACTCAGGCGCCCAACTCAGGGTCGGGGGACAATTGGGTTGGGCGCCGTGTGTTTTCAGGCGAGTGAAAGAGTGAAGAGGTGAACGGGCGAACAAAGGAGCAAGAAACCCCAGCGGCGGCGGCGCGTTTTTGCGAGCGTTTCCAATTGAATTGAAAGCATTCATTGTGTCTGTGAATGGGGTTGGCTATAATTGCCGCAATTTGACTCCCCCCTTTGCATCGAACCACGGGTCACAGGATTTCTAAACAGCATCTACGGCGCACAACGCGCAGAGGGCGTAAACCGCACACCTGCCTACGAGGAAGAAGGAGAGCCCATGGCCGACACAGTGGTTGGACCGCTGGTTTGTCCGCAGGGACACGGACCGGGAGTGCCCGGCTCACGGTTCTGCACCATGTGCGGAAGCGGACTGATTGCCGAAGCGCAGATGGCTCCGCAGCCTGTGGCCATGGGAGTGCCGCTTGCAGCGAACGGCAAGCCGCCGTGCAAGGTTTGCGGTGGGAGCGGAGCGGGACTGAGCGCGGCGGAGATTGTGTGCCCGGCATGCGAATGGCTACGCCCGTTGATGCCCGGGTACCAGATGGACCGGTCGGTGTTTTTGTGGGCGCAGGACGGTCAGGCCATGTCGAAGCTGCAGAGCATTTCCGCGCTGCATACCGTGGTGCGGAACGTGTCCGACAAAGTGGGCCGGCCGTGGATCGAGTCGACCTTCAATGCCATTAAGCTGGGGCCCCGGCAGTTTACCGATGTCTGGAACCAGGCGGTGCTGGCGGCGCGCATTCTGGGCCTGCCGAAGATGCCGGACGTCTACATTTCGGGCGATCAGATGTGGAACACCTACACCTACGGCACGGAAGATAGCTCTTTTATTGTGTTGGGTACCTCGCATCTGATTAATTTTGCCGGCGATGAACTGCTGTTCGTCCTGGCGCGCGAGATGGGGCACTGCCGCGCCGGTCACGCGCTGTGGAACACGGTGCTGCGTTTTGTCGCGGGCGATGTGAGCGTGCACACCGGCCTGCTCTCCAACGGATTGATCAACGCGATCAATCCCACGAAGCTGATTCAGGGAGCAATTGACCTGCCGCTGATGGCGTGGTCGCGCCAGTCGGACATTACCGCCGACCGAGCGGGATTGATGGCCGTGGGCGACGAAGCGCTGGTGCGGCGCGTACTGCTGGCGTGGTCGATTCGCTCGGCGCGGCTGCTGCAGCAGGTGAACATCGAGGAGTGGCTGAAGCAGGAGTCCGCGAGCGACGACTCGATGACGAAATTCTCGGAGATGACGACATCGTCGTCGATGTACACCACGCGGCGGCTACACCTCCTGAGTCAGGCGGCGCACGAAACGGAGCTGATGCGCTGGAGCCAGAGCATCCAGCCGGTGCGCAAGAAGCTGGCGCCTGTGCCGATGCAGGCGATGCCGGGATTGGGCGTGGGCACAGTGAAGGCGGTGAAAGCGGCAGCGGTGGTTGGTGCGGTGCGGCCGGCGGTTCCGAGTGCAGGCGTAGCGCAGGCGGGAGTGGGTGCGCCGGTTGGTGCGGCGGTGCAAGCGAACGCGGGTCAGGTAGCGGCTGCGAAGCTGGCAGTTGTGCCCGCGCCTACGGACTCGATTCGCGTGATTTGCAACAAGTGCCAGGCCGCAATGCGGATTCCGCTCGCGGTGCTGCGAGGCAAGACGGTGTTGAATGTGCGCTGCCCACAATGCCACACCGTGGTCACTTTGCGGCCAAGAGCGGCGACGCCCGCGGCGGGTGCGGGTGCGGCTACGCCGGCGACTCCCGTGAGCGCAGCGGCAAAACCGGTTGCGCCGACGGCTACGGCGGGTGGTGCAGCGGCAAAGACAGCTCCGCAGGCAGTGCCCGTGAGTGGTACAGCGAAAAAGCCACCAGCGCCGCCAGTAAAGGCGAGTGTTGCTTCAAAAAAGTCAGTTGCGCCGCCCGCACATGCGGGCGGGAAGAAGTAATCCAGAGATTCAGGAAAGGGAGGATTCACCATGCCAGACGATAGCAACAGCCAGGGAAGCGAAGTTGAGGAAGTGGTGGTGATTGTGCCGGAGGAAACCGCGGCAACGAGTGCGACAAGCGGCACGGGCACTGCAGAGAGCGCGACCGGTTCAGATTCGGGGTCGGTCACGGAAGAGATTATCGATGTGGTTCTCGATCCGTTGGGGAGCAGCGGCTCGCCGGATGCGACAGGAGCCGTGGAAGAAGTAGTGGTGGTGGAGGAAGGGATCGTCGATCCGGATGCGAGCGGCACATGGACGGCGACGGACCCGACAGACCCGACCGATCCAAGCGGCACAGGGACGGCTACGGACCCGACTGACCCGACAGATCCGAGCGGCGTAGGGACGGCCACGGATCCGACAGACCCGACCGATCCAAGCGGCACAGGGACGGCTACGGACCCGACTGACCCGACAGATCCGAGCGGTGTAGGGACGGCAACCGGCGCGGCGGAGCCAGGTGGCACCGACCCGAGTTCGCCTGATGGATCTTCGGGCGTCACGGCGGATGACGGGCCGGGCCTCGGAGGCGGGTACTCACCGGACTCGAGTTCGATTTCGGATGATGGACCAGGCGGTTCAGGATACCCGGACGACACGCTCACCGGCAGCACAGACCCGGATGCCACAGCAGATCCGACGGCGGACCCGGATGCGTCGAGCACGAGTGATCCAGCGGACAACTCGCAGTTGCAGTCTGACCAGGCAACGGAGCAACAGGCCGAGGCGCAGGAGAGCGCGGACGTGAGCGCGGGCGACTACACGGCGGCGTCGAACGATGCGACGCAGGCGTACCAGGATTCGGAGACCGTGGCAGGCGAAGGCGGACCGGACAACACTGATGAAACCTGGACCGCACAACTGGACGAGAGCTGGGCCAGCTCGGATCAGCAGACTGCCGACCAGGACGCAACGACCGCTGACAGCTACGCCGCGGCAGGGTTTACCGATGACGCCCAGATGTACGCCGGCGATGCTCAGGGCGAAGAACAGACTGCAGACGCCAGCGCGGAAGAGGGCCAGTACGGCGACCCAGTCGGCCCCGAAGCAGACGCGCCCACTGAGGAAGCGGCTGCCGACGAAGCACCCGTCGATGATGCACCGGTCGACGACGCGGCGGCGGACGATACTGCCGGCACGGACGACTCGTCAAGCTAGCGGATCAGTTGACTGGTTTGACCAAGCGTTTCCATCCCGAGTTTTGCGGCAATGCCGCGAAGTTCGGGATAGTGCGCGCGGCTATTCGTGTTTGCCCGCTGCTCTGTCCGAGCGCTCCCTCACGTTCCGCAGCCACTTGGCAAATCCGAGCAGCAGCAGCAATCCGCCGAAGGGCAGGCACATGAGGGCAACAATGAGCGCAAACCAGCCGGCGTTGGTGCTGGCGCCGGTGCGTGAGTAGCCGCCAAGTACGGTGACGAGTAGCAGAACGCAAAATAATCCTGCGCCGACCATCGAGCCGCCCCACTGGAGAAGCTGACGGGTGCCGTCGTCGGGCGCGTCCTGTCGATTCTCCTCAGCGTTCGCTGGGCGTGGCGTCATGCGCGCCTATCCTTTCGCCGCAGCCAACATGGCATACACGATGACCCCGGTGACGGACACATAAAGCCAGATGGGGAACGTCCACCGAGCCACTTTGCGATGTGTGGGAATCCGCCCGGTCAGAGAGAAGAAGAAGGTGACGAGCACGAGCGGGAGGGCCACCATGGAAAGCAGAACGTGGCTCACCAGTATGACCAGGTAGATGGTGCGCGCAAGACTGTGTCCGGGATAATGGCTCTCGCCGTGCAGCGCGTAATTCCCGACGTAGCAGACCAGAAACACCGTTGAAAACGCGAATGCGGTAATCATGGCGCGGCGGTGCGCCGTGATGCGGCGTGCGCGGACGAAGCGGTAGCCCATCAGAATCGCAACAGCAGCGCAGCCGTTCAGTATCGCGTCCAATGCTGGCAGAAAGCTGAGCTCTTTGCCGCTCACATCCAGCGCGGGATGAACGTAAATGAGCCAAAAGAGAAAGGCCGTGGCCGCCGCGCTGATGCATAGGATGGTGGCGATGGCTGGGCCCGTGCCGGAGCGCGGAGCGGAGGTGGGTGCGGTGGCGGTCATATCGTGCCTTACGATTTTGCGATGGCGCAGAGCATAAGCGTGGTGAAGAGCAGCGGGAGGTACAGCACGCTGACTTTGAGCAGGTCGCGGGCCAACATGCGGCTTTCGTCTTCGGTTTTGGCGCGGAGAATGCGCGCGAAGCGGAGCGTGTAGGCGAGATAAACGAGGCCGAGCGCAGTGGCCGGAATTGTGTAAAGCACGCCGGTCATGCCCAAGCGCCAGGGCGCGAGACTGACGGGAATCATGAGCACAGCGTAGAAGACGGCTTCGACGACGGTGGACCATCCGTCGGGCTGGACGACGGGCAACATGCGAATGCCGGCGCGCGCGTAGTCGTCGCGATATAGCCAGGCAATGGACATGAAGTGAGGGAACTGCCAGACGAAGAGGATGGCGAACAGTGCGACGCCCGGCCACTCGATGCGGTCACGGGCGGCGGTCCAACCGAGGAGGGGGCCCATGGCTCCCGGAAATGCGCCGACGAAGGTGGCAAGCGAAGTGACGCGTTTGAGCGGCGTGTAGATGGCAACGTACGTGAAGGCCGTGAGCAGCGCCAGTGCGACGGTGAGCATATTGGTGTAGAGAGCGAGCCAGACGGCTCCGAGACCAAGTGCGGCGAGTCCGGCAATGATGCCGGTGGCAAGTGAGAAGCGTCCGGAAGCGAGAGGGCGGTTGGCGGTGCGCTTCATGCGCGCGTCGGTGGTGCGTTCGAGGCATTGGTTCAGAGCGCCCGCGCCGGCGGAGACGAGGCCGATGCCAAAGAGGGCATCGAGCAGGCCGCGTTGCAGTGTGGAGATGCCCCACTGCATGGAGCCAAGATAGAAGCCGCCCCAACCCGTGACAACAACGAGGCCAACGACTTTGACTTTGAAGAGCTCACGAAGGTCGTGGATGAGGGTTGCGGTGGCGCCGGGGGATGGGGCGTGAATTCCGTGCGTGTGCGGGGCGTCTTCGACGCGGTCGGCGTCGAGATCAGCTGGAACAGCGGCCTGGGAGGAAACAGTCATGAGGAGGTCAGAAGATTCATGAGGCAGCGCGAGCGACGGGGCAGCGACCTTGATTTGATGATAGCAAGCGCGGCGCCGGGCTCCGGAAATGGTGTGGAATCAGACTGTTAACGGAAGTAATCTGCCGGTTTTCCACAATTCGGCGTACAATTTGCGGCAAGCTAGCCCCCAGAGGACCTCTCCAATGCCCAGGACGCTGTCACTTGTTCGCAAAGAGAAGATCAGTGGATCTGTGCCTGCGCTTGCCTCGAAGGCAGAACTCGCCACTTTGATGGAGAGCACTCAGGATCCGATGTGGTCCGTGGATCCGAATCACCGCCTGATCGCGTTCAACAAGGCCGCGTCCTCCTATATTGAAGCGGCGTTCGGCATACTCGCGACGGCAGGTGCGCTGGCCTATAACCCGCTGCGGCCTGATCAGGCTTCCGTATGGCGCGATCGTTACGCGCGCGCCCTCGCGGAGGGGACGTTCCGAACGGAACAACTGATGCTCGACGGACGCTGGCTCGAGTTTCAGTTGAATCCCGTGGTGCTGGACGGCCGGACGACAGGAGTGTCGGTTTTCAGCAAAGACGTTTCCAGGCGGAAGCATGCGCTGGATGGGCTGGTTGCAAGCGAGGCGCGCCTGCGAGAAGCGGAACGCATCGGCCTGTCGGGAAGTTCGAGCTGGAACGCCGACAATGACATCACGACCTGGAGCGAGGGGATGTATCGCATCACGGGCCGCGATGCGAAATTGCCGGCTCCGACCCATGCCGAGCGCGCGAGGCTTTACACGGCGGAGAGCTGGGCGCGCCTGGATGCAGCAGTGCGGCGCTGCCTTTCCAGCGGACGACCCTACGATCTGGAACTGCAGATCGTGCGCCCGGATGGCGAGTTGCGATGGGTGCGCGCGCGAGGCGAAGCGATCAGGGATGATGAGAACCGTGTGCGCAGCTTATTCGGAACGTTGCAGGATACGACCGCGCAAAAAGAGACAGAGTCTAACCTCCGCAACAGCGAGGAGCGGTATCGCGCCACCTTTGAGCAGGCCGCGGTGGGGATGGTGCACACGGGGTTTGACGGCCGTTTCTTGCGCTGCAATCCACGCTTCGCCCAGATCGTCGGGTACCCTGCCGAGGAACTGCCGGGCATGACTTTCCAGCAGATTACTCACCCCGAGGATGTGGCCGAGGGCGTAAATGCCATCGAGCAGGTGGTGGCAGGAAAGATCGAATCTTCAGCCTGGGAAAAGCGCTACCTGCGCAAAGATGGCAGCACCACCTGGGGTCGCATCACGCTCTCGCTGCAGCGGGACGCTGCGGGGAAACCGGCTCATTTGATCGCCGTGGTGCAGGACATCAATGCCCGCAAGGCTGCCGAACAGGCGATGCGCGATGCCGAGCAGAAGTTCCGCGACATCTTCGAGGACGCTCCGGAGGGCATCTTCCAGACGTCGCCGCAAGGAAAGTCGCTGGCCTTGAATCCGGCCGGAGCGAGAATGCTGGGATACGAGACCGCAGAGGAGGGCATGGCGGCAATTTCCGATTCAGCGCGGGACGTGTGGCTGGACGGAGTCGAGCGCGCGCAATACGCAAGGCTGCTGGAAGAGACTGGCGCAGTGCGGGACTTCCAATGCCAGTTCAAACGGCGCGATGGAACGCCCATCTGGATTTCGATGACGGCAAAGAGAATAACCGGGCCGGATGGAAAGACGCTCTGCTACCAGGGCTTCTTCGAGGACATTACGGAAGAGAAACGGCTGGCAGTCGCGCTCGGAAGCAATCTGCGCGAGGTGAAGCTGCTGAGCGAGATCAACTCGGCACGCCTGAATGCGAAAACGGAGCGCGATCTGCTGCAGGAGTATTGCCGGATCGTTGTAGAAGTAGGCGGCTACAGAATGGCGTGGGTTGGATTCGCTGAAGAGAGCGAGGACAAGCGTGTCGTTCCCGCAGCTCACTACGGCCACGAAGAGGGTTACATGCAACTAGTGAATCTGACATGGGCCGATACCGAGCGCGGAAAAGGGCCGACGGGAAAGTCGATTCGCACCGGCAAGATGTATGTGGCGGAAGACATTCTGGCCGACCCGAACCTGATGCCCTGGCACACCGAGGCCGCGAAGCGCGGCTACAAGTCATCTATCGCCCTTCCCCTCAGGCTTGCGGATGGGAGCGTGGCCGCTTTGACGGCTTATGGCGCATCGAGCAGCGCTTGGTCGGAATCGGAACGCAGGCTGATGGAGCAGATTGCGCTCGACCTGGGATTCGGCATCAGCTCGCTGCGCAATGAGATTGCAAAGAAACAGTACCAGGACGATTTGCGCGAGAGCCTGGAGCAAACCATACTGGTGATCGCTGGGACGGTGGACCAACGCGATCCGTACACGGCTGGACACCAGCGGCGGGTTGCGGACCTGAGCCGGCGCATTGGCGAAAAACTTTCGCTTTCCGAGGACCGCATTCATGGGCTGCACCTGGGCGCGTCGATTCACGATGTGGGGAAGATCGGCATTCCTGCGGAGTTGCTTGCCAAGCCGGGGCGCCTGAGCAAAATCGAACTGGATCTGATCAAGGAGCACGTGATGCTGGGCTACGAGCTCATCAAGGATGTGCGCTTCCCATGGCCCATCAGCGACATCGTGCTGCAGCATCACGAACGGCTCGACGGCTCTGGCTATCCGCAGGGGCTGAAGGAAGACGCCATCAGTCTGGAATCCAAAATTGTGGCCGTAGCGGACGTGGTGGAGGCCATGGGCTCGCATCGGCCGTATCGCGCGGCGTTGGGAATCGAGATCGCGCTTGAAGAAATCGAAGCGAAGAGCGGCACCCTGTTCGATGCCGCAGCCGTGGAGGCGTGCCTGCGCCTCTTCCGCAAAGAGGGATACAAGTTTCCGGACTGATGCTACCCTGCTGAACGGCGGACCCGAATTCTGAGAGGTGCCCGCGCGCCCTGCGCTCTCTGAAAATTCTTTTGACGCGGTTCTCTTGCGTGCTGTAGCGTCCGGAATTGGCGCTGCCTGCCCCCAAGGCAATATTCGAAGCGCCGGAGGTGCAAGTATGCGCATGATGCTGCTGGCTCAGTTTCCCATTGAGCCGTTCAATACCTTGGTCCGCAATGGAACTGCGGGTGCGACTATCAAGAAAATTCTCGACGACATCAAGCCGGAGGCTGCTTACTTTGGCGAGCGCGATGGCCGGCGCGGCTGCGAGTTGGTAGTTGACGTGCAAAGTCCTTCGGACGTGCCGCGACTAGCCGAGCCATTTTTTCTCGCATTCAACGCCCAGGTGGAGTTCAGGATTTGCATGCTGCCTGAGGATCTGGCGAAGGCGAATCTCGACGCGCTTGGCAAGAAGTGGGGCTGAGCAAAGAGGGCCAGTGAGCGGGTCGAGCCAAAGCAGATCTTTTGCCCGCGCCCCTCCCCGGTCCCCAAGCGCGAGGGACCGGGGACACCAGCTTTAGGATGGGACGCCGGCAACCGTAGGTGCGGGTCTGGAGACCGGCGCTACACATGCGGCGCCAAGGGGCGTGGCATGTAAAATGAAATCAATCGGATGACGCATTCCCCTCTAGCGGCTGCCCCACAGGCATCCCGCGCCGCGCGGGAGAGGGAGTCGTGGGCGTCCGAAACCCCGGAAAAACCAGATCCGCTCATTAGGGTGGAAGGACTGCGCAAGTCGTATCGCACGGCGCGCGGGGAACTTTGCCTTTTCGAGAACCTCGATCTAAGAGTCGAGACCGGCGAGATGGTAGCGATCGTGGGCCAGTCGGGAGCGGGAAAAAGCACTCTTTTGCACATTCTGGGCGCGCTTGATGCCCCTTCCGCAGGGACGGTATACTGCGCGTCAACCAACGTAGCATCGCTCTCCCTGCGCGAGGCGGCAGCCTTTCGCAACCGCGAGATCGGCTACGTGTGGCAGTTTCATTATTTGTTGCCGGAATTTACGGCTGAGGAGAACGTGGCCATGCCGTTGATGGCCAGAGGCATTCAGCAATCCGAAGCCAGAAAAAAGGCGGCTAACTGGCTGAGAGAGGTGGACTTGGAGGATCGCGGAACGCACAGGCCGGGCGAGCTTTCGGGCGGCGAGCAGCAGCGCGTGGCGCTGGCTCGGGCGCTGGTATGCAGTCCGCGATTGCTCCTGGCCGACGAGCCCACGGGCGACCTGGACGGCACCACGGCGAGCCGCGTTTTTGAGTTAATTGAACGGCTGCATGCGAGCCATGGACTTACGTCGATTCTGGTGACGCACAATATGGAACTGGCGCAACGATGTACGCGGATTCTTCGCCTTGCCAACGGAAGGCTGACGGCGCTCACAGACGCCAAACAGCCCACATCTTAACCTTATGACCCTCTTGCGGAATTGCATCATTTTCGGCAATTTGGGAGTCTTATAAGTATCAGCCTGATCAAGGGTTTCCCCAGGCGGGCTGGCGAGGTCGGGATGGAAGTCGTGCCGGGCAGGCGGGGCCGGCGGACGGCAAGGGGCGATGCAAATTGTGGAGGCAGACCCCAGAACCATCCAAAAGAGCTGTTCGGAGCTTGGGTTCTCATTTTTGAGGCCTCCGGCGGCGAAGCAACAGGAAGGGCGCGCGCAGCAGGGCCGAGGCCGGCAGAATCACCGGACGGCTAGTGGAGCGGGCAGCCTGGAACAAGCCCCGATGACGGGGGGGAGCACATCATGTTCGAACGGTACACGGAGAAGGCGCGGCGCGTGATCTTTTTCGCGCGGTATGAGGCCAGCCAGTTCGGCTCACCATATATCGAGACCGAGCACCTGCTGCTGGGGCTCCTACGCGAAGACAAAGCGCTGACCAACCGCTTCCTGCGCTCGCACGCGTCGGTTGAATCAATACGCAAGCAAATTGAAGCGCATACCACTATCCGCGAGAAGGTATCAACGAGCGTCGACCTGCCGCTATCGAACGAGTGCAAACGGGTGCTGGCCTACGCCGCGGAAGAAGCGGAACGGCTGGGCCACAAACATATCGGAACCGAACATTTGTTGCTTGGATTGCTCCGCGAAGAAAAGTGCTTTGCGTCGGAGATTCTGCAGGAGCGTGGATTGAAGCTGGCGCAGATTCGCGACGAGCTGGCACGCGTGACGCAGGAAAAAGCGCCGCCGCAGCAGCGGCAGCGGGAATCGAGTTTGCTGGCGGAATTCAGCCGCGACCTCACTCAAGCTGCAATGGATGGGCAACTGGATCCGCTGGTTGGGCGCGAAGGCGAACTGGAGCGCGCCATTCAGATTCTTTGCCGGCGCACCAAAAATAACCCTGTTCTGATCGGCGAGCCTGGCGTGGGAAAAACAGCCATCGTTGAAGGCCTGGCCCAGCGCATTGCCGACGGCGAGGTGCCAAGCTTCCTCGCGGACAAGCGCGTGCTGGGGCTGGATCTATCCCTGATCGTGGCGGGAACCAAGTACCGCGGGCAGTTCGAGGAGCGGTTGAAGACCATCATGAAAGAGCTGATGGAGAATCAGAACTCGATCGTGTTTATCGATGAGCTGCACACGCTGGTGGGCGCGGGATCGGCAGAGGGTTCGCTGGATGCCGCGAATATTTTGAAGCCGGCGCTCTCGCGCGGCGAGATACAGTGCATCGGCGCAACCACGCCGGCCGAGTACCGCAAGTCGATTGAGAAGGACCGCTCGCTGGAGCGGCGCTTCCAAGCGGTGAAGGTTCCGCCGCCGAGCGAGGCTGACGCCATCAAGATCATCATGGGCATCAAGGACCGCTACGAGAAGTTCCACGCGGTGAGTTACACGGATGCGGCGGTGGAGTTCGCAGTGTCGCATTCGAGCCGTTACATTCCCGACCGCTTCCTGCCCGACAAGGCGATCGACCTGATCGACGAGGCGGGGGCGCGTGTGAAGCTACGCCAGACCTCGCTGCCCGAAGAGATCACCGAGGTGCAGAAGCGGATCAAGTTCATCGTGCACCGCATGGATTCGGCGATTGCGAACCATGAGTTTGAAAAGGCCCGCTTCTACTCTGACGAGGAGCGAAAAGAGCGCGAGAACCTGCGCGCCCTGCGCGACAAGTACCATCTCGACGACTCGGCGGCGGGAATCGTGGGCCGCGAGGACATCGAGGACGTGGTGAGCCGGTGGACGGGCGTGCCCGTGACCAGCATCAAGGAAGAAGAGACACAGAAGCTGCTGCGGGTTGAGGAAGAGTTACACAAGAGAATTGTCTCGCAGGACAAGGCGATCTCTGCGCTGGCGCGAGCTATTCGCAGGTCGCGGGCCGGCTTGAAGAGCCCGCACCGGCCGATTGGTTCTTTTCTTTTTCTTGGACCGACTGGTGTGGGAAAGACAGAAGTGGCACGCACGCTTGCCAACTTCTTGTTCGGATCAGATAAGGCGCTGATCCGCTTCGATATGTCTGAGTACATGGAGAAGCATTCGGTCTCCAAGCTGATCGGATCACCGCCGGGGTACGTGGGCTACGAGGAGGGCGGCCAATTGACCGAACGGGTGAAGCGCTCGCCGTATTCGGTTGTGCTGCTGGACGAAATTGAGAAGGCGCACCCGGATGTGTTCAACATCCTGTTGCAGGTGTTTGAGGACGGGCAGTTAACCGACGGACTAGGCAACACGGTGGACTTCAAGAACACCATCCTGATCATGACTTCGAACATCGGCGCCAAGTACCTGGTAAAGGAGAAGAAGTCGCTTGGCTTCCACGGCGATGGTGAAGAGCAGATTAACGATGCTGTCGAAAAGAACGTCATGGCTGAGGTAAAGAAGGCGTTCAACCCTGAATTCCTC
The DNA here is from genome assembly GCA_050013775.1 of Occallatibacter sp. Classification (GTDB taxonomy): domain Bacteria; phylum Acidobacteriota; class Terriglobia; order Terriglobales; family Acidobacteriaceae; genus Telmatobacter. The sequence continues at coordinate 2,484 of JBEKEP010000088.1, read as the reverse complement.
AACCGGCTTGACGAAACCATCCTCTTCCAGTCGCTCACCGATGCTGACCTTATCCAGATTGTTGAGTTGCTGGTGCAGAGCTTGAACGCCAACCTGGCGCAGAAATCGATCACGATTTCAGTGACCGACGACGCGAAGAAGTGGATTCTGGACAAGACGCTCGTCGACCGCAGTTACGGAGCGCGCCCGTTGCGCCGCGCACTGCAGCGCTACGTCGAGGACCCGCTCTCAGAAGCGTTGATCGCCGGGCAAATTCAGGACCGGCCGGCGTTTCTCGAGGTCTACCTGGACGCGAATCAGCTGTTCTATCGCCCGGTGAGCGCGGACGAGAACGCGAGCGAGGAAAAAGCGGCTGGCGTGTTGTTGTTCAGCAACTGATCTGGTCCAAAACCAAAGCAAAAAGCCCCCGATTTTCGGGGGCTTTTTGTTCCTGGTCGAGTGCTGGCAATTTCAATGACTTAGCAGCAGATCGTTCTACGGCGGCGGGCAAGCGTCAAGCGAAATTGGATGGCCATGTGGCACAATGTAAGATGAGGTTTCGTTAATGCTGGCGAATCGTTCCAAAGATGCGTGGATCCTGGTGGCAATTGCAGCCATCACTCTGGCCTCTCTGGCTCGTGCCCAAGCCGGCGTCGAAAATGCAAAGGCGTACGCGTCACCAGTCATCAAATTTTTTGCCGGAAGCCCTCTAGCAGATACGGCTGTATCGAAATCGACCGACCGGAATGTTTCTCACGCGTCAAACTACCTCGGTCCGGCTCTGGATTTGTTCCCGGTATTATTTGTCGGCTTGGTGTCGCCCCTCAACTTGCAGTCTGTTCGCTCGCTTCACGCCATGGGCCGTGCGCTTCCCGCACCAGATCTGTCCGTATTATTCCAGCGTCCACCTCCTGTTTTGCCCGCGTAGATCGCCCGATCTTCATCCGGCACACACCAACGCCGGGTGTTCACCACGCGCAGCAAGTTCATCCTGTGGCTTTAACGTGCGCACCAGCCAAGGCGATGGACGCATTTACACTGAATAGCGGAGATTCCCGTGTTTTTCGATAAGATCCTTACCAAAATTTTTGGCACGGCAAATGAGCGGCTGCTCAAGCGGCTCAGACCTATCGTGATTGAAATCAGTGCGATGGAGCCGGAGATCAAGAAGCTCTCGGATGAACAACTGAAGGCCAAGACGGCCGAGTTCAAGGCGCGGATTCAGGTGCGGCTTGAAGGCATTACCGACGCGGACGAAAAAAAAGCGGCGGAAAAAGAAGTGCTCGACTCCATTCTGCCCGAGGCTTTCGCAGTAGTGCGCGAGGCGGGCTGGCGCGCGGTGCAGATGCGGCATTTCGACGTGCAGTTGATCGGCGGCATGGTGCTGCACCAGGGCAAGATTTCGGAGATGAAGACCGGCGAAGGCAAAACGTTGGTGGCGACGCTCGCGTGTTATTTGAATGCGCTTGCCGGGCACGGCGTGCACGTGGTGACGGTGAATGACTACCTGGCCAAGCGCGACGCCGAGTGGATGGGCAAGATTTACGAGTTCCTGGGGCTGACGGTGGGCGTGATCGTGCACGATCTGGACGACAACGAGCGCCGGGCCGCCTATGCGGCCGACATCACGTACGGAACCAACAACGAATTCGGCTTCGACTACCTGCGCGACAACATGAAGTTCGAAATCAAGGATTGTGTGCAGCGCGGGCACTACTACGCGATTGTGGACGAGGTGGACTCGATCCTGATCGACGAGGCGCGGACGCCGCTGATTATTTCGGGTCCGACCGAACAGACGACGGATAAGTACGCGCGCGTGCGGCGCATCATTCCCCAACTTGCACTTGGCGAAGAGATTGAATGGACCGATACGAAGCGCCAGGCAGAGCTGGGCATCCGGCTGGCCGAGAACGAGAAGCATCTGACCGGCGACTACATTGTGGACGAGAAGCAGCGGACGATCGGCGTGACAGACGACGGTTGGGTGACGATCGAGAAGGCGCTGGGCATCGGCAACATTGCCGACGCGGAGAACTGGGAACTGAAGCACTACGTGGAGACGGCCATCAAGGCACACGCGCTCTACAAGCGCGACGTGGATTACGTGGTGAAGGACGGCGAAGTGATTATCGTGGACACCTTCACCGGCCGCCTGATGCCGGGGCGCCGCTGGAGCGATGGGCTGCACCAGTCGATCGAAGCCAAGGAAGGCGTGACCATCCGCAAGGAAGACCAGACCCTCGCGACCATCACCTTCCAGAATTACTTCCGCCTGTATCAAAAGCTGAGCGGCATGACGGGCACTGCGGAAACCGAAGCGGCCGAATTCGAAAAGATCTACAAGCTCGAAATCGTCGTCATCCCGACCAACAAGCCGATGCGGCGGTTGGAGAATTCTGACGTGGTGTTCCGCACCGAGAAGGAAAAATACAAGGCGGTGGCGGACAACATTGCCGAGCTGCACGAAAAGGGGCAGCCTGCGCTGGTAGGCACCACGTCGAT
>JBEKEP010000087.1:0-18042 GCA_050013775.1 Occallatibacter sp. | reverse complement strand
GAAAATTCTATCCAGCCGAGGCTCGCAGGCAACGGCGCGACGGTGAATCCCTGGCTTTGAAGCCACGCTGCGACGGCGGCAACGTCGGAAGCGTTGTTTGCGTAGGAATGGGCAAATGCCTGCGGCGTGAGCCATTGGTGATAGCTGGGCGAGGAAGAATTCTGCAGGCTGGCGAGCTCGGCGGCGAGCGCCTGCTGCTGATCGGGCGAGGGCGCAAGCAGAAGCAACATCCGGTTCAGCGTCTGGTTGGCCGGCGCGGGGCCCAGGTCGATTGCCGCTGGATTGATGGGGGGGGTGCTGCGCGCAATGGCTACGCTTGCGCTGCCGTGCCAGTCGCCCAGGACGCGCGGCGCCGGCGAGGAAACATTCGCAGCCGGAAAGCTTTGCGCCGCCATGGCGCCGGAGCCGCTGAGGAGACTCCCCAGCAGCATAGTGGCAAACGGCAAACCCAGGCTTCGAACGGCGGTTCTCCAATTTCTGTGGCGTCTCTGGATCGAGCAAGATGGCGTTTTCTTAAGGAAAACGCCACTCGGCGGTTTCGGCTCCGCGTTACACCAATTGGAGAACCGCATTCGCTGCACTTTATCCCTCGTCGAACATGAACTATATAGGTCTCTGGCGTCACGCTCTGCGCGATGGCCGAGGCGGTCGCACTCTTATCATCCCGCAGGGACAGCCCGCGCACGACTCCACCTTTGGGGGAGCAGTGCGAACATATGATTGCGCTTCGCCCTGATTGTATAGCGATTACGAACGACGGGAGGACACATTCTTGCGCTGCAGAGCGGCGGAAATCCGGTAAGGTAATGCCAATGACAAATTTGAAGGTCATCTTTGTCTGCCTGATGGTCTGTTCCTTTCACGCACAAGGACAGCGTGTGTACAAAAACAGAAACTTTGGCTTCAGTGTCATTCAGCCTCAAGGATGGTCTCGCCAGGAAGCTTTCGACAGGAATGGAGTGACATTTGACCTACCCAATGCAGGCTCGGCTAGCGCCGATATCAAGATTGGGGCCCGGGTCAATCAGCCGAGTGGGACAGCGCGTAGTAGATCGCAGACTGTCGACGAAATCCTGAATACCTTCGAAGAGGCCCTCGAGAAGGACAAACAAGTCGAGAAGGTATCAGTTCTTAGAAAGGCGCACATCATCATTGCGGGGATGGATGCTGGCGTAATCAATATCGAATACATAGACCGTGAAACTGGACGAGAGCGGTATGTTATTGAGGCGGACGCCATTCACCCCTCGGGCGCGGTGTATTTCGTTGATTTAGAATGCGATCCGAGTGATTCCGCGGGCATGAATCCTATATTTGAAGGTGTTCTGAGGAGTCTGACCGTGCGCAAGAACCCCCGCGGTAAACTCACTTGGTGAGTCGGTGCGGAAGAAACGAGAAGGCCGCGACGTGACTCGGGGTTGCGATGGCAATCCAGCGTACTCGGGCCGCTCGTCATGTCTAGGTGCAGAGGAGCAGAGGACGCACCGCCCGTTATTTCCGGAAGCAAGACAGTGTGGGCACCGGCGAAATTCTAGTTCCCGTTGGGAGGCGCCATTTTTGCGGCGATGGCCTGGAAGGCGGGCCAGTTGCCCTCAATGAGAGCAATGTTCTGCGGCGTGATCATGCCCGGAGGGTAGCTCGGGATCATGCCTTGCTTCTTGAGCGTCACAAAGCCCACGTCGTTGATGATGGCGCCTGTGAGGACGATGAACTCACGCGTCTGCAAGCCATTCTGGTGGATGATTGCCGCGACTTGCGGGTACTTGGAATCGATGGTTTGGGCCTGCTGCGTGATGGTTTCCTTGCCGGTGGTGTTGTCCGCGCTCATGGCTCCGTTGAGGGCGGGGTTGGCTGCGACCAACTGGTTGATGCTCTGCATGGCGGCGGCCGCTTTTTGCGCCTTCTCCAATGTGAGCGCATAGTGACGAACCTCAAGGACATCGGGATCGTTGTCGCCCGGACCGCCATTCGCGACCGGCGCGCCCATCGCGCTCGCCGCCAATGCCAGCATAGCGATGCCACTCAGTGCGGCTACAGTTTTGCGCAACTCCATGTGTGACCTCCGACTGGTTGTTTTTCAGGGGAATTCAAAGCCCGGCAGGCGCAGTCTACTGGGAGCATCGGCCGATTGACAAGAAAATTCGGCAGGCATGGCCCCGCCTTTTCGCATCCATCGCGAAGAGGACGGGGCGGTAGAACCGGCCGAATTTCTATTGAATGCCGAGGTCGGAAAGCACTTTTGGCTTGGCTTCTTCTACGGCCAGCAGGTTGTGGCAGGCGGAGCAATCCTGCGTGATGCTGGTCGCGTCTTTAGCGACGTGGTCGCCGTCGTGGCAGCGGAAACAGCCGGGATATTCCTGGTGGCCGATGTGGTTGGGATGGGTTCCCCAGGTGACTTTCATGAAGGGAAACACATTCTGGCTGTAGAGGAGGAAGAGTTCCTGACCGGCCTGCTGCACCAGCGCCGCTTTTTCGGTGAGGACCTCGGGGTGCTGGCTGCGATAGAAGGCCTCAAGTTGCTGAGGAATCTGGACCCGCGCTTCGTCCTGGCTGGTGTAGGGACCATTCAGCAGTGCCAGGCCCTCTTTGTGAATGAAGGGCAGCGAGGGGCTGATGGCGCCGTCGGCCATGGCGCGATTGATGGCTTCGCTCGCGGTGACGAAAGTGTGCGCGGCGCGGTTGTGGCAGTCGATGCAATCCATGACGCGGCGCTCGCCCTGCGGTTGCGATCCGTTGAGGGCCGTCGCCGCATAGGTGGTGAGAGTGCCGTCAGGATTGGTGCGCTGCACCCAGGGAATCGTGGTGCGCGTTGGGTCGGTCGAGATGTATTCGATGTGGCCCAGGTGCACGCCGTGAATGCCGGTGCGATGCGAGAGAGAATCTTCGCCGCCGAGATGCAGAATGAGCACTGTCTGCGACTCGGTGTTCTGTTCGTCGTCAGCGAATGACGACTTGACGAGCAATTTGTCGCCGTCGAAACGCGTGGGCGTGTGGCAGGCCTCGCAGGTATAACGCGCGGGGCGCAGGCTGTTGACCGGCGACGGAATCGGCGTGGGATAGTTGGGAATTATTTTGGGCGCGAGCGGCGCAAAGGGGTGGAACGTGACTTCAAACAGTTGCTTGGTGCCGTTGATCTTGGCGTTCACGTAAGCTTGCGCGCCGGTGCCGATGTGGCACTCAACGCAGGCCACGTGGGAGTGCGGAGAGATCTGATAGGCCGTGTACTCGGGCGTCATCACGTGGCAGGACGCGCCGCAGAACTTCGGGGAATCCATGTACTCTGCGCCGTGATAGCTGGCGGTGGCGACTACCAGGAAATTGACGATGGTGGCCACCAGCACAATGTCGATGCCGTGGCGGAAGATGCGATCGTTGAGATCGATGCGGGGAAATACAGCGGGAATCTGGCCTGCTTTTTGCAGCGTCCTGCGGCGCAGGTACACGCCGATGGGTATGAGCGCCAGGCCGAAAAGAAAGAGCGCAGGAAGTAGAAAGAAAAAGATCAAACCGAGATAAGGATTGTCACTGAGATGGCCCGAGAGCTCGGCCAGCCAGTAGCTGATCATGGTGATGCCGGAGCCGGTGGTGATGGCGCCGCCGGCCAGGCTGATCGGGTTGTTGCCGAAAAACAGCGCGGGGCGAAGCCATTCTTCACGGAATTTATTCAATGCCGACACGTTGGTTCAGCCTCCATGCGAGGGCGGGCTCGCCAGGGAATGGCGAGCCCGCCCTCAATCTACTGCCTACTGCGCCGATTTTAGTCGAGCGCGTTAACTGATGGTCGTCGCGGATCGATTCGAGACTATTTCAGGGACTTGAAGTACGCAGCCACTGCACTCACCTGCGCATCGCTCAGTCCAGCGATGGGCTTCATCTTGCCTTTGCCATTCTTGACGGTGGCCTCGATCTGAGCCACTGTTAGGGCCTTGACCGATGGATCGGAAACGGGCTTGATGCCCATCGCACTGGCCATTCCGGCGCTGGGTGTGCCGGTGGGGCCGTGGCACATGGCGCACTTGGCTTTGTAGGTCGCTGCGCCGTCCTGGGCGAAGCACATGACGCCGGCCAGCGATACGGCTGCGGCCAACACAATTTGGGAACGAATCATTTTGGTCATTCGGAATACTCCTTGATGGTTGCCGGCCCGTACACGCAGAACTGCGCTTGCCGCGTGGTTGTTATGAAACTCTCAGGTCCGCGTTGCCGGCCGTTCGTGCTGCATCGGCCATAGTAACAGGAACCTACTGACGCAGACTGGCGCGATCGAGTCATGCGATGTCGACGACCGCGCCAGGCTGTTTCTTACGCTTGCACTTGCAACCCGTCAGAAACCCGTGCTCTTACTTCGCAAGGGTTCTGAAGTAATCCACCGAAGCCTTGATCTCGGCATCGGAAAGCTTGCCCTTGAAAGCCGGCATCTTGCCCTTGCCGTTGGTGGTGTCAATCACCATCTGCGCTTCGCTCAGGGACTTGACCGAAGGATCGCTGGCCGGCTTGACGCCCATGGCATTGGCGATTCCCGGATTCGGCACGCCCTGCGCTCCGTGACAGCTTTGGCACTTCAACTTGTAGGTCGCTTCCCCGGAATTCTGGGCGAAGCCCATGGCGCCGGACAACACAATGATCGCCGTCAGCGCTGCTTGCATACGAAGGGTCTTGCTCATGGTCTTGCTCCCGTAGTACGTGGTACGTGATTCGTGTTTCGTGATCCGTGAATTGTGGTTCACGATTTGATTCAGAATTCGTAGTGAAATCCGACCGTGATGTTGCTGGCGTGGAAGTCGCGCGGCGCGGTAGCGCCCCCCGCTCCCTCGTTCATGCCCGTCGGAACCGTCATGGAGGCGCAGGGTACGATGTTTGCTGCGGTTACGACAGCGACTGAAGTCAGGGTGCAGTTTTGCGCCCCCGAAGGTCCACCCTCGCCGTAGCCAAAGTAGTTGTACTCGGCCTTCCAGATCAGTCCCGGGTGCATGGTGTAGGCCACATTCAAATACGGAGTTTGATAGCTGGACTGCAGCGAACCATTGACGGCACGAGCATCGGTAAAGAACTGGCTGCCGGCGACGGAACTGATCCGGTAACCGATGCCGTACTTCAACTTGTCGTTGGGATCGACGTCCACGCCAACCGAACCGTGTTGTGTCGGAGCGGACATGAAGGCACGGCCGTACCATTGGGTCGGAGTGCTGTTGGTGGCGCTGGTCACGCAGGTGCTGGGAGCGCCGGTAGAGGTCAGCGACGCGGCGCCCGCAAAATACGGGCTGGTGTTAGTTGATGAGGTAATAAAGCCGCTGTCCTGGTTGGTATAGCAAATGTTCGTCGCTGTGTAGACGTCGCTGTAGATGTAGTCGAAGTCGATTGCGAAATGTTCGTTGGGCGTGAGCATTCCGCTCAAGCCGGCGGTGCGGCTGTAGTCCACGTGATTCAACGGACCGTACGGCGAAGCCACGCCCGTGTTTTGCGTGTTGTTATGCCGCTCCATGTCAGTGTAGGAAGCGTTGAAGGTGGCCCACTTCGCCGGGCGGAACTTGGTGTGTACACGATAGTGACGCAATTGGCGCGGCGACATGGTGGTGAATGCGTTGTCGTCGTACATCGCTTCAACAGTTCCGTTGATGTCCCAATTGCTGTTCACGCGATAGGCGGCATTCAGTATTCCGCCCTGCTCGGTGATAGCGAAGATCGTACGGGCCGCCGTAGTCGGGGTAACGTTCAGGTTCAGGCCGATATTGCGATTGCCGTAACGGTAGGTGAAGGCAACTGTGGCCTTGGGCGTCACCGTCCAACTGGCCGTGAGGTTGTTCACCAGTTGCTCGTTGCCGAAATAGGTGTTGACGACACCGTACACTTCGCCCGTCGCGATGCCGGAGTTGGTCACGCTCGAAGTGAGCGGGCCCGTGTAGTTGATGGTCTCCGATCCTGCCGTGAAAGGGGTGACCAGCTTGGTATAACCCGATGTGTTCACGGTTGCGGGCTGCCCGTTCGCCGAGAGGGTCACCTGATCCTCCAGGTCGAAGTTCTTGGTCACTTCCCAGATGACGCCATACCCGGCGCTGTAGACCTCGCGCTTGCCGCTGCCAACCGCCGAGTTGTACTCATCGCGGGTGGCGCCAGCGGTGGCGGTGCCGGCGAGCAGGCCCCAGGCATTGTCAGAGAAGATGGGGATGTTCAAGTTCATCTTGCTGTAACTGAACTGGCCGTTCATGATCAGGTTCCTGATGCTGGTCGATTGGAATCGCACGATCTCGCTAGGCATGGTGGTGCGGAGCGGATACGTCCGCAGGTAGCCGGTGACGACCGAGCAGGCCGGATCAATGATCGGCTTGCCACCGTTCGACGATGGGTAGAGGAACGTGGTGGCACTGGCGATGCTGTTGCTGCTGCAAGCGGCAGTGCTGTACGGCGCATAAGTAGTGGTGGTCGAAGTCGATGCATTGCTCGAGAAATCCCAATTGCCCAGGTAGGCCGGCGTGCCGTCGGCTTCCTGCACCTGGAACCCGTTGGGATCGAGTGTGATATAGCTGTTCTCCTTGTAGTGGTGGAAGCGCTGCTCGTAGGTCACCGTGGTGCCCTTGACCGGCTTCCAGTCGACGGCCATGCTGTACTCGTCGGTCGAGTGGCGCTGGTACAGCTCCATCAAGGCGTTGTACTTGATCACGCCGCCAGAGCGCACCGGCAGCAGCGACGGGCCCTGCATGATGTTTTGCGAGTAACCAAAGTGGACGCTGAAGGTCGACTGAGGATAGAGGGTCAAATTGGTATCGGTCATACGCCGCACCGAGTTGGTCATTACCGAGGAGTGCTGCGGCTGCTGCCATACCAGTGAACCGGTCGGCGCCGTCGACGGGCCGATGGGGAGAGATAGGCCGCGGGGTATGTTCGGATTGCCCAGCAGATCGTAGTCGAAGTACTGGCGGTCGCGGCGGAAGATACCGTTGAACTCATACACCTTGCTTTTGCTCAACGCGAGCTTGGCAAAATTGTAGGGGTCGCCGCCAAAGCCGGAACCCGTTGCGCGCGCATCATCCACCCACGCGTGCTTGTTCGAGTCCAGCTTGTGCAGTTCGACGGTTTCGCCGCTGACACGGGGACCGGACTGCAGGTTAACGAGGGTGTCGTACATCGCGCCGGAGTGGACCGTGTCGTTGATGCGACCGCTTACGTCCGCCGAATAGTGCGCGGAGTAGCCTTCGGGCGTTGTCATCCTCGAGGATGTACTCGGCGCAGTGGTCGCCGCCGGCTCCTGTGCCAGGGCGATGCCCGCTGCCATCGGCAATGCGACAACCAGACCGGCGGCCAAAAGACTCATCCGGATTGACCGTGCTTGCAGTAGTTGCTTCAAAAAGAAAATGATCATATAAAGCCTCACTTCATAACATCTCGGGTCGTGCGGAACCTATTTCAAACTCATCCGCCTTCCTGGCAGCCTTCCGGTCCGCTACGCGGGAGACTGCCAGGAGCCTTTAGCGGAGAAAAGCTGGATCGAGATTCGAGCCATGAATCATCGTGTGGCAGTCGATACAGGGTGTTTCATCGGCCGACTGCGTCCACGAGAAGTTATGGATCGCGTTCGTCGCCACCATGCTGTGACACTGGGAGCAAAGGACGTTGACCGTCGGCACGTTGAGCAACCGTGCGTTCTGCGAGCCGTGCGGCGTGTGGCAGGCGAGGCAGCCCTCACCCTTCACCGCGGCGTGCTCGTAGACATACGGTCCGCGCTTCTCCATGTGGCACTTGGTGCAAATCGCGTTCTGATCGACAGTCGATCTGAGGTTGTTCGCCCCGAAAGTTCCGTGGGGGTCGTGGCAGTCGCTGCAACTCACTGCACCTTCGTTCACCTTGTGGTGGAAGGGCATGGAGAACTGCGGTTTCACATCGTTGTGGCACTGGAAGCAGAGCGCGGGCTGCGGAGCCTTCAGCAGAGCCTCTTCCTTGCTGCCGTGAATGCTGTGGCAACTGATGCAGCTAACGTTTGCCTTAGCGTGGGGCGAGCGCGCAAAGTCAGGATGCGCGCTGGAGTGGCAGCTCAAACACTTCGCGTCCACGTCTTTGGCCGAGGCCTTGGCGGGATTGAAGATCTTGGTCACGTCGCCGCCGCCGGCCACGTGTTCGCTGCCCGCACCGTGGCAGTTCTCGCAGGTCACACCGGTGTGGTTCCCGGGCATATCGACCATTTTTTGGTGAGGGTTCGTCGCAAATTTCTTGCTTACCTCGTCGTGACAGGAGGCGCAGGTGTCAGAGCCCACAAAGTCAGCGTGCGCGGCCCCGGTGGCCGGGGCGTTTGAGGCTTTGGCTGCTGGCGCCTGAGCTGCCAGCGCCGTAGCGCAGATCATGCCCGCGCCAAGCAGCAACATCAAAAACACTCGCAGCCCCGATAGTTTCCCGAGAGCTGCACTGAACATCCGCGTTACAGGCCTATTTGTATGCATGCAAAATACCGCCTTGATAAAAGAACTTCCTGGCACTACTTGAAACCGACTGCAGCCAAGCCGCGCTGCTAATGGTTTGTTCTCCATGTGAGCGTGAGCACCGCCGGTCGCGATTGGCGGGGTCTCGCCGGTGTGGAACATCACCACATGCACGTGAGATTACGGGGTTTTCATAGATACAGGCGGTGATGCTGATCACACACGGTACGACGGCCATCACGTACCCGGAATGCCCTGTGCTAGAGAGAGTTACGGCCGGGGTCGGGATGGCGCTGTATCTGACCCATCACAGGTACCCGCCAATCCCCCGATGGACGTGAGGCCCATCACATCCAAAGCCCCCCAAGCTCAAGCAAACTCAGGCTGGACGCTTGTATCCCCAGGATTGCAGGCATCTCGGTCTCAGTCGCAACGTGCGCAGAGATAAAAAGCGCTCGGGTACGGCAGGAGGGCGGGCCGCATCGATTTAAGAACGGAATGAGACGATGGCGGACACGCAGATTTCGTTGGAAGAGCCGATTCAGCCCAGACATTTGGGCCGGACATCTCCCTTAGGTTGTGCGGCTTGCGCGAATCGCCGCCCCGGTTGGTTTTGCTCCCTGGGCAGCGCGGTCCTGGCCGACCTGGAACTTGCAACCAGCACCATTTCATTGCCTTCACAGGCTTCGCTCTTTACGCAGGGCGAAGATGCCCGCTGCCTGTACCTGATTTGTAGCGGCTATCTCAAGCTGACCGCAGGCCGCCCGGAAGACCGCCACATGATTGTGCGCGTCGCCGGCCCCGGCTCCATGCTAGGCTTGTACGCGGTACTTTCGCACGGAGTGTATGAGGTCACCGCGGAGTCGCTGACACCGGCGCAGTTGCGCCCGGTCGAGCGCGAGCGGTTCCTCGCCTTCCTGCGCAGCCACAAAGAAGCCCAGTTGCGCGCCGTGCAGTGCATTTGCCAGGAATACCGTTTCGCATTGCAGGACGCCTGCCGCATTGCGCTGGCAGAGACCGTGGCCGCGCGCCTGGCCCGACTGCTCATCGAGCTGTCGCATCAGATCGGCGAGCACACGGAAGCCGGGGAATATCGTTTTCCGCTGCTGCTGACGCACGAAGAGATGGCCTCAATGACCTGCACCACGCGTGAAACTGTCACCCGCACCCTGGGCCAGTTCCGCAAGGAAGGCTGGATCACCATTGAAGACTCCATCCTGACGCTACACAGTCCTGACAAGCTGCAAGGTCTTACATAGAAGCAAGCTGAGTAAATGGGGCTGGCAGAGCCAGCCCCGCTGCTTGCCCCTTTTTCGCTCCCATCCTGCTGCTTTCCCAAGTCCAAGAGATATGATTTTGGAAGAGCCCTCATTTACAGGGTTGGAGTTTATCGCGCGTATGAATCGCTATCTTGCTTGTATTTTTGCTGTTCTGCTCGCGTGCGGTATTGCCGCCGCCCAGACCCCTTCCTCCGACGTGACCGCCCCCGCGGCCACCGCTGAACCGGGCGTGACTACCACCGTCAGCCCTGAGGTCACGCAGTTTCAAAAGATCGAAGACAACTGGTCTGACGCCGTCAACCGGCGCGACCAGTACGCGCTGGAGTTGGTGCTTTCGCCCTTGTTTGTCGACGTATCCGCCCAAGGCGATGTCTCCACGCGCAATCAGCAAGTGGTGCAGGTGATCAACGGCCAGGACAAGACGATCGCCCTCTCGCAGAAGGTGATTACCGTGCGCATGCTGGGCGATGTCGCCGTGGCCAATGGCACCTACACTCTGCACCACAGGGTGAATGCGGCAGAGGTGGACGAGAAGGGTATTTTTACGCACGTGTTTGAACGCGTGCGTGGCGGCTGGCTGTGCATCAACTCGCAGCGCACGGTGCTGCGCCAGGACGCCAACAGCAAACAGAAGAAGGCATCGACGACCGAATCGCCGTTCCGCATTCCCTTCCTCACCAAAGGCGACAAGGGACCGCAATAAGGACGAGCTTCACCCGTCCGTTTGCATGACAGCTATTGGCTGAATCAGGAAGGCAGCTAGAGCGCCGCCAGCGCATCAGTCTGCGTGGCGAACAATCCCGCGTACTTTGTGATGCCCACCATGGTGAAGACCTTGGTGAAGTGCGTCGAAAGGCCGAAGCAGTACACTTTCTGGCCCGTGTTCGCGGCTTCAATGAGGAGCTGAATCACCAGGGCGATGCCGCTGGAGTTGATGTAATCGACGCCCGTGAAGTCCAGCAGGATGAGCTTGGTGGTCTCCTTGGACAGCGACTGGTACGCGCCCAGAACCGCATCTTTCGATGTGCTGGCGATATCGCCCTCAAAGCGGAGAACGGCAACGGGATGGCCGGCAGGAGAGGTGACCTGGTCAACACGGGATTTGGTCTCACTTTGCACTTGTTGATTTCCTCCGCTTTCTTTTGCTTGGTGGGCTTGCCTTACTCCGGGTCTTTATCCAGCTTAATCAACAGCCGCACGTAACTGCTTTTTCCATCCAGGCCGGATACCCACTCGGCTTCGTCCACGAGGGCCTGAATGAGGAACATGCCCATGCCGCGCGGATCTTCCTCGCCGTGCATCTTGCGATCGATATCGGGCTTGGCCGGTTTCTTGCCGATCCCGATGCCGTCGTCGATCACCTTCACTTCCAGGGAGTCCGGTTCGGCGCGCAGCACCACGCCCACCGAGAGCTTCTCGTTGAGCCTGTTGCCATGCTCGATAGCGTTGATGCAGGCCTCGGCGATCGCGGTTTTCAGATCTTCGATGCGGTCGTCGGGGAAGCCCATCAGCTTGGCTACCGAAGCGGCCGTGCTCATGGCCACCTTTTCGTAACCCATGCGGGTAGGCAGCCTCACTTCCACCGTAGTGGCTTTTAGCTCGTTCATTCAGGCATCTCCGCCGCATCCGGTCCCGGATCCGAACGATGGCATAACGCCATCGCGGTCATGTCATCCGTCTTGGGACCGCCCTCGGCAAAAGCCTCGATGGCCGTCCACAATGCATCGAGAATACCATCGGCCTTCCGAGATGGGCACCTAGAAAATTCATCCAAAAGCCTTTCCGGCCCAAACTCCTCATCCCCCTTGAAGACCTCGGTCAAGCCATCGGTATAGAAGAGCAGCCTGGCTCCGGGCGGAAAACTGCATCTTTCGCCGGTGTAGCTCATGCCGGGCAGCAAGCCCAGCGGCGTGCCTGCAGCGTCAAACTGGCGGGGCTCTACGCCGTCCCCGATCAGGAAGCCGGGATTATGACCCGCGTTGACGACTTCAAGCTCGCCCGCCTCGGGATGCAGGCGCAGGAAGATGGCCGTCACATAGCGCCGCCGCGCCTCTTCACCCTCGGCCCAGTGGTGCTGGTTCATGCGCGTGGCCAGTTCGTCGAGCGGCATTCCCGTTACTGCCATGCCGCGAAACGCGGCGCGGAAGCTCATCGACATGATGGCCGAGGCCAATCCTTTGCCGGCTACGTCGGCCACAGCCATCAACAAACTGCCGTCGGGCTGCTCCACGATGTCCATGTAATCGCCTCCGACCTCATAGCAGGCGTCGGAGCGGAAGGCCAGCGAATATGCGGGAATGTCGGGCAGCGCGTGCGGTAGCAGCGAGCGCTGAATGCGGCGCGCGGCCTCCAGGTCCTGATGCATGCGCGCGAATTCTACGTTGCGCTTGTGGTTGCGCGCATTTTCGAGTGCGACGGCGGCCTGCAACACCAATCCTTCAAGGAAATCAGCTTCGTAGAGCGTCAGTTCGCGCCCGTCGGGAGACACGACCAGCAATTCCGTCATGTTGTTGCCACCGCGATCGGCCAGAGGATAAATGAGAGGCGTCTCACTGTCGGATGAGGCGTCACCGTAGGCCAGGCCGTTGCCGGTAAATGCGGCTCCCGCCATCTCCAGTTCGCGCACCACGATGCGGAGCACAGACTCCAGCACCTCTTCCTCGCGAATGGTGGAGTGCACCTGGCGCGAGGCCTCAAGCAGCGCCTGCAAGCGCGCCACCTGTTGCAGTAGCTCGATTGTCTCGCCGCCCGCGGCAAGGCCTAAGTCTGCAGCCATATGACCCCCGTGGAATTTCACTCTAGCATGGCGGCGGGCGGGTCGGTATGGAATGATTTTTTGCTCGGGCGCTACTCTTCTGGAATTGCGGTCCAAGGATTGCTCGCTTTCTCCTGCCAGAGCGAAAAAACCTGCCGGCCACCAGTTGAGATCTTTTCGCCGAGCTCTGGCGGCCCCTCGAATCGGCCGCCAAAACATAAATGATCCTCCACGAGTGAGAAAGCCTGTCTCCGTCCATTGAGAATCGAGGTAAGATGCGCCTATCGGAGGTTCCCATGCGGAAAAATGGCTTTTGGCTGATTGCAATCGTCTCTCTCGTTCAGCTTTGCCTGCCCGGCGCGACACGCCAGGCACAGGCACAGGCGCAGGCAGAGAAGGCCGCGTATCCGGCCATGGCTCCCCTGGACGCATACTTGATCGCCGACCAGGAAGCGGAAATTGCGTTGGCCCGCAGTGCTGCTCCGAAATCGATCGCGGCCGAAGCCGATGTGATGGTGCTCGAGAAGACAGGATTCACGACCGCAGTCAAAGGCAACAATGGCTTTGTCTGCATTGTGGAGCGATCATGGGCCCAAACCACCGACGATCCGGAATTCTGGAACCCCAAGATGCGCGCGCCGATTTGCTTTAATGCGGCGGCGGCAAGAAGTTTTCTGCCAATCTTCCTGATGAAGACAAAGCTAGTGCTCGAAGGAAAATCAAGAACAGAAATCCTCGCGGCAACCACTTCAGCACTGGATACGAAAGAACTGCCCGCACTGGAGCCGGGAGCCATGTGCTACATGATGTCGAAGCAGCAGTACCTGAACGACGGCGTCAAGAACTGGCACCCGCACGTGATGGTTTTTGCCGCGGGCGACGCGGCAAAGAGCTGGGGAGCCGACAAAGATGATTCGCCGATTTTTTACCAGAATGACCCTCAAGAGCGGGTGACCGTCTTCATGTTCTGGGTTGGCAACTGGTCCGATGGGTCGCCTGTCGCGGCAATGGTGCACTGACGCCGCGTCTTACTCTTGTAGCAATTGCTTGATCCTTCGATCTGCGAGATTACCCTATGACAACGGTTCGAATCCCCGAAGGCGTTGTACACAACCTTCCGGCTGATCTCCGAAAGGCGCTCACCTCCGACGCGAAGGCACTGGCGGCCTGGGAAGACATAACGCCGCTCGCGCGCAACGAGTGGATCTGCTGGACCATCTCCGTCAAAAAAGATGAGACAAGACGACAGCATGTCGAAAGGGTGTGTTCGCAACTCAAAGAAGGGATGCGTCGCCCTTGCTGTTGGCCGGGCTGTCCGCATCGATGAGATCCTCTGGCGTGAGTCAAGACCCACTCTGAAGCTCGAGTTACGAGCGAATCATCGACAAACCGGAAACTGCACTGCCGCCTGCTTGCGCCCCTCGCCGGATCAACCCGTTGGCTTCGCCAATGACCTCGAAATTGTTCTGTTTCCTTCGCTCCGCGAAATGATACCCTCGCAAACATGAAAAAAGCATGGCTGCTTCCCCTGGTTGTGCTTCTCCCTTCCCCCCTGGTTTTTTCGCAGACCGCAAGCGCGGCCAAGACTCCGGCAACAGCGTCCACTTCCTCTGCTGAAACCATCACGCTTGGGAATTCGGCCGTGGCGCTGAATGGGCCCTGGAAATTTCAGCCAGGCGACTCGCCGTGGGTGAACGGCGCACCGCTGTGGGCACAGGCGGGATTTGACGACTCGCACTGGGCGGCGATGGACATCACGCCGAAGACCGGAGCTGTAGACCTGATGAATGGCACGGCAAACTACGTGCCGGGATGGACGCAGAAGGGCTATCCGGACCTGAGCGGCTACGCATGGTACCGGCTGCGCCTGCGCGTGAAAGATCCGGGCCAGCCGCTGTGGCTGAAGATGCCCAACGATTTCGACGACGCCTATCAGGTCTACGCCAACGGACGCTTCGTGGGGCAATACGGCGACTTCTCGGGAAAAAATGTGACGATGTATTATGCCGAACCTGCGTCGTTCGCGCTGCCCGCGCCGGGGCCGGACGGAGAGCTCGATTTGGCGGTGCGCTTTTATATGGGGGGCGCTGCATCTTTCACCGTCCCCGATTCGGGCGGCATGCACGAGGCGCCCGCGCTGGGGCTGGCCTCAACCGTGGTCCTGCTGCAGACGGCGGATTACGACGCTCTTGTGCATAATGCCTTCGGCTTGCTTATGCAGATGTTTCTCTTCATTCTGGTGGCTCCGCTTGTCCTGTGGGCGTGGCTCTACAACCGGCATGAGCGCACCTGGATGTGGCTGTTTCTGGCGCTTGCCTGGAGTGTTTTCAACGGTATCTTCACCGTGCTTGCGGGACTGACCACCGCATTCAGCATTGCGACGTCCACTTGGGAGGGCATCATCTTCCTGCCTTTGTGGCTGATGTTCTGGTGGAACTGGTTCGGGCTGCAGGAAAGGAAATGGATTCCGCGTACCGCATGGGTGCTGGCTTCGACGGTGATGCTGCTTTGGTTCTGCTTGCAATCGCCGTATCTTGGATTGAATTTTGTGCCGCAGAGCGAGCTGCACTGTTTCAATGCGGCGGCGTGGTCGGTCGGGATCCCGTATTCGTCGCTGCTGATCGTCATCCTCGTACTGGGTTTTCGTCGCGACCGCCTGGAGGCCTCGATGGCGGCCGTTCCTATCCTGCTGGGCCTGTACAGTTCCTATGGCCCCTTACTTCTGAATACCTTCCACATTCGCAACCAGTTCTACCCCTTCGGCCTGGGCATGCATGTGGGCAATGTGGTCGCGATGCTGCAGATCGTGGTGGTGGGAGCGCTGGCATTGCGACGCTTTGTACGCATCCAGGTCGTCGAGTCGCTCACCCGCCAAGCAGCAAAAAAGGATTTGGAGCAGGCGCAACAGTTGCAGCAGCGCGTGCTGGTTCCTGAGATCGTCAATTCGCGGGTCTTCTCAGTCGAATCGGAATACCGTCCCGCGCAAACCGTCGGCGGAGATTTCTTCCAGACGCTGACCAAGCCCGACGGAACTCTGCTGGTGGTGATCGGCGACGTCTCCGGCAAGGGAGTGAGCGCGGCCATGCTGGTTGCGGTTCTGGTCGGCGCCATTCGCAACCAGGCCGAATACAGCCTCGATCCAGCCTTGATGCTGGCCACGCTCAACCGCCGGATGGTCGGCCGCTCCGGCGGACATTTCGCCACCTGCCTTGCTGCGGAGCTCAGCCCCAACGGGCAGGTGCGGATTGCCAACGCCGGACACATGCCGCCGTATCTGAACGGCAAGGAACTGGACCTCGAGGGTTCGCTGCCGCTGGGCATCAAGGACGAAGCGGACTATCGGATGCAGACGTTCACGTTGCGGCATGGCGACCGGTTGATGTTCATGACGGATGGCGTGGTGGAAGCAACCAACCTGGCGAAGGAGCTGTTTGGCTTTGACCGCACTCGAGCGATCAGCAGCCAGCGTGTGGCGGCGATCGTGGAGCAGGCTCAGACCTTCGGGCAGGAGGACGATATCACTGTCCTTGCGGTCGAGTTCGCGGCAGCCTGAGGACCGGCTGCAAACCAAGCCCAACTTCATTCTCGGATGCTCCGGCGTTTGGCGAAACCGACTGGTCCCGACGGCAACAGCGGAGCAGCTTCGGCCGCTCCTATTGATTAAGATCCGCTCCCCACCCCATGCGCAAAAACAAAGACGCGCCCAGGGTGGGGCAGCCATGCTATTGAATCGTGATCGAAAGGTTCAATGGGACGGTTGTCGAACCACTGGTTACCGTGATGGGAATGCTGTAGGTGCCGGCCGGTGTGGATGAACTGCCGCCCCCGCACCCGGAAGCCACAAGCAGACCTGCGGCTGCAAGGCATGCTCCTGCCAGCAGCAACAATCCAAGCCACTGACTACCGGCCCTCCTGGTGCGACGAATGCGCCGCACGAAGCCCAGAGGCAGCAGAATCAGAGCCACAAGGAACGTGGGAAGGGCGCTTCCTCCCGGTCGATTGCCGAGGGACGCCATCGCGGTTCCTGTGGTCCCGATGGTGAGCGTGGTGGTCAGCGGCGTGGAAGAAGTGACCGTGAGGCTAGTGGGTGCGAAGGTGCACGTGACATCGGATGGCAGCGTTCCGCAGGCGAAGTTGACCGTCCCTGTGAATCCGCCTATTGGCGTCAGCGTGATGACCGTGCTGGCCGACGAACCGCTCTTGATAGTCAGGGACGACGGGTTTGCGCTGAGCGTGTAACTGGGCGTCACCGCCGGGCCGGTTGAGACGACCAGGTTGACCGCCGAGCCGGGGCTGACGCTGGTTCCAGCGCTTGGGCTCTCGCTAATCACGTCGCCGGATGGGACAGTGGCGCTGCTCGCGGTGCTGACCGTGCCAACCGCGAGTCCAGCTCCGATGATGGCTGTCGTGGCGGCTGCCTGCGTGTCGCCAACCACGTTGGGTACGGAGACCGGCGCCGGGCCGGTTGAGACAACCAGGTTGACCGCCGAGCTGGCGTTGACGGTGGTGCCCGCGCTTGGGCTCTCGCTGATCACATCGCCGGATGGGACGGTGGCGCTGCTCGCAGTGGTGACGGTACCAACCACGAGTCCAACTCCGGTGATGGCTGTGGTCGCGGCTGCCTGGGTGTCGCCAACCACGTTAGGCACGACGACCTGCGCCGCGCCGGTTGAGACGACCAGGTTGACCGCAGAGCCGGAGTTCACGCTGGTGCCCGCGCTCGGGCTCTCGCTGATCACGTCGCCGGATGGGACGCTGGAACTGTTCGCCGTGGTGATTGTGCCAACCACGAGTCCGGCTCCGGTGATGGCTGTCGCCGCGGCTGCCTGGGTGTCGCCAACCACGTTGGGTACGACGACCTGCGCCGCGCCGGTTGAGATGACCAGGTTGACCGGCGAGCCGACGTTGACGCTGGTGCCCGCGCTTGGGCTCTCGCTGATCACGTCGCCAGATGCAACGGTGGCGCTGCTTGCTGTGGTGACTGTGCCAACGACGAGTCCAGCTCCAGTGATGGCTGTGGTCGCGGCTGCCTGGGTGTCACCAACCACGTTGGGCACTGCAACCTGCGCCGCGCCGGTCACGGTCAAAGTGACCTGGGTCGTTGGCGTAAGGCTCCCGCCCGTACCGGTGATGGTGATGGGGTACATGCCAGTCGTAGTGGTCAGGGCCACGGTCAGCTTCAGGGTCGACATGCCGGCACCCGGCGCGGCGATCGAAGTGGGATTGAAGCTTGCGGTTACGCCCGTAGGCTGGCCGGTCGCGGACAAGGCGACTGCGGAATTAAAGCCGCCCGCAACGGTTGTCGTGATTGTCGATGTGCCACTCGCGCCCTGCGCCACCGAGACTGTGTTGGGCGAGGCGGAGATGGTGAAGTTGGGAATCGCCGATCCGGCAAGCGCGTTGAGCAGGGCGCTTCCATTAGGACTGCCCCAGCCGGTCGACAGGTCATAGCCAACGGTTGTCCCGTCGGTATTGCCGCCGCTGGTGATGTCGTGAAAGTCGGTGTCGTATGCCGCGCTCAAACCAATCGTATATAGGGCCGGGTTGATGAAACCGAGCACCGGGTGGCCGTTAAGGACCGTCTGTTCGTTCACCAGAG
>JBEKEP010000086.1:0-18328 GCA_050013775.1 Occallatibacter sp. | reverse complement strand
GTCGGATGCCGCGTGCCCACAACGGCAATCGCGGGACGGCTGAGCAGCTTCACGTCGCCGCGCACCCACAGCACCGGCGGAGGATCGTAGATTTCGCGCAGGCGCTCTGGATAATCCGCACAGGCGTAGGAAACGAGCGTTGCGCCCTGCGCCGCCACGCGCGCCCATTCCTCTTCTGCGGCGCGGCGGCCCTTGCCATCAAAGAGAAACTGCGCTGCTGCAGCGGGAAAACGCAAGCCTTCGAGTGCCGTCAGCGGCATAGTGAAGATGCGGCTGGCCGCGCCGATTTGCTGGACGGCGTCGAGAATGCGCTTGGGACCGAGACCGGGCGATAGAGCCATCGCCAGCCAAGCCAGGCGTTCCTCGTCGAGACGAGGTGCCGCGAGCTGCGGAGTGGGCGGGCCTACGGGCTGTGACAC
Organism: Occallatibacter sp.; assembly: GCA_050013775.1. Taxonomy (GTDB): domain Bacteria; phylum Acidobacteriota; class Terriglobia; order Terriglobales; family Acidobacteriaceae; genus Telmatobacter. The sequence goes on along the minus strand of JBEKEP010000086.1, from coordinate 17,909 downwards.
AGAAGTACTTTGGGCGTGCTGCGCGCGGGCTGCAAGGTCCAACGCAGCATCGGAAGAGAGCTGTGGCGGATTCAAATACTGCACACTCCGGCCTTCGTAAAAAGAAAGCCCAAGCAGATCAAAGGGATGATCGCCCACGTTACCGCCATGCGCGCCGGAAGTCAAGGCTGAGGGTCACGTCGATCAGTCTTCGCGATCGAGGGAGACAGCGAATGACGGCAGTCCGTCTCGGCAAAAAGACCGCGCGTGATGGCGCGGATGCCGAACTCGAATATCTCTTCGGAGGAGTGGCGGGAAGATGAAAGCCCCTCGGCCAGCTGCGGGAACTCCGCAGCAGGAAGCGCCTGCCACATGGCCGCGAATTCCTCTTCGCTTGGCTCGTGAGTCGGCCCCATGCCTACGGCGCCGCGGACGGCAGCGGCAATCACGTTCATGCCCATGAGAGCCGCGGCTGGCGGAAGGCCGGCATCGCGCAAAATCCCGATGAGCAACTCGACGGGGCGCATGGCGCCTGAAGTAACGGGGCCGTGCGCGAGCAGGATGGGTAAGGCGTTCGCGTGGGCCAGCAACGCGTCGCGATAAAAGCGGGCCGCGGTAAGAACACGCTCTTCGGGAGGCTTGGCCGGGTTGTCGGCGGTCAGGTCGATGGCGCCCATGACGGCTTCGACGATGGCGTCGAGGAGAGCTTGTTTGTTGGGCAGGTGATAGTAGACAGCCATGGCATCGACGCCGAGCTCGGCGCCGAGACGGCGCATGGAGAGCGCCTTCAAGCCGTGACGGTCGACAATTTTCAGCGCGGCGGCAACGATTCGCTCCCGCTGGAGCGGGATTGCGGAAGCTTCACGACGGCTGCGGGAGGAAGGCTTCCTGGCGGTCTGTGGCGCGGGCCGACGGCGGGAAGCAGTTCGGGTTTTGCGGTCCTGCGGCGTCGGTTTTCGCTGCTTCGCGGGGTTCATGGGCTCCCTCCAGAACTGCGCCATTCTAGGGCAGTCGAAGATAAACCGCCATCGGCAAACAAGATAACTGCCAATCCACGGCGCAGAAAAGGAATTTGCGCACCCGGACTTGACAAATTAATTCTACATCGTAGAATTGGCTTCAAGCAACCACTTCTACATTGTAGAACACGCGCGCCGGACGAAAGGAGTTCTGCCATGCGCATCACCATCCTGAACGGGGAGCCCGATGCGGCCCTGCCGTTCCATGCATACCTTGAGACGCTCACGAATCGACTGTTGGCGTTGGGCCACACGGCGACGAAGCTCGACCTTGCCACGCTCGACCTGAAAGGCTGCACCGGCTGTTTTGGCTGTTGGGTAAGAACGCCGGGCGAATGTTCGAAGTGCGACGACTCGGCAACGGTTTGCCGCGCAGTGCTGGGCGCCGACTTGCTGCTGCTGGCCTCGCCGATGACGATGGGCTTTACCACTGCCCTGTTGAAGCGCGCGGCCGACCAGATGATTCCGCTGCTGCATCCTTACTTTGTTGTCGAAGGCGGTGAGATTCACCATCGCGCCAGGTATGCGCACTATCCCGTCTTCGCATTACTGCTCGGTGCGGGCCCAGACAGCGACGCCGAGGACGTGGAGATCACGCGCACCATGTGGGGACGGATGGCGCGCGATCTGAAGTCGCGTTTGGCCTGGAGTACGGTTGCGGAAAGAAATCCCGAGGAGGTAGCCGATGAACTCGCTCGTGTTGCTTAATGGCTCGCCGCGCGGCGAGCGCTCGAATTCGATGAAGATGCTCAAGCGCGTGGCCGAGGGCTGGGTGCGCGGCGAAGGCGCACAGCCGGAGGTGCTGCATCTGGTGCGGCGCGCGCAGTTCCAGCGCGCTGTGGAAGCGTTTGCCGGGGCCGATGTGGTGGTGCTGCTAGGCATGCCACTTTATACCGATGCGATGCCAGCACTGGTGAACGCGTACATCGAGGCGCTGGCGCCGCGCGTGGAGGCGATACGAGCGGGCGGAGCCAATCCCACCCTCGCCTTTCTTGTGCAGGGGGGATTCCCCGAGGCGGCGCACTCACGGCCACTCGAGCGCTATCTGGCAAAACTCGCAGTGCGGCTGGGCTCACCTTATGCGGGCACGATTGTGCGCGGCGGCGGTGAGTCGCTGCAGTCCATGCCCGAGCAGGCCAACCGGAAACTGTGGGCGCGGCTCAACACGTTGGGTGAACAGTTGGCCCGGGATGGCCGTTTCGGTGCGGCAGAACTAAGAGCCGTTGCGGGCACGGAGCAGTTTTCGCCGTCTGCGGTGGTGCTTGCGTCGCTCGCCTGCAGGATTCCACTCGTCCAGTTCTATTGGAACGGCATGCTGAAGAAAAACGGCGCATGGGAGCGGAGGTTTGCGGCTCCGTACGGGCCGGCCTTCGAGAAATAATTTCGTGGGTATTGGTTGGTCGCTAGCGTGAGTGTGAATGCGGACGTGAGTGTGGGTTGCCTCAAACTACAGAAAAAAGTAAAACGCCTACGATAAATCACGACTTAAACAATCCTTCGGATCTCCTTGCACGACAAGCACTTCGACATTTTGTTCTGTTTTCAGTTGCTGCGGCTCAATAAGTTGCATCGAAGCAATGGTAACAACTTGAAACGTGTCGACGTTTGTCTTGAAACTTGCCGCGGTTTGTCGAGACGCCGATCAGGCGTGGAAATCAAGGAGGTTTTACATGAAGAAGTTGCTTGCGATGCTGTTGATTGCCTGTAGTGGTGTTGCGGCGCGTGCCGCTAATGACCATGACAAGTTGAATGACCGCCTGGACTCTGCCCGAGACGTGCTCGAGTCAATCATGTCTGTGCCCGATAAGGCCATTCCCGATGGGATCGCGCGGAATGCGAAATGCATTGCCGTGATTCCCGGCGTGGTGAAGGGCGCGTTCATTGTGGGCGCCGAGTACGGACAGGGCGTGGTCACGTGCCGCACCCATCATGGCTGGAGCGGCCCGGTGTTCATTCGCCTGGCCGGTGGATCGTTTGGCTTCCAGGTTGGCGGACAGGGTACCGACCTGGTGCTGGTAGCAACCAATGACAAGGGTTTCCAGGACCTTCTGCATGACAAGTTCAAGATCGGCGCCGATGCGTCCGCAGCGGCTGGACCGGTGGGACGCGACGCCCAGGCCGCGACCGACATCAGCATGCGCGCAGAATTGCTGACGTGGTCGCGCAGCCGCGGACTTTTTGCAGGTATCGATCTGAATGGAGCAACGGTAAGCCAGAATGTCGGGGACACCGATGAGCTGTACGGCGGACACGATCGATTCGGTCCCGTTCTCCGCGGAGAGGTGCCTCCGCCTCCGGACGCCGAGAGATTTCTGCACGCCGTCGGGCGGTATTTCGGCGAGGCTGAAATGCATCGCTAAACCATACCCTGAGTGGCGCGGGCCGTGCATCCGCGAGCCCGCGCCGACTCTTTCGTGACTGATCAAATTTGCCCAAGGAGTACGGACTTGAATATCCACTCTGCCAGCCCACATGTGGGTTTGTTCAAGATGCCCGCCGAAGCACTTGCGAATTCTCTCGCATCGAGGGAGGTGAGCCCGCAAGGGATCGCTGCGGGTATGAGGTTGCTTACGTTTTATATCAGCCATTCGGCCAAGAGGCTGAGCCCTTCAAGGCTGCGCAGCCTGGAGAAGGCTCGCAGACTGCTTGCCGTTCGAATGGACCGCGAGCTGCGGCAGAAGAGCGCGGCCTGACGACCGATCGGACTGAAGCGGCCATCCGATGCGAAACCCGCATCTATTGCGGACAGGGTGAAATCTAAGGAGGTGCGAAATGCCTCTGATCCAAGTCTTGCTGACATTGATCGTCGTCGGGGTTCTTCTGTGGCTCGTCAATCTGATCCCCATGCAAGGGACAATCAAATCCATTTTGAATTGCGTTGTGGTGATCTTCGTGGTCGTTTGGCTGCTTAACGTGTTCGGCCTGATGCCGTATATCTCTCACATTCGTGTCGGGAATACGCATTTTTGACCGCCGGATTCCTGTGGCAATCGAATGCAATGCGTCAGGATTGCGAAATCGCCGATTGCCAGTTTCGGTGTCCGCGACTCGCAGGCCGTAAGCCTGTGGAAGCCTGCGAACGCCGGAATGCGTGTTTATACTCGTTATGACCGTCTTGGAAAATGCAAGTACACTGACGAAACCATTAACCAGCGGACATACGCATTGGTACGGTCTCCGCTTAGCTGCAGCCGCGATTTTGCTCGCGCCGGCCATCTGGTTCAGTTGGAAAACTGTGGATGGTCTGGCCGCGCGCCGCAACATGCGCACCGATTTGGCTGAGATCGAAAACGCGCAATACGGAATCCTGAGCGCCGACAAATGGCGCTCCATCATCGGCCCTATACTCAACGCGCAAATCGACCAGCTCGATCTCAAAGGGGAGAGCAAGAACCTCAGGCCCCAGGTGCAACGGGCACTGAACGCACTGCTGGACAAAATCGACTCGAACAAGCCCAGCGGGATCCAGGGCATGTTGGTGACTAAGATGATCGCCACGCTGCGTCCGCAGGTGCCTGAATACACCGACGTGGTGATGGGGCAGCTAGTGAACGCGGGGACGCAAAAGAGCTTCAAGGAATCCATTCGCGGCGTGCTGGCCAACGCGGTCGCGAATACATTCGGCACCACGGACATGACCACCTATAACGCCATCCTGAAGCGCTATGGATGCTCGAGTGGCGCAGCTTGCGAGCAGATCCTGGGCACCAAGATCGCCGAATCGGACACGCAGCTGAATCGCTACTATCTCACGGTGCTCGCCTCCGCGGCGCTTGCGTTCATCCTGTTGATGATCGGCAGGCGGACGCTCTCGCGAAGCGCCATTGTGGTGCTGATGTTGTTCTGCATTGCGATGGGGGCGGGCGGGGTGCTCAGCCCGATGCTGGAGGTGGAAGTTCGCGTCACAAAAATTGACGCGACCCTGCTCGGCACGCCCATTGAGTTTCAAGAGCAGTCGCTCTACTACCGCAGCAAGACGGTGTTCGAAGTGTTTCAGACACTGACCCACATGGGCCGGCCAGAGATGACGGTCGTAGGCGTGCTGGTGATCCTGTTCAGCGTGGTCTTCCCGACGCTGAAGATGCTGGCGCTTGCGGCGAGTCTGTTCCGGCCGGCGCTGTTGCGCACCAACCGCCTCATGAAGGTGCTGGCTTTCGAGCTATCCAAGTGGTCCATGGCCGACGTCATGGTTCTGGCGATCTTCATGTCGTTTGTCGCGTTCAACGGCGTCGCCAGCAGCGCGTTAGACGGCTTGCGCACCATGCCCAACGTGCAACAGGTGCTGATCCCGACCGACGCTTCCAAGATCCTGCCCGGCTATTACTTGTTCATCGGATTCTGCGTATCGAGCATCTTGCTGTCGAGAAAGCTGCAGCACGGGATCGCTTCCAGTTCCGCCTCCGAATCAAATTAGCTCGTTCTTCGTGTTGCGGGCTTCCCTGCGTGCGCCGAGTGTGCGGGCGCTGCACGAGTGTGAGTGGCAGCGCGGGGGCGCGCGTGAGTGTGGTTGTGCTTGTCCGGCGCACTCACACTCGCACTTCACGCTACTCCCTATTGGTTATTCCCTATTCCCTGTTTTTTCGTTCCCTGCTTTTGGCGAGGCGCGCCAGCGTCGCCTGCTCACGCAGCACCTGCTGCAATGGTCGCGCCGGCGTGCCCCAATGCACCGTGCCGGGCTTCAGGCCGTCGTTGGTGATGGTTTTGCCGCTGAAGACGCCGGCCTGGCCGCCGAGGATGACGCCGGGGCCCACGTGCACGTGATCGCCAATGCCGACCTGACCGGCGAGAACCGCGCCCTTGCCAATCGTGCTCGAGCCGGAGACTCCGGTGAGCGCGACCAGGATTGCGTCCTCGCCGATGTCGCAGTTGTGGCCGACGTGGACGAGGTTGTCGAACTTTGCGCCGCGGCGGACGCGGGTTTCGGCCAGCGCGCCGCGATCGATGGTGCAGTTGGCGCCGATCTCCACGTCGTCTTCGATCACCAACTTGCCTTGCTGCGGAAACTGCGTGTGCGCGCCGGTCGAGGGATCGCGCACGTAGCCGAAGCCGTCGGCGCCGAGCACGACGCCTGCATGTACCATGACACGGTTGCCGATGGTAGCACCGGGGTAAATGACCACGCGCGGATAGATGCGGCAGTGTTCGCCGATGCGCACGCCTGCGCCGATGACGGCGCCGGCTTCAATGCGGGTTCCAGCGCCAATTTCTGCGCCGTCGCCGAGGACCGCAGTGGCGGCGATGGTCACGTCCGGGCCTAGCTTGACGCCGGCCCCAATGACCGCCGAAGGATGAACCCCTGCAACCGGCAGCGGCGGTGCGAGCAACTTGGCGGCGCGAGCAAACCAGAGACGCGGCTGCTGGTCTTCAACGATTGCGATGGTCAAAGCGCGCGCGGGGTCGGCCGCAAGCAGGCCGGGCTTGAGCACCACCGCACTGGCCGCGCTCTCGAGCGCCGCGGCCGCTGCATCTTCGGCAAACACCAGGTCTCCCGCGGCCGCCTGGGCGCTCGAATTCACGGCGCGGATCTCAATGTGCGCGTCGCCGTCGACCAGTTTGCCGCCGAGTGCTGCGATAAGTTGTGCAAGCGTCATGCGCGTCTCCCATTCAAATTCAATACAACCCCGGCTCGCCCGGCGGGCGGGTCTTCCAGCGGCGGTGAATCCACAGCCATTGGTCAGGATAGCGCCGAATCCACGACTCAATGACCGCCGTCGCACGCCGCGTGCCTTCCAGAATATCCGTCGCGCGGTTGGCGGTGCGGGGCATTTCGACTTCCGGACCGAAGCGGAGCACGTAGCGGCGCTCGGAGGGCTCCCAGAACATGAATCCGGGGAGAACTGCCGCGCCGGTTTGGCGGGCGATGTGCGCCAGGCCGGTTCCGGTGCAGGCATCGACGCCGAAAAACGGCACGAACTGGCCCTGGGGCGGAGTCATGTTCGTGTCCATCAGGATGCCGACCGTGCCGCCCGCATGGATGGCCTTCAACAGCCCGCGGCCGAAGTCGTCTTTCGAGATGACGAAGTTCCCATGAAGGCAGCGGATACCGTTGACGTACGCGTCGAGACGGCGGTTGTCGAGGTTGCGGATGATCATGCCCATGGGATGACCCATTAGCGAGTGGTAGAAGCTGGAAAGCTCCCATGCGCCCAGATGGCCGGTAATGATGAGGACGCCCTTGCCTCGGGCCTGTGCCGTGAGGTAGTGCTCAAGACCTTCGGTGCGCATCCAGTTGCGGGTGTTCTCGGCGGTGTAGCGCGTCATCCGGCAGAACTCGACCAGTTGCCAGCCCAGATGAATGTAGACGCGCTTTAGGATTTTCTTTCTCGCTTGGGGGGAAAGTTCCGGGAGGGCCAACTCAAGGTTGCGCATGCCCACGCGGCGCAGCCTGCCGAAGCACCAGTAGACGGCAAAGGCAAGGCCGCCGGCTAGCCCGCGCGCCAAAACCCGCGGCATGCGGCCCAGGCAGCCGGCTACGGCTCGAACCAGCCCGTACTCCAGATCTTCCAGCATTGATGAACGCAAGAACCAGTGTAGACGGTCGGCGGCGCGTGCGATCCCACCCTTTCGCCGGGATAAAGACGAAAGGATGGGGCACGGGAAGGAACCATCTCACGCTCTAGTGGGCGGCCTTGGCCTTGACGAAGTAGTGCGCAACCGTCAGAACGAACGGCTTGGCTGGGTCGGGAACGGCAACATCGCCGCGGAGGACCTTGTTGAAGTCTTCAGGGCCGCCGTAGTAAAGCTCCGTGTCCTCATTGTTCTGGCTCACGCTGGTACCGTCGAGGTCGATGCCGGCAAACAGGCCTTTGGCGCGGGAGTAGCTCAACAGCTCGGCGTTCATTTTCCAGTCGGTGGCAGCGTCTCCCTGCCGGCCGACCGGCCCCGCGGCTGCGGAGGCGTCACCGCCGATCTTGAATTTGTTCTTGAGCAGATCCTGCATGCCACGATCGTTGACTGCGACCAGGATCAGGTCCGTGGCCTGGCCGCCGATTTGGAAGCCGAAGGAACCGCCAGCCATGCGGATGAACACCGGCGCGCTCCAGCCATGGCCGGTACGGCAGGTAACGACGCCCTGGCCGTATTGTGCGCCGACCAGAAAGGCTCCCTTGACCATGCCGGGAACCACCGCAATGCAGGTGGCCTGGCGAAGAATGTTGGTGGGGATGGTCTGATCCTTGGCGCCCATGATCTGGTCAAGGACAACCCTGGCCGCGTCGATGCGGCCTTGCAGGTCATCCTTCGTGGAGGCGGCAAATGCAGTGGTAGTAAGCAGGAAGCTGAGACAAACGCTGGCAATGGTCTTTTTCATATCCCTGTCCTTTCCATTCCGCCGGCATGGCGCCGCGGTTGTGTGAATCGATCTGGGGTCATTGAGTCGGAGGAAGATTCTGCGCTGCCGAGGAGATCGAGCCTGAAACTAAAACGGAGCCAACGCGCGGGCAGCGACGCAACCTCCTCGAACAGCCTAACGCATCCGCAGCCAAATTCGCACTCTCCGTTGCTGAAAACTGCGGATGGCAAAGTTGATTCCAGGCGGTTGGATAAGAAAGCAACTCAGCAGCACGCGAAAGCTGCTTCGACGCCCGGATCCGGGCGACAGGCCCAGGATCGGCGCCGAAACGCCGCTTTCGCGGCACTCGACGCAGACTCTAGATTGTGATGCGGGTTGTACAGAAAGGGAGGGCTGTAAAAGCAACGCATACTGGCTGTGGGCAAAAAAGAGGAGTTCTCAGGCTTCATGAAAACATGCTGCCTGGGAACTCCTTTCCCCAGATCTGCGTTGTTTCTGGAAACATCATGTGGAAATCTGCGGGTATGCACAAGAGTACTAAGGGGCTATGACTAAAAGTAATGCCTTCATTTAACTACTCAGTTAATACCTTTTCGGTTAGAACGACACTGTGTCGCCTGCCGCTCCCCTCCGCCAGAAGAGTACGGCTCATAGCCGAAACCGAGAGCTTGACGCGGTTGTCCGCGCCTGTCTTGCGCATGAGCTTGGCAATATAAGACTTTACGGTGCGCTGCTCGATGCCCAATTGGCGGGCTATTTCGCGCGTCGATTGCGCCATCATGATCAATTTCAAGACCTGCTCTTCGCGCGGCGTCAGTTGAGGATGGGGGGTGGCCAGAAGCGCAGAAGGAACATGCAGCAGGCGATCGATGAGGCGCGAGAGTAAATGGCGCGGTGCCCAGATCGAGCCTGAGGTAACTACTTCAACGGCCTTGCGTACGAGGTCGGGACCGGCAGAAAGGCCCAGGTACGCTCTTGCCCCGGCCATAATCGCCTTGAGCACCATCTCATCATCGCCTTCCGGCCCGATGACGATGAGGCGGACATCCGGGCGCGTGCTGCGCACAGACTCCAGGATTTCAAGGTTGCCCGGGGTAGAGTGCAGATCGACGACGACGTATTCGATGCTGGATGAACCGAGCAGATCCTCGTGGCTTCCTATCACCGGAATGAGTTGCACTTGATCCGGCTGCGCAGGCAGATCGAAGATAGTGGCCAGCCCGGCAACGCGAATGGGCTCCGCGGCGAGAATCCCAATTCGAATGGGTCGAGTTTTCGCAGATCTGTGTGGCATGGCATCCCCTTCTACTTTTCGAGGGGTCAATCCCCGAATCGAAAGACACTTATCCTGGGGAGATGGATGTATGTATGATTCCGTCTTTCGAAGACATTTGCAATGGTTCGAAAGCTGTACGTTCTCAGAGCTTAGGGAGAACGATTCCTTGTTGCTTTTGATATTTGCCCTTCCGATCGGCATAGCTGGTTTCGCACGGCTCGTCCGACTGGAAAAACAAAATCTGGCACAGACCTTCATTAGCGTAGATCTTTGCCGGCAGCGGCGTGGTGTTGGAGATCTCGAGAGTGACGAAGCCTTCCCATTCGGGCTCAAAGGGCGTCACGTTCACGATAATTCCGCAGCGCGCGTAGGTTGACTTCCCCACGCAGATCGTCAGTACATCCCGCGGAATTCGAAAATACTCAACGGAGCGCGCCAGGGCAAACGAATTGGGCGGAACGATGACCGATTCCGCCTGTACCGATACAAACGACCGTTCGTCGAAGGCCTTGGGATCGATGATGGCGCTATTCACGTTGGTAAAAATCTTGAATTCGTCTGAGACTCTCAGGTCATAGCCATAGGACGAGAGGCCGTAGGAAATGACCCCGCCGGCAACTTGCTTTTCGCTGAACGGCTCAATCATGCGATGCTGAACGGCCTGTTCTCTGATCCAACGGTCGCTTTTGATCGACATGGGTCTCCTGTTGCGGAGGTGGAATTTGCCTCCGGCTCCGTAGCGGGCCGGCTAAGACTTGAAAATTCATCTTACGCAACAGTCGCGCGAAATGACAAATGAGGCAACGCCTTCGTCGGCGGGATTGCATCCGGGAACCGTGGCCCTCTCGCGGCCGCGAGCTGCTAGGGCCAGAAAAAATCCTGGAAATCCTCAATCCCTTGTTTCCTAATCGCCGCAAAATCTGTACTATGAGCGATGTAAGGCTTACGACGGTCATCCCCAGTTCACGGCAAGCTAGGAGACTCCATTGATCAAACAGGACATCGTTCACAACGTAGTCGAGCGCACGGGTCTGCCGCGCACCAAGGCAGAAGCGGCAGTGGACACGGTCTTCGAGGGTCTGAAACAGGCTTTGGCGGCGGGCGAGCGCATCGAACTGCGCGGATTCGGCGTCTTCAGCGTCCGCGCGCGCAAAACCGGCATCGGCCGCAACCCCCGCACCGGGACTGAGGTCAACATTGCTCCCGGCAAAGCGGTGCGCTTCAAGCCCGGCAAGGAGCTGCACGCGTTGCAGCCTGGCGCTCCGCCGAGTAGCTAAGATCTGGCAGAGGCTTCGTGGGCTATAGCGGTTCCGCAGTTGCTGTGTCCCGAAGCCACGGCCGCCAAGTGGATTTTTCATTAAGAAGAATCCACTCCGCACCGACGCTGGCAATGGCTACAACGGCTGCGGAAACGCTCTGGTCCGCGTCAGGCGGCGTCCATCCAATCCGCCTGCGGCTCCGTGATGCGGTTCGCCAGCCGTGGTGTCGGCCACCGCGATGTCAACCGTGGCGCAGCCAAATCCCCTCTGGCGACACGGTCGTCTACCAATAACTTGCCCGGGCCTCATGGAATCCACAGTCTCCGTATGAAGAAACTGCTGCTCCTTTTGCTGTTCGCGCTCGCTCGACTGCCGGCCCTGGCGCAGCTGCCCCCATCGAACGATGTCGTTGTCCTCGACTCGTGGCGTATTCATGACGGTGATGACATGACCTGGGCGCGGCCGGACTTCGACGACTCGAATTGGACACCAACCACGAGTCCGGCACGATCGACCGGTTTGGACATACTGCAGGGATTTCACTGGTACAGAACAACGGTCAAGTTGCCTGAGCAGCTTGAGGGGCGCGAGCTTGCCATCGGCATGGGCGGGATCGACGAGGTCTACGAGGTTTATGTAGAAGGGGTGTCAGTGGGCCGTTTTGGGCGGTGGGAGCCAAGGCCTGAGTCTCCCTTCGATCGGGACCTGACCTTTGCCATTCCTCCGGGCCTCATCAAAGGATCCACAGTACACATCGCTCTCCGGCGATGGGTCGGTACGACATCGACGGGCCTGTTTCCCTTTTACACCTCAGGCGCGGAGCGTTTTGGCCACACGCCCGAAATCGGCTTGCTGTCGACGGTCAGCGCCCGAACCGCTCTCAATCAGTATCGCGGCGTGGTAAGGAACCTGCCGTGGAATTTCTGCCTGCTGTCGATGCTGGCCGCCGGCTGCATTGCATTCGTTCTGTTCAGTGCGCAGCGCAATCGTGTTGAATACATTTTGCTCGGCATCTATTGCGTCGGTTCGGCGCTCGATCCCTACGTGGGAGGATTCCTGGCTGCGAGCGATTCCGTGATGCGCCGCTCCTGGGGACCGACCCTCGTGTTTGCGGGATACATGCTGATCAATCTGAGTTCTTACCTCTTTCTTTCGCAGATCTGTCTGCGCTTTCGGCGTTGGATTCTAGCATTCGCGTTCCTGTATGTGATTATCGCGGCCCATGGACTCTACGGCTTCGCGTTTCAAACCCACTCTGCGAATTTATGGCTCTACACTTTCGGCTCCTACCTGCCGGTCATCATTACCCTTCTGGCGGCGTTGGGGCTCCTTTTGGAACGGAAAGCCGGATCCGTGGCCATCGCGATCTCGCTTCTTCTCGTTCAATTGACCGGTGCGTGGACCAATTATTTCTCCCATATGCTCGGTATGTCTGACCTGCGCTTCATGCCTGTGGGGCCATTCTTTGTGGACATCCGCGGCCTCAGCCAGACGCTTTTCGTCTTCGTTACCCTGATCGTGCTCTATCTGCGCTATCGCGACGAACAGCTTCACCAGGCGGCATTCGAGCAGGATATGGCTGCCGCGCGCAATGTGCAGCAATACCTCATCCCCGAGCACCTGCCGGCGACACCGGGCCTGACCATCGAGAGCGAGTACCGGCCCGCACGCGAGGTGGGCGGCGATTTCTTTCAGGTGCTCCCGAAAGCAGCTGACGGCAGCGTTCTCGTTGTGGTCGGCGATGTTGCGGGAAAGGGCCTCCATGCGGGGATGCTGGCCACTCTCATTGTGGGCGCGATTCGCACGGCCGCATCTTTCACCAACGATCCGAGACAGATCCTGTCGCTATTAAATGAGCGCATGTGCGGCCGCGGTCTTGCCACTTGCCTCGCGCTGCGCATTGGGCTCGACGGCGACGCGGCGCTGGCCAACGCCGGCCACTTACCGCCTTATCTCAACGGGCAGGAGCTGGCCATCGATGGCGCTCTACCGTTGGGCGCAGCTCCCGGCATCGACTTTCCTGTTTTGAATTTCAAGCTCGCCGAAGGCGACTCGCTCATGCTAATGACCGACGGTGTCGCCGAGGCGCAGGATGCAGCGGGCCAACTCTTCGGCTTCGACCGCATTGATCAGATGCTGCGCGGAGGCCTTGCCGCCGCCGCGCTCGCCACAGCAGCACAGAATTTCGGCCAGGAAGACGACATCACCGTGCTGACCGTAGCGCGCATGGCTACTGCCGTTTGATTGAAGTTCACCGCGTGTGCGTTGACCTTGCTCCCTCGCTCCCTTGTTCCCTTGGCCCCTGCCGGGGTGGCTTGGTCCCTGCTTTTCTCACATCAGCCGCAGTGCATCCACATCCACAATCAGGTTGCGGCGCGGGATCCCGGCTTCGTCGGCCTTCGTCAGCATGTCCCGCAGCGCTGCGTTCAGCGCCTTGCGCGAGGCGCTTTTCAAAATCATGTGGAAGCGGTACACATTTTTGATGCGCGCGATGGGCGCGGTACACGGCCCCAGCAGCCTCACGGCGTTGTCCTTTTGGACGAGAGACTTGGCGAGAATAGCCGCCCACCCCGCGGCCTCTTCCATTTTTTGCGATTGCACCAGCACATTGGCGAGCACACCGAAGGGCGGGTAATGCATCCATCGGCGGTACTTCAGCTCGCGCTCGGCGAAGGCCTTGTAGTCGTGGGTCGTCGCGGCCAAGATCGCGTAGTGGTCGGGATAATAAGTCTGCACCACGACGCGGCCGGGCAATTCGCCGCGGCCGGCGCGCCCTGAAACCTGCGTCATCAGCTGGAAGACGCGTTCGGCGGCGCGAAAATCGGGCATCGACAGTGCATGATCGCAGCCCACCACGCCCACCAGCGTGACGCTGTGAATGTCGTGGCCCTTGGCGATCATCTGCGTGCCCACGAGCAGATTGATTTCGCCCGAGTGCAGACGCGCCAGCAACCTCTCCAGATCGCCGCGCCCGCGCACAGTATCGCGATCCATGCGTCCGATGCGTGCGCCGGGAAAGATCTCCTGCAAACGCTCTTCGCCCTGCTGCGAACCTGCGCCGAGATAGAAAAGATGCTCACTGTCGCACTTGGGGCAGCGCGCGGGAACGGTGCGCTTGTAGCCGCAGTAGTGACATTCAAGGCGCTGCCCGACGCGCACTTCCTCCAGACTCTCCGAAGGCGACTTGTGATGCGTAAGCGCGATGGCGCAGTTCACACAATCGAGCTTCTCGCCGCAGGCACGGCACATGACGGCAAAGGAATAACCGCGGCGGTTGAGCAGGATCAGGGCCTGTTCTCCGCGCTCGAGCGTCGCTTTGGTCTGCTCGATGAGCGACCGCGAAAAGATCTCGTCGCGGCCCGACTCCTGGTACTCGCGGCGCATGTCGATTAACTCAACATCAGGCAGCGGGCGATTCATCACGCGGTCGCGCAGCTCGATCCGCGTGTACTTGCCGCGTTCGGCATTGTGCCAGCTTTCGAGCGAAGGCGTAGCCGAGCCCATAACCACGACCGCGCCGGCCAGCTTGGCGCGCATCACAGCCACGTCACGCGCGTTGTAGCGCGGTGTCTCCTCCTGCTTGTAGCTCTGGTCGTGCTCCTCGTCGACCAGAATCAGCCCCAGGTTGGGCGCGGGAGCAAAGATAGCCGAGCGCGTGCCGACAACAATGGGCGCGTCACCGCGGCGGATGCGACGCCACTGCTCGCTGCGCTCCTCGGGCGTAAGCGCGGAGTGCAACAGCGCAACCTTTTGCCCGAAGGCCACGTCGAGCAGGCCGGCGGTCTGTGGCGTGAGGCCGATCTCCGGCACCAGCAGGATGGACGTCTGGCCGCGATCCAGAGCCGTCTGCATGGCGGCGAGATAGACGGCTGTCTTCCCCGAACCCGTCACTCCAAAAAGCAAAAAGGCATGAAATGCCCCGAGCGCAACAGTGAGCGTGGCCTGTGCATCGGTTTGCGCCGCATTCAGGCGGAAGGGCGCAGCCGTGGGCGACAGCCCGCCGAGGCGGAACAACTCCGGGCGCTCCTCGATGCGCACCAGGCCGCGCCGAACCAGAGTCTGGAGAGTTGAAGAGGGCAGATCGCGGCGGCGCAGTTCAGCGAGCGGCAGTTCGCCGCCGCAGGCTGCGAGCTCCGCCAGAATCGCCTGCTGCTTTTCGGTAAGCGAGGGAAGGCGCGTGTCGGGAATGAGCACGGCGAAGCGCTCCATGCGGCGCGCATCGCGTTCGGCGGCCGCGGTCTCGCGTGCGATCCACTTTTTGCGCGCCATAGCGGCCAAGAGCGGCAGCGATGCCGCCGTCGCCGTCCGCAATGTGGACACTTTGACCGGTTCCCCCGAGGCCAGCCGCTCGAGCACGCGATGCTCCATGTCGTGCCCTTCGGCAGAAAGTTTCTGTGGCCGGCGCGCGCGCGGCTTGGCAATTCCCTTCCCTCGATTTCCATTCCCTGATTCGCCGTCGATGCTTGCAGCCAGTACGTCCCGCCCCAGGTCGGTGATGCGGTAGTAGGCGGTGCGGCGCACCTCGGCCGCAAGCGGCAGCATGGCGCGCAGGACCTCGCCGAGCGGCGCCAGGTAATACTGCGCGGCCCACTCGGCCAGCTCAAGCAGGTGTTCGCTGAGCAGCGGCTCCTCGTCAAGCACGGCTTCGAGATACCGCACCTCGAAGTCAGGCGGTGCTTTGGCCGCAAGCGCTGTGACCACACCGATGAGTTTCTCATTGCGAAAAGGCACGATGACACGCGCGCCGCGCAGCGGAAGCTGGCCCAGGCGCACCCCGTAGGTAAACGTGTGGTCAAGCGGCACGGGCAACGCGACTTCGCAGTACGAGGGCATGGGAGGCAAGATTCAGTGTAGGGGATGGGGCGCCGAGCCGCGTCCTGTGCCGGGCGTCGGCCAGGCCTCGGCTCCTGCGGCGAAAAAACGAAATCGCGCAATGTTCAACTTCGCGCAGTACAATTCTTTTCGGATGAGTTCAATAACCGCCCCCGCCGCCGCTCCTGCCCCGAAGGCCGCACCTCGCGCCTTACGCGCAGCCCCTTCCCTGGTCACGCTATCGATCGACATTGGCGGATCGGGCATCAAGGCCATGCTGCTGAACCCGCGCGGCAAGCCCACCAGCACCCGGGAGCGCATTGTGACTCCGGCGGTGCCCACGCCCCGCGCCGTATTGCACGCACTGGAAACATTGCGTGCGCGGCTGGCGGGATTCGATCGCGTTTCGGTGGGCTTTCCCGGCGTAGTCAAGCGCGGCATTGTGTATGCCGCCTTCAATCTGCATCCCAAGTGGGTCAATTTCCCTCTCGAATCCGAACTCCAAAAGCGCTGGAAAAAGCCGGTGAGGGTGGCAAATGATGCCGCGGTGCAGGGTTATGGCGCCATCAAAGGCCGTGGCGTCGAAATGATCCTTACGCTTGGTACCGGCATGAGATCGGCGCTTTTTACCGACGGCAAACTCTGCCCTGGACTGGAACTGGGCCACCATCCCTGGCGCGAGAAGACCTACGAGGACTACATCGGCCGTCGCGGTCTGGACAAATACGGCAAGAAAGTATGGAACAAGCGGCTCCAGGAGGCCATTGAGCAGACCGGGGCCACCTTCAACTGGGATCATCTCTATTTGGGCGGCGGAAATACCAAGAAGGTCACCTTCAAGCTGCCGAAGAATGTCTCCATCGTCTCGAATGAAGAAGGCATTCTGGGCGGCGTGGCGCTGTGGCGGGAGTAGAAGCACCTGTTGCCCGCCTTCGGCATCGGGGCTGAGGCCAAATCACTTCAAGTACTGTTCAATTCCCCGCACCAGCCGGTCCATGTCGTGATGAAAATCGGGATCGGTCCGGACCATGATGGCGTTTCGATACGCGAGATTCGCAAGCGATTGTGGCAGGTCCTTTTCATCCGGCACTTCGACCCCATCCACCAGAACCGGTATCACCGGAATGCCTCGTTGCAGCGCCGATTCCACTTCAATCCGCAAATGATCTCGCGCATCGTTCATCCGCGGTTGGCCTGAAGCATTCGGCGGGTTCCAGTTTCTTCCGATGATTGCAAGAAACACCGCGCAGTTCCCAACCTTGTCCCGAATGTGCTCACGGAAGTCAATGCCGTACGCTCCCGAATCGACATCGAAGAAAACCTGTTTGTCTCCAAACGCCTGCACAAGCCGGTCGTAGATGCGTCCCGTAATGTGTCGGCTGTCCTCTCGCCGGTACGAGATAAACACGGACCTTTTCGAAGCTGCATCTGCGGGAACCTGCACGGGCTCGCGAACGGTTCGCCGATCGACCCAGTCCGGCCTGGCTGCATCTTCATTCGGACCCGCCTCCACCGTCGCGGCCGGAGGGACTTTCGCCGGCTTGGCGGGCGGCGGCTGAGTCGGTCTCTTAGTCTCCTCAGCTGGCGCGGCCGCGGGAAAGCCCGCACTCGGCGTAGCTATCGTTGGGCGAGCGGTTGGTGCGGCCGTGCTCGGGCTAGCTTTGATTTCGCTCTTGACCGGGCTCGATGGCGCATCTGTTTCAACAGCTTTCCGCGCGGCCTCCCACGGGTTTCGACTTCCGGCCGAAGCCGCGGTCCCAGCCACCTGCGGTCCCTCTGCGCTCCCGCCGAGCGCGGCTTTGATCCCCCGCACCAGCAGCACCGCGTTGATCGGAAAAGTCGACTTGCCTCCGGGAGGAGTCACGATGCCCAGCCGCAGCCGTCTATCTTTCTCCTTCTCCCTTTCTCGATCAATCATTCTTTCAATGGGCTTGACGAGCCACCCGAGCAAGGCGGAGGCGCAGGCAATTCCGACAATTAGGACGACAAGAAAGAACACGCTGCCGAATAAAGTTCCCCATTCGCCATGCAGGATCAGTTTGATCCAATAGACGATTAATCCAATCAGCCCGCTGTGTGGATCTGGAGGAGGCACTTCGGCAAAAACCGGCGCAGCCATCGCCAGCATCAGGACGGCGACGGCAACCCGCCGGATCGATTTTTCGAATGCGCCAGGCATGGGGAAAACCGAGGGAGCCGAGAAAATACTAACAAAAGACCGGAAGCATGGATGATCTCCGTAGCCGTTTTCTCCCCTGATTTCCCAGTGAGCC
>JBEKEP010000085.1:0-18520 GCA_050013775.1 Occallatibacter sp. | reverse complement strand
CTGTATGAATCCTGGGACAGCCCGACACCTAGTAAGAGCGCGAGATAGAACCCACGACGAAGCCATGACGGATTTGCTGAAGAAAGATCCTGCCTACGCGCTCGAACTGCTCAACAGCATTCTCGAAGACGGAGAACAAGGCGAGCTTCTGATCGCATTGCGCCAGATGACGAACGCCTTTGGCGGGGTGCAGGACGTGGCGAAAAAGGCCAACCTGAATCCAACCCAGCTCTATCGCACGCTCTCCGAACAGGGCAACCCGGAGCTCCGCAGCCTCTCCGCCATTCTGAAAGCGATGGGACTGCGGCTGGCGGTGGAAAAGGTTCAAGCGGCATAAGGAACGCCCAAAAGCTCGCACTCCGGATCAATTTCCCTGCTTCCGGTGTCTAATCAGAACAGAAGGCGTCCGAAATCTATGCTCTCCTTGCAGCCCTGTGTTGCACGAATTCTGTGCCCGATTCTATTGATTGCCGCTTCCATCCCCTTGTGCCCCTCTGCTTCCGCCGCCCAGATAACCTTGGCTGGAGCGCACATTCGCGGTAACACAGACCTAACCGAAGAAGACCTTTTGCGTGGATTCGGACTTGTGAAGGGTGGAAAAATCTCGAGGGCCTTTGCAGATCAGCTTTGCGATCAACTAAAGGGCCTAAAACTTTTCGACCAGATTACCTGCGACGTTCGAGTGGAAGATGGCAAGGCTTGGATCGACCTGAGCGTTCAGAATTTCATGCCCGTCGTCTTTGACAATTTCGTCTGGACAACCCCTGAAAAACTCGTGCGACGGCTAAAACAGAAAGTTCCGCTTTTCATGATGCACATGGGATGGGGAGAAGGGCTGAATGACGAAATAGTTCGCGCGCTCGACGAGACCCTGGTTGAGGATGGAATCAAGGGGCAGGTTTATCACGATACCTTCTGGGATGAGCGGGGAGGGCTGGATTATCGCGTGAAGGGCGTACAGGAACCTGTCGTCGAGTGCCGCATCGAAGGACCGAATCCACCCGCACGTGCCGCATTTGATAGTTGGGAAAAGTTTTGTAGAAGCGAAGACTATTCTGCTGCGGGACTTGCCTTTTCGCTCAGTTTTGCTATCGACGATCTTTACCGATCACGAGGTTACATGCGACCCCAGGTCGGCAATCCAGAAACAGAGCTAATGCCCTCGAAGGACGCTAGTTATCCTGTTCGCGTTATCTTCAAGATCGACTCTGGACCGCAGTACAAATTCGAGTCGATCACATTCACGGGTATGTTAGCCTCGCACGCGGAGACGCTCAAATCACAATGGCAGCCAAAGCCAGGAGACGTTTTTGACGAAGCTTACGTGAAGAACTTTGGTCAGAGTTCGATCCTTAGCCAGCCTTGGGCGGCAAATTCGGACAAAAGCTCAGACGACTTGGTGATTTGCGAGACGACCGACCCTGTGCGCGACACAATTGCTGTCAGCATTTCGCTCGAAAAACCCAAAAAATCAGAGACAGTAAAATTCGTTGAAAATGTGCAGTGCTTCCATCAGTTTTCTCTCGTGCTCGGTCGCAATTGATGGGTCGCCCACAAGGCAGCTTCGAGGTGGCTTCCGGTGAACAGTTCCGACCCGTCGGCCATGAAGTAGCCCTTCCCGTTTCCTGTTCCCTGTTCTCTATTCCCTGCTCTTCGGCGCCTTCAGCCCCAGCTCCTTCATGGCAATCTGCAAATCCGCCCAGGCTTCTTTCTTCTGGCGCGGATCGCGGAGCAAAAACGCCGGGTGATAGGTGACGATGAGGCTCATCCCGCGAAAGGCGTGCACGCGGCCGCGCAGGCCGGCCAGCGGCTGGCGCTGGCCCAGCAGATAGGTGGCCGCGGTAGCGCCGAGCGCCACCAGAACCTGGGGACGCACCACGTCGATTTGCCGAAAGAGAAACGGCGTGCAGGTATTCGCTTCCTCCGGCTCGGGCGTGCGGTTGCCCGGCGGACGGCACTTGACTACGTTGGCGATGTAGACTTCCTCGCGCTTGAGGCCCATGGCCGCAATCATGTTGTTGAGCAGCTGCCCGGCGCGGCCCACAAAGGGCAGGCCCTGTGCGTCCTCGTCTGCGCCCGGCCCCTCGCCCACAAACATGAGGCGCGCAGTGGGCGAGCCGTCGGCAAACACGATCTTGTTGCGACCCTTGTGCAGAGCGCAGCGCGTGCAATCGCCGATCTCGTCGCGAATCATCTGCAATGCGGCGGCGCGGTCCGCTGCGGGAACGACAGCGCCGATTTCCGGGGCGTGAGATATCTTGCGAGCTTTAATGGTTGGTTCCTCTGCTAAGAAATTTGGTTGTTGCACCGGAGTCTCAGCCGCAGGGTGCGCAGCGGCATCAATCGCAACCTGCGAAAGCCCCTCGCGCTCCGCCAGTTCCTCAGCCACGCTCCGGCCCAGCTTCGGATCATCGATTGCGGCGGAAGATTCCATATCTCTGCGGTAAAAATCCGTCAGGCCCAGGTCGCGATAGAAGCGCAGGCGCTCGGCGAGCGCTTCGTGCGTGGCGGGATCGAGATGGCGCGGCATGAAGCTACTCGGCAATCCTTACTCTTCAATGAGGATGCGGCGCCCAGCGCCCACGGGAATGCTCTCGCTGAGCACGCGGTCCTGAGCGGTTTGCGTTTCCTGGTGCTCATCGTCCTCGACGACCACGGACCGTGGGCGGCGGAGGGTGAGAATCTCGTCGAGAATGCGGTCGGCGAGCTGGCGCTTGGGCATCTGCGGCAACTCAAGGGACGTGGTGCGGGTAAGGAACGTGGCCCCATTGGTGTCGGCGTCGATGCCCACGCCATCGCCGTTTACGTCGTTGGCCACAATGGCGTCTGCGCCCTTGGCAAGAAGCTTGGCGCGGCCGTTTTCCGTGCGGTTCTCCGTTTCAGCGGCAAAGCCGACGATGAGTTGCCCCGGCCGGCGGCGGCGCACCACCTCAGCAAGAATGTCCTCAGTGGGCGCAAGCTCCACCGTCATCGGTCCAGTGCGCTTCAGCTTCTGCGCGGAGACGGCGACGGGCCGGTAGTCGGCCACGGCCGCGGCCTTGATGACGAGCGTGGCCTCGGTCATGCGCTCGAGCACGGCATTGCGCATCTCGTCGGCGGTAGTGATCCTGACCAGTTCGCAGTGCGGCGGCGTGTGCAGGGCCGACGGACCACTGATGAGAATCACTTTGGCGCCGCGGCTGCGCGCCGCTTCGGCCAGAGCGAAACCCATCTTGCCGCTCGAACGGTTGCCGATAAAGCGCACCGGATCGAGCGCCTCGCGCGTGCCGCCCGCGGTAACCAGCACCACTTCACCACGCAGATCATGGCGCCGTCCAAGCGTCTTCAGCACAGCTTCGGCGATTGCTTCCGGCTCTGCCATGCGCCCGGTACCGACCATGCCGCAGGCAAGGTCGCCGGTTCCCGGATCGACGATGGCCACGCCGCGTTGGCGCAGGATCTCAAGATTGGCCTGCGTAGCGGGATGATTCCACATGTTCACGTTCATGGCCGGTGCCACGAGCACCGGCGCGGTGGTAGCCAGATACATGGTGGAGAGAAAATCGTCGGCGAGGCCATGCGCAAACTTGGCCAGAATGTTGGCCGTGGCGGGAGCCACCACAAGCGCGTCGGCCCACTGCGCTTCGGCAATGTGGTCGATGCCGTGCTGCTCGGCGGCATCGTCCGGGCCCCAATCTTCCCAGAGGCTGGTAATGACTTTGTACCCCGTGAGCGCGGAAAAGGTGAGCGGCTGGATGAATTTCTGCGCCGAAGCGGTCATCACCACGTGAACTTCAACCGATTGGCGCTGCAGGGCGCGCACCAACTCAGCCGCTTTGTACGCGGCGATACCTCCGGAGACGCCCACGGTGACTCTCATGATGTCGATTGTAGATCAGGGGACAGTTCACAGTTTGCAGTTGACAGTTCTAGCCCCTGTACTGCCGGCCGCCGCAAACTGTGAACTGCGAACTCGGAACGGCAAACTGTCAGCTCAGCAGAATGGGGATGGCGGGGCCTTCCACGAGCGGCTTGACGACCTCGACCTCGGTCTTGACGTACGCGATCTTCCCGGCGTTGATCTCGTCCTGCGCGATGCGGCAAGCTTTGTTCGAGTGCGTGGGAACAAGCGCCTTCGAACCGTTCTGCAACTGCCGCGCACGGCGAGCCGCGACCAAAACCTTGCGATAATTCGAATCGAAACTAGTCTCAATCGTCATCGGAATCATCTCCAAAAAGAAATCCCTGCTGGCCGGAAGATCCGTCGATACCGAACGCCTCCAGCACAGGCTTGAGCCGTTCCTGCGAGTTCGATTGCAGGCAGGCCGCGGCTACCTCCAAGGTACGGCGGGAGCGAAACGCGATGGGCTCACCATTGCGATAGAAACGTTCAGCCTGCACAATGGCCTCGAGTTGCGCTACCGCCCGGTCCAGAATGTCATTGATGAGAATATAGCCGTAGTCGCGATATTTCTCAATCTCGCGGCTGGCCTCGCCCAGGCGGCGGTAGAGTTCACCCTCGTTCATGACGCCTTCAGCACGGCTGCGATTGCGCAGGCGCGTGCGCAGAACCTTGGGATTAGGCGGAAGCACAAAGATGCCCACCGCCTCCGGCATTTTGGCGCGGACCAGCGCAGCGCCCTGCACATCGATGTCGAGCATCAGATCGTGGCCGGCGGTAATCGACTCATCGAGCGACTGGCGCGACGTGCCATACAGGTTGCCGAAGACCTCTGCGTGCTCCAGAAACATCCCCGCATCCACCATGCGCTCAAACTCCTCGCGCGTGGTGAAGTGATATTCGCGGCCGTCCGCCTCCGATCCACGCGGCGCGCGCGTGGTCCAGGATACCGCGAAGTCCACGCCGCTTACCTGCTTGCGCAGTTCGCTCACCAGCGTGCTTTTGCCGGAGCCCGATGGCGCCGAAATGATGAAGAGAATTCCTGCCACGTATTCTTGCTTCCTTTCGATTTCTATCGTTCTAACAAAAAAGCCTAACTCAGCGTGCGACCTGCGTCGGCCGTTCCATCACTGCCCCCAACGCCATGAAGCAATCCACGAGTAATCCCTCATACCCTTTTGGAGTGCCGTCCCACTTCTGCCAATCGTACGACCTGCCGTTCGGGCCGCGCCCCTGAAAGCCTCCCGATTTGTAGGTCTTGAGCATGGGAAACATGATCCGGTCGCCATCCTGAACCCGGCCCAGTTTGTAGAGCGCCGCAACGGTGTAGTAAGCAAACGCCGCGGTCGCGCCGCCATTCTCATAAATCTGGAAACCGTCGGAGCCGTCGGCCTTCGTTGGCGCACCGCCGTTGGGATTAAAGTCCTCCCAATCCTCGCGGCGAATGGGAATCAAGTTTCCCGGAAGTCCATGCTCGAAGTTGGTGTAGCCCACCTCGTTCATCTTCGCCAGCAGACGGTCGTAGATCGCGTTTCCCAGTTTCTCCGGCACCAGGCCGTAGACAACGGCGGCGCCGTTTACCCACGGGAACCAGTAGTCATGCAGTTGACCGTCCTGGCTGCGCCATCCGGCGAGGACGCCGGTTTTGGGATCGAGGAATGCAGGGACGTAGGCCTGCTTTAGTTTGGCGGCGCGCTGCCGATACCGTTCGGCATCGGCGTGCTGCCCGGCGAGCTGGGCCATCGCTGCCATTTGCTGCAGCGCATGATAGGCTAGCGCATTCGAGTAGGCGTCTTCGTACCCGAAACCAATGGTGTCCCACCAGTTTGACGGGCGCAGAAACACGCCGCCACCGGGCCGCGGCGGCCACGAGTCCGCATTCCCCGATCCGGTGAACTGCATCAGGCCGTCGCCATTCGTGTCCGTGGCGAGCATGTCGTCGGCCCACGTTCGCAGGCCGTGATAGTTCTTCCTCAGCCACGCTGTATCGTGGGTCGCGGTCACATAGTCGCCCGCCGCAGTCAGGAGCGAAGGGTACGTATCCGCACTCGCGGTATTCCGGCTTTGCCACGGAATGCCCGTGCCATCAAAACCGCGATAGTACGGCATGCCGCAAGCGAGAGCCCCGTGAAGGTACCTGTCCAGCGACATGCGTACCAGGTCCATCGCCGTGAGGCCGGGAGCCAGGGGAGGCGTGTATTTCGCGATCTCGGTGTACATGTGCTGCACAAATGCGCAGGGGTCGCTGGACGAATTGTTTGCCAACACTCCGTCTTCGGCCTGTACCTGAAAAATGTTGAGCCAATTTCTGCGGAATCCGTCAAAACGCGGATCCGATTCGATGCCCGCAATGTGCGGATAAATCGCAACCACGGTCAAGGTATAAGTGACACGCGGATTCGATTGCGTCGCGCCGGGGAAGAACATCAGGACATAGCCCTTGTCGCGGCGGTGCGCCTCATATTGCAGCAGGACCGGCTCGCGGCTCTCGACCTCAATGCGCAACGATCCTTGTTCCGGCAGATGCAAGAGCGCGGGAAGTTTTGCCTGACCGTTGTCCACCATGGCGAGCAGCGTGGCGTGGGACGCGTCCGGGTTAAACCGCAGAGCGATGGGCTGCTCCGGCGCGTCGGGACGGTAAGTGCTTATCATTTGAAACGATTGCAGTGAAAACTTAAACTGCCAGTCTGAGGAAAAAATCGAGCCGGCAGGAACTGCCTGCCACGCAGCAGGTTTCGCGTCCGGGGGAAAGAGGACGTTGGGTCCGAATTCACCCTTGCCGAGAGAGTCCACCGACAAAGATGCGATCGAGTTGCCATCCGGAGTGAGCGCCAAAGAATAGTACGGCGTTTTCGATTCGAGTTGCGCCGGAGAAGCCAGAGCCTGAGTGGCAATGCAACAACCGAAAGCAATTACGGCAGCGAACTTATTCATCTTGATTCAAGCGCTCCGGCAATTCTTGACTGCGTGTTGGAAGAACAGGGTAAGTCCCAGGTTTGAACTACGCCCACTTCCCTGGTCCCGCATACTCTATTCCACGTTCTGAATCTGTTCGCGGGCTTTTTCGATTTCTGCCTTCATGGCCAGCCCAAGTTCGGTAATGCGCATCCCCTTACCGCTCACGCCTCCGGTCTTCGAAAGCAAGGTGTTGGCCTCGCGGTTCATCTCCTGCAGCAGGAAGTCGAGCTTCTTGCCGGTCTCGCCGCCGGTGCTGAGCAATTCGCGAAAATGCTCGATGTGCATGGCCATGCGCGCCAATTCTTCGCTGATGTCGCTGCGTTCGACAAGGACTGCCACTTCTTCAAGCACTCTTTGCTGGTTGAACTCCGGTCCCACGGCCGCGGAAATCCGCTGCGTCAGGCGCTCCTGGTAGCGCTCTTCGATCTCCGGGCGCAACTCCGCGACGCTTTTGGTAGCCGCGGCAAGCCGGTCCAGGGTGCCGCGCAGAATCGCCTCAAGGGCTTCGCCTTCGCGGGCGCGCATGGCTTGCAACTGCGCGATGAGCGGAACTGCGTTCTCCAGAACGCTTGCGGCGAGCGCGGGCAGATCGTCGTCCCTGCGTTCCTCGCCTTGCAATGCGCCGGGCAGGCGCAGAGCTGCATTCAGGTCCGGCTCCCCCTCGAGCCCGTGCTCGCGCCGCGCCGCATCGAAGGCGGTGAGATAACCCGCAATCAGCTCACGATTGAATCCAGACTTGGCCTGGGCGTTGCGCTCCACCGAGAGAATCAAATCGACGTGGCCGCGAATGAGCTTTTCCTTGAGCACCCGGCGTAACTCCATCTCCAGAGCGTCAAGGCCGGAGGGCAGCCGGAATTGCAGATCGAGAAAGCGATGATTGACGCTCTTGACGGTGAGCGAGTAACTGAGCTGATCGTCACCGCCCCCCTGTACGCGAGCCGGCACGCGAACCTGCACCCTCGCGAATCCGGTCATGGAAGAAATGGCCATGCTTATTCCTGCTCCTCCGGTACGAGCGCCGGCGCGGCCTCGTGCGACCAGCCATTGCCGAACTGGTTGTCGGGCATGTCAGTGAATTGAAGTTGATAGAGCCTTTGATAGGTCGGCGACGTGCTCAGCAGCTCATCGTGCGATCCGACCGCGGTAATGCGGCCTTCCTCGAGGACGGCAATGCGGTTTGCGCGGCGAATGGTGGAGAGCCTGTGTGCGATCACCACCACGGTGCGGCTCTGCATCAGGTTAGCCAAGGCCGCCTGCACCAGCGACTCGCTCTCCGAGTCCAGCGCCGAGGTGGCTTCGTCGAGGATGAGGATGGGCGCATCCTTGAGGATGGCGCGGGCGATGGCGATGCGCTGCTTCTCGCCACCGGAGAGGCGGAATCCCTTTTCGCCGATGAGGGTCGCGTAGCCCTGCGGCATCCGTAAAATAAAATCATGCGCCAGGGCGTTCTGTGCAGCCTGCTCCACGAGAGAAGCTTTCGTGTCCGGCTTGCCGTAGGCGATGTTGTTGTGCACCGTGTCGTTAAAAAGGATGGTCTCCTGGGTAACTTGCGCCACCTGGCGCCGCAGCGAAGACAGGGTCACTTCGCGTACGTCGTGGCCGTCGATCAGAATCCGCCCTGAGGTAACGTCGAAGAAACGCGGAATCAAGTTCACCAGCGTGGACTTGCCTGCGCCGCTGGGGCCCACCACGGCGAGCACTTCGCCGGCGTTCACCTCAAGATCGACGTGATGAAGAATCTGATGCTCGCCCTCTTCGGTCGAGTAGGAGAATCCCACATTCTCAAACTTGATGGACTGGCCGAAGCGCGTGATGGTGGACGCGTGGGGACGCTCGACAACATCGTCCTTCCCGTCGAAATACCCGAAGATGGAAGCCGATGCACCCATTGCCTGCTGGAAATTGTTGTAGAAGAGCGCGAACTTGCGCACCGGATCGTACAGCTTGAAGAGCAGAAGGATAAAAGAGGCGAACAGGCCCAGCGACATGTTGCCATGCTTGATTTCGTTGCGGCCGATCAGGAGGAACATGGCGATCGCCACAGCGCCGATGAAATCCATAAGCGGTGAACTAATGGACTGAATGCGAACGCTGCGCAGGTTGGCGCGAAACAGGCGCTTGGCCGCATTCTTGAAGCGCAGAATCTCCCACAGCTCAGTATTGAATGCCTTCACGATGCGGTGGCCGGTGACGGTTTCGTGGAGGATGTTCTGAATTTCAGCCAGCTTGTCCTGGCCGGTACGCGTGCGGGTGCGAACCTCCCGGCCTATCTTGCGCGAAGACGTGATGACAACGGGAATGAACAGCACGAGCGCCCAGCTGAGATAGCCGCCGATTCCGATCACAATGATGATGCCGATTAGGAAGGTGAAAAACTGCTGGAGAAAGTCGCCCAGCACCGAACTCAGCGAGGTCTGCACACGATCCACGTCGTTGATGAGCGTGGATAGGATGGTGCCGGTGGGGTTCCGATTGAAGAAACGCGTCGAGCGCCGCATCACGGTTTCATAGAGATGATTGCGAAGGTCGGTGATGGTGCCGAATGCGGCGTAATTCACCAGGTAGGTGCTGAGGTAATCGCACAGGCCCTTGGCCAGGGTGGAGACGATGAGCGCATAGGCTACGACGTGCCAGGCGTTGTGGATGAAATGCGGCGCCAGAATCCTCAGGTCGAAATGCCAGGGTTTATTGCGGAGGCCGAGGATGATGGGGCCTTCGGGTGCATCAGGCCTTAATACCTGGTCAAAGATGGGCTGCAACAGAAGAACGCGGAACGCTTCAAGCAGGCCCACAAGCGCCGACAGTACGACCCCGGGCAGCCATTCAAGCGTATAGGGCAGCCCATAGCGCAACAGGCGCAGGAAGTTCTTCATGCCGGAGGGTCCACCTGGCGCATGGTGTTGCGCTGTGGGGGCCCGAAATTGCGCTCAAAATGGGTGCGAAAGTCCATCCCCGTATTGTATCCGGGATGACCTGGAAGATGGCCGGGAACACGGTCTCTCCCGGTGTCTGTGCGCATTGCTATGATGACCATGTGATCCGTACGGCAAATCTCACCCTGCGCACGGTGTTTCTCGACCGCGACGGCATTTTGAACGAGAAGATGCCGGAGCACCGGTACGTGACGCGCTGGGAGGAGTTTCGCGTGCTGCCCGGCGTGCCGGATGCGTTGCGGCGCCTGAATGAGGCGGGACTGCGCGTAGTGGTGGTTTCGAATCAGCGCGGCATCGCGAAGGGCCTGTACACGGCGGCGGATCTGGAGGCGATGCACGCAAAATTTCAAAGCCTGCTCGCACTTGAGGGCGCGCGCATCGATGCATTTTTTATCTGCCCGCACGAGACGGACGAATGCAACTGCCGCAAGCCTCTGCCGGGACTCTTCCAGCAAGCCGTTGCGCGGTTCCCGGAGATCACCGCCGCGACCAGCGTGATGATCGGCGACGCGCCTTCCGATATCGAGTTTGGCCGCCGGTTGGGAATGAAGACAATTTTTGTCGAAGGCGATGAGGAACGTCGCAAACCGGGCGGTGAGGAAGCCGCGAAGCTTGCGGATCTGCGCCGCGCTTCCCTGCCTGAGGCTGTGGATGCGCTGCTGGCAGCAAATTGAGCGCGGTCACGCCGGCTAATACTTCTTCAAATCCACAAATGCGTTGAGAATGGTTTCGGGCTGGGGAAGAATTGCGTCTTCAAGCTTGGGCTGGTAGGCCACAAAAGTGTCCTTGGAGCCGATGCGCCGCACCGGCGCGTCGAGATCGTCGAAGAGTTCGTCGGCAATGCGCGCCGCAATTTCAGCACCGTAACCCCAGCTCAGCATGTCCTCGTGGGCCACAATCACGCGGCTGGTTTTGCGCACCGAGGTGGCAATCGCCTCCCAGTCGTAGGGACTGAGCGTGCGCAGATCGAGAATCTCCACATCGATGCCGTGCAGGCGCTCAGCCTGTTGCGCGGCCTGGAGCGCGCGCGGCACCAGTGCGCCGTACGTGACGAGGGTGATGTGCGAGCCGGGCCGAACGATTTTCGCCTTGCCGAAGGGAATGGCAAAATCCGGTCCCGGATACGCGGCGCGGCCATAGGTTTCGCGATAGAGCCGCTTGTGTTCGAGAAACAGCACCGGATCGTCGCAGCGAATGGCCGTCCGCAAAAGGCCGTTGGCGTCGAGGGCATTGGAGGGAAACACCACGCGCAGCCCCGGCGTGTGCGTGAAGATGCTTTCGCCGGATTGGGAGTGGTAAATAGAGCCGCCGGTGAGGTAGCCGCCGATGGGCACGCGAATCACCGCGGGAGCGCTCCAGGTTCCGTTTGAGCGCCAGCGCAACAAGGACAACTCATTGCGAATCTGGTGCATGGCGGGCCAAATGTAATCAAAGAATTGAATCTCTACCACGGGCTTCATGCCGCGCAATCCGTAGCCCACGGCCCGGCCCACAATGTTGGCTTCAGCCAGAGGCGAATTGAAGACGCGCTCGCAACCAAATTCGGTTTGCAGGCCGGCGGTCAGCTTGAAGACACCGCCCTTCCCCTTCACCTCGCTGAGCGCTTCTTTGCGGCTGGCGTCGGCCACATCCTCGCCATAGATTACGATGCGCTCGTCGCGGCGCATCTCGTCGCGCAGGCAACTGTTGATCAGGTCGGCCATGGTGTGCGCCACGGCCTTTTGCCCAATCTCTTCTTCGATGTGCGCCGGCTGCTCAGTGGCAAATGCGGCGCGGGTGGGATCGAGATCCTCAGAGTAGACGTGCTCGGTGATGCTCTCGAGCTCCGGCAATGGCGATTCGAGCGCGCGCTCGGCAGCCCCCGCGGCTTCGCGGTCAAGGCTGCGCTCCAGCTCATCCAACGCCGCGGCCGTCAGAATTCCTTCGGCTATCAGCCGCGTGCGCATCCTGGCGATGGGATCGCAAAGGGCGTCTGCCGAACGTTCGGCGGCTGATCGGTAATTCTTGTCGTCGTCCGAGAGCGAGTGGGAGTAGAGCCGCACGCAATGGCCGTGCACCAGAGCCGGGCCACGGCCCGCGCGGCAGTGCGCCGCCGCCTGCCGGAATGCGTGCAGGCTGGCCACGGGATCGTTGCCATCGATCTCCGCAAAAAAGAAGTTCGGAAAATTCGCGACCAGCCGCGAGATGTTCCCGCCCGGCGTATTCACTTCAACGGGAACGCTGATGGCGTAGCCGTTATCTTCCACCATGAAGATCACGGGCAGCTTCTGATTTGACGCCGTGTTCAACGCTTCCCAAAACTCGCCCTGCGAAGTTGAGCCCTCGCCGATTGTGGCCAGGACCACTTCGTCGCCGTGGAATTCGACGTCGTGAAACTCACGATAGTCGCCGGGGTCTTTAACTGCGGACTCGGGATGGCGGCTGAAATAGCGGCCGGCCTCGGCGCAGCCCACGGCATGGAGCAATTGGGTCGCCGTGGAGGAAGAAGTGCTGACGATGTGCAGGGGGCGGCTGCTCCAGTGCGTGGGCATCTGACGCCCGCCGCTGGCCGGGTCGTCTGCAGCGCCCACGGCCTGCAACAACATGTCGTAAGGGCTGACGCCCAATGTCAGGCAAAGCGCGCGATCGCGATAGTAGGGGAAAAACCAGTCGTAGCCGGGCTTGAGAGCCAGCGCCGCGCCCACTTGCAGGGCTTCATGACCTGCGGCCGAAATCTGGAAGAAGATTTTTTGCTGGCGCTTGAGGAGAATTTCCCGGTCGTCCACCGCGCGAGAGAGAAACATCAGGCGGTAGATTTCGATCAACTGCGGTGCGGTGGGCTCATCCGAAGCGGGAGATGATCCCGCTGCGCGAGCCCTGGAAATAGCCACTTCCATTCCGGTCGACCCCCAGGAACGTTATTCCAGATACTGCCCACTTCGATTGTACCAACGTGCCAGAACTCTTGATTCAATGATTGGGATAAAGAATGGGCAGAGGCTGCGGCAAAATACTTGGAACCTGGCCCGTTTCATCGGTCATTCTTTGCCGCACGCTGCGTGCCAGTTTCTCAATGTCTGCAATCTTGTGTAATTCGTCCTCGGTCAATGTGCCCGTATTTGCCTTGGCGATCTCTTCATTCAGTTCCTTGGCAAGTTTCAACAGCTTGTCGGCGTCGGCCACCATTTGCTTCTGGCGCTGGATATTGAGCGCACGTATCCGCCTCTGGGCCATTGTGGGATCCTGGTCGTCCTCGGACAGTGGGTTGAGAGTCTGGCTCGAAGAATAGCTGGGATGGCCCTGACCTCCGCCGCTGGATCCCCCTCCTCCGTTCGACTGCGCGCGCCCCGCAGTTCCGGTCACGAGGACGCACACCAGCACCAGCAGAATCGCACCTCCGAGGCCGGTGCGGAGGCGCAAACCTGCGATGTGCCATCCGGCATTCTGAAATGCGCGTCGTGATTCATGCATGATGAACCGTCCTGGCAGCATGTCGCAGTTCTTTCCTCATGTCTACGGACTTCCAGTTCTTACCTTGTGAGCCAGCTGCTCAATCTCGCCGGCCTTGCGGACGACGCCCACGGAAAGCACGTCCTTCGTGGACTTGTCGACCTCCGACTTCAAATCCGTGGCCATCTTGAGCAGATCGGCACAGTCGCTCGCAATCTGCTGCTTGCGCGCATCGTCAGGGCTTGCGGCGGGCAGTGGTGCCTGCTGGCTGGCCGCGGGGGCTGGTGGCGCGGAAGTTGGTGCACTGGCAACATTTTGAGAAGGCGTAGTGGCTGGAGCCGGCGCCGATTGCGCATGAGCGCGGAGCAGGCCTGCGCCCGCCGCAACGGCGAGCGCAGCACAGCACGCCATAAGACAGAGTAGCCCGCCGCTGCATCGAAGCCAGAGATAGGGCCTCTCTCGACCAGCGCAATGCGAGCTTTGCGTAGACCTCAGCATGGGACAAAAAATGTGCCGGGGGAACGGGTGCGGGCAACCGGCCATTCCTGCGCACAGTCTAGTCTAGAAGGATGAGTTTTGGCATGTTTCTTTCCTCGTTATCCGCGACTTTTATTCTGGCCCTGCGATGGAGGGTATTCCAGGAAGGCCGGTTCCTGGGCAAAGTGCTGGACGAATGGATTGCCGACAGCCAGGAGTTCCTCCACACCAAGCTGCCCAAACTGCTTGTCATTTTCGTTATCGCCCTTATAATCAATCGTTTGGTGGGCCTGGTCACCGCCCATATGACGCGCTTGGCAGAGCGGAGTGCGGCCGGGCCGGGACGCATGGCCGAGATGAAGACCATGGCCGGGGTGATCCGGGCCACGGGGTTGGCCATCGTCGGCGTGATTGCCGGCTTCATGGCGCTCGATACCATCGGCTTTAACCTGGCCCCGCTGCTGGCATCGGCGGGCATTGCAGGCGTCGCGATCGGTCTGGCCGCCCAGACCATCGTGAAGGATATGCTGAACGGATTTCTGATCCTGGTGGAGGGCCAGTTCAGTGTGGGCGATACCGTGCGCGTGGCAGGAGTGACCGGCGTGGTGGAAGCGCTGACGCTGCGCACCACCGCCGTGCGCGATGGCGACGGCACGCTCTACATGATTCCGAATTCGCAGATCACCACGGCAGCCAATCTGAGCTCGGGTTTCGCCATGGCCACGGTGAATGTGAGCGTGGACTATTCGGCCAATCCCGACGCTGTAACGAAGTTGCTGCAACAGATCGCGATCGACGTACGCAACGGTGAAGCATTCCGCGCAGTGATCATGGGCGATCCGCAGGTTCTGGGCCTCGACAGCGTGAAAGGATCGCAGATGATCTTTCCCGTCGTCTTCAAAGCGCGTGCCAATCAACAATACGGTGCGTTGCGCGAGTTTGAGCGGCGTGTCCGGCTCGCGCTCGAAGAAAATCATCTGCTGCCCGGCGATCCGAACCGGGTGTTCCAGTTTCGGGGCGATGCGGACGCGCCGGGCGCGGCTCGGCAGCGCGAAGAGGCGCCGGCGCCGGCACGCGATCCCACCACGATCAAGCCTCACGAAAGCAACCCGTTCACCGGCGACTGAGCCGTCTCCAGAGCAGGCTGCCTCAATTCGGTTTTGAAAGGGCGCGACCTTACAGCTAGTGGAAGAATTCCGTGGAGGAGCACGAAGTGTCAGGGCACGACTTCAGTCGTGCCGAAAAGGGCAGGACAAATTGAGGGGTTTTAACCCCTGAGGGATCCAGGCTGGCCAAGCGGACCATTTATGGAACACGTTTTAGGATTCCGATTCGAGCGCCTTCAGCAACGCGTCGTCGTCGGTAATCGGCGGCAGGCAGGCGCGCCCGCGGCACACCATCGCCCAGGCGGACGCGCCGCTTGGCGGAGGAACCTGGAGCAACGTTTCGGCCAGCGCTTCAGGAACTTCGCCAGCAACAAGTCGCGCGGGATCGATGCGCATCACGGTTTTGTTGACGGCGAAGCGCGCCACAGCCAATGCCTCAAGGCGCGCCGCTTCCGGCCCTGAGCCGACGATCACCACTTGCACGGGATCGAGCAGAAGCCGCTCGGCCGCCAACCCATAGCTGCCCGCGTAGAGGCCGAAGTGCTCCACAATGCCGGCGAAACAGGCCAGCGTATCTTCGGCGACGTCACGATATTGCTTGCGCCCGTTCAGCGCCTCAAGGCGTAGCAAGGCCGCTGCGGCGGTTGGGTTCCCTGCCGCCGTAGGCGCATCCTGCAATGGTTTGCGCCGTGCCGACAATGCGCCAAGCGGCATTTCGTCGGACGCAGCTGCGTCGAAGAACCCGCCGAAAGCCGAATCATGGAAGCGCGTAATCATCGCGTCGGCCAGCATGACCGCAGCATGGTAATAGCGCATCGCGCCGCTCGCCATCCACGCATCAATGCATGCATGAATGGTGAAGGCATAATCGTCGAGCGTGCCGGGAACAGTCTGGGAAGGCGTGCTCAGTGCCGGGCCGTCGGTATAGGCGATAACGTGATTGAGCGCGGCATCACCGTCCCAGGCTTCCTTCAGTAGCCGATCAAGGGTGCGTAGCGCGAAGTCTTTGGCGGAATCCATGCGCAGCACGCGCGCGGTTTCGAGGTATGCCGTCACCGCCATCGCATTCCAGCCGGTATAAAGCGTGCCATCGATGAACGGCGTGGGACGCAAAGCGCGCGCGGCGAGCAATTTCGCGCGGGCCGCATCACGTAAGGCGAGCAGCGAGTCAAAAGACGCGCCCGATGCCTTCACCATCTCGCCCAGCGACTCCTTCACATGCAGCACGTTCTTCGCCGGGTTGTGATGCATCTCGCCCAGCTCGCCAATATCCCAATACTTCGCGGCGAATTCCAGTTCCGCGGGATCCAGGACGGCGCGGGCTTCTTCGAGAGTCCACGTAAAGTAGTCGCCATCGTCATCGAGACCCACATCGGCATCCTGCGAAGCAAAAAATCCGCCGCGCTCACGATCGGTCATGGTCGAGTCGAGCCAACCGACAATCTCGCGCGCGGTTTCGAGCAAGTCCTCGCGCATAAAGCTTTGGCTTTGGAAGCCGTGGACGTAGTTCCGCAGAAGCTCCGTGTTGTCGTAGAGCATCTTCTCGAAGTGCGGCACTCCCCAACGCTCGTCAACGCTGTAGCGATGAAAGCCCCCAGCGAGCTGATCGTAGACGCCGCCGCGCGCCATTTTTTCGAGCGTCGTGAAGAAGGCTTCGCGGGCAGGCTCGTTGTTGCGGCTCATGGCCATCTCGAGCAGCAGGTCGAGCGCCGCCGGATGAGGAAATTTGGGCTGCGAGCCGAAACCTCCGTTGCGCGCATCGAACTGGCCGACGATCGATCCGGCAATTTTCTCAACCAAAGCCAGAGAAAGACCGCTGCGCGCGGAAAAGCTCTCATTCTGTTCGATGGCGGCCATCACGCTGGAGGCAGTTTCGAGCGCTTCGTCCCGGCGCTCGCGCCAAACCTGCGCCATGGCCATCAGGACGCGCCCCATGCCCGGCCGTCCGTAGCGGTCGTCACGAGGAATATACGTGCCGCCGAAGTAGGGTCGGCCGTCCGGCGTAAGAAATGCGGTGAGCGGCCAGCCGCCCTGACCACTGATGGCCGACACCGCGGCCTGGTAGCGCGCGTCCACATCAGGGCGCTCGTCGCGATCTACTTTGACGGCAATGAAAAGCCGGTTGATGAGCGCCGCGATCTCGGGATCCTCGTACGATTCACCATCCATGACGTGGCACCAGTGGCACCACACCGCGCCGATGTCGAGCAGGATGGGTTTGTCCTCGGCCTGCGCACGTGCGAACGCAGCCTCCCCCCACGCATGCCAGTGCACCGGCTGGTGGCGCGCCGAGCGCAAATAAGCCGATGCTGCGTGTTCCAGTTGATTGCCGGCGATGGGGAAAGTGGCCTCAGACATGGTGTGAGAATACAGGGCGTGCTCACCGCGCGGCCAGCGCCGCACAAGATCAGTTCTTCGCGAGCTCGCTCTCAACGGCCGCAATCAGCTCGGGAGCGTCGGGCGCGGTGTTGGGCGCGAAGCGCGCAACCACCTGGCCGTCACGATTGACAATGAATTTCTCAAAGTTCCACTGAATCTCGGGAGCGGGGTTGGCGTCAATGTTGTGCTGCTTGAGTACGGCGGCCCATCCAGCCGGGTCACCTTTGGCCGCAGGCTGCGCCGCAATCAGCGCCGCATAGAGCGGATGCTTTTCTGCGCCAGTGACGGGGATCTTGCCGAACATGGGAAACTTGACGCCGTAATTCAACGTGCAGAAGCTCTGAATTTCGTCGTTTGTGCCCGGCTCCTGGCTCTTGAAATCGTTGGCGGGAAAGCCCGCGACTACCAGGCCCTGGCCGCGAAACCGCTCGTAAAGATTTTCCAGGCCCTCGTACTGCGGCGTGAGGCCGCATTTTGACGCGACGTTGACGACCAGCAGCACTTTGCCTTTGAACTCGCCGAGAGACGCGGCTTCGCCGGTGATTTTCGCAACAGGAATGTCGTAGATGGATGAAGTCAAGGTCGAAATCTCCTTTTGATCTCCATCCTATCGTAGCCGCGGCGGCTTCAGTCCTAAACCTGACCCTTGAAACCTGACACCTGTTTTTATTGCACCAGCGAAATCGTAGCGCGCCAGAAGGCCGCCTTCTGCGCAGAGGGATCGATCACCGTCACCTGGCAGTCGTACGATCCGCGCGGCAAACTGTCGACGCCGAGATCGAAGTTCAAACTCATCGTCCCCAATCGGCTTGTAGCGCTGGGGACGATGGATTGCGGCGCCGTCTCAAACAGTTTTTTTCCGCCCTGATAGAGACTGACGAATGCGAACAGCGGTTGCGTGTCCGGTGCCGGGGGCGGCGTGGTTGTCGGCGTCGCCTTGTACGCCTGGAAGTAAACGTGGATCTGGTGGCCGGTCGAGAAGACGCGCGTCACGCTGGGAACGAGCTTCTTTCCATCCTGCACCAGCGGATTGACGGCCTCGTCCTTCGCGCGATCCTTCGCTTTGGCTGCGTCATAGATCGCATCTCTCAAGTCCACGCGCTGGCTGCTGAGCACAACAGCGCTGATGGCAACGCGCTTCAGCTCCTTGTTCAGGTTGGGAATGACAAACGTCGTCTGGAAGGTGCCGATTCTGCCCGTCTCATCGTCGCGCGCCAGAAACTTGATGGAGTATCGGCCCGGCAGCAGCGTAAAGCCCGTGTCGTATTCGATGGGCCGCTTGGCCAACTCAGCCGCAGTCGCATCCGATAGTTTGATATTCACGTTATCGCGGACGTTGGAGACCGTCGCTCCTCCAA
>JBEKEP010000084.1:0-35193 GCA_050013775.1 Occallatibacter sp. | reverse complement strand
GTTGCAAAAATACGCCCGCCCGCCTCCGCGAAGTTCAGCAGGTTGGTTGCGCCGGTCGCAGTCGCCTGGCCGGCGGCGGTTCCCTGGCAAGGGAACATCACCATGTCGTAGCTGTTCAGGGCTGTAGTCGAAGTACCGCCCATCAGGGCCGTCTCTGAGGGCGTGGATGCGTTGATCTCCGTTCCGGCCGACGCACTGCCCCTGTACAGATGAACCACACCGCCGGCATTCACGGTCTGGTTGTCGTCGGTAAACTCGGAATCGGAGATGCCCATGTCGCGCAGCACGCATTCGGCGCCATCCACCGATCCAGTGGCGATAGCGATATACGGCATGTTGCCCTGGGTGTGATTGGCCGGCATGCCCAATTGCAACCCCGTCAGAGCCGTTGTTCCCACCGGCTCACTGAACTGCCGCTCCCATTTGCCCGCCTGGATGACGACGGTATAGGTCGCGCCTTGAGGAATGTTCTGCAGGGTAAATGTGCCGTCAACAGCGGTATAGGTGTAGCTGACCACGTTGGCGCCGGTGGGTATCGAGTTCGCGTAGGTCACGCACTGCGCGCCCGAGGTCGGCGGGGTCACCGGAGTTGTCGACGCGTACACCAGCACGTTGGGCAGAGGAAGGGGATTGGGCATACCGGCCGCGAGCCGCGGATCGTAGACCGTGCCGCTGATAGTGGTGGTCTGCGCGGCGGCAACGCCGCAGGCAAGCACAAGCAGCCAGAGCAGGGCGATTGCGCCACGGCAGTTCCCCGAACGGTTGTGAAAGGCCGCGGAACGGGAGCGAAGAGAGCAGAACGATGCGGACATTTCAACAAACCTCTTTCGCATGGGCAGGCCTAGTTCGCGCTGGTACACGCAAGAACCTGCCACAATGCGTCCAACCTGTTTTCCGATACGGCTTCCAACCCCGCGGGAAGCCCTAGAGACTCATGATATACATTTCGATGGAAACCGAGCCAAATCCTCGTACACGATCCGTTACTACTCGTTCGCGTCTTCCACCCACTTGGGAGAAAAGTCGCTGCGCGCCGCCTGCTGTTCGATCATCTTTCGCGCCTCGGCCACGTGCAGGCGCATCAGCCGCTCCGCCTCGTCGGGCAGGTTATTGCCAATGGCGTCCACGATTTGCAGGTGCTCTTCATAAACGTTCTTCGGATCGCGCGAAGCACGTACGGCCATGCCCAGCACGCGGTATCCCTCAGCCAGGCGAAGCAGAACCTTATTGTGCGAGAGCGTCATGATTTGCAAGTGAAAGGCCCGATCGGCCGCGCCCATCTCCTCTTCCCGGTTCTCTTGCGCCAGCTCCCAGATGTGATCCGCCTTCTTGCGCAGCGAAGCCACATCGGAGCGGGAGGTATGCTCGCAGGCCAGGCGCGCAGCCAGGCCCTCAAGGAACTCGCGCACCTGGTACGCCTCGCAGAGGCGCGCGGCGTCAAGCTTTTGCACGAATACTCCCAGCCGGTCGATGGATTCAACCAGCCCCAGCCACTGCAGTTCAAGCAGCGACTCCCTTACAGTGCCTTGCGCAACTCCCAGTTCTTTGGCCAGGCTCTGCTGGGTAAGCCGCTCGCCCGGTTGGCTTTCGCCTGACAGGATGCGGCGCTGGATTTCTTCCCGAACCTGGTGCCGGCCAACAGGCGCTTGCATGACCATAACGAACAAATCCTCCGCTCATGGAACTTCGGTGCGGTTTTCGCCCCGGTACACAACTCAGTCGATTTAGTGATCACCATAGAATCTATCAAAATCGATTGTCAAGGTAAGTGCTTCTTTCAGGCCATTCCCTGCCGGCGGGGCTCGCGCCACCCAAAAGCGTTCTCAAAATGCACGAAATCAGCAGCTTTGCCGGGTTCCAGGTAGACGCTGACCACGTCGAAACGCACCTGCGGAGCTGGGTTGCCCGGCAGTTGCCGCACGTATTGTCGAGCCAAACGGCGGAGCACATTTCGCTTATGGAGGTCGATTGCGGCTTCGGCGGGGTTAAGATCGCGGGCGGTACGGGTTTTGACCTCGAAGAAGCAGAGCATTTGCTCCTGCCACGCCACCAGGTCGAGGTCGCCAGGTTGGTTGCCCGACGACCATCGCCGCGCCACCACCATGTAGCCCTTGCGCAGTAGATAGAAACAGGCGGCTTCTTCGCCCTCAATCCCGGTGAGCAGGTGGGCGGGCAGACTGGGCGCCCGGCCGCGGCGCGCGGCGAGGGCATCCAGGCCGGCCAAGGTCCGCTCAAGCAATTCAGCGCGCATTTTTGGACGCCAAACCCATCGCCAACCATTGTGGCCCGGCCGGACGAGCGGCGCAAATCGGCTGGGAGGTAAATCGCCTCCGAGATTGCCAAATGCGGCACGTCGAGTAACTCGGCAACGGAACAAAAGATATGGGCCGCGGAGATCGTAAGATCCCCGCGGCCCATGTTGTTAGAAAGCTGCAAACTACGCCATAGATCAGACCGTTGCGACCCCGACTGCGCTCAGCTCGAACTCTTTTTCGGCCTGAGTCAGCGCCTCTTCCAAAATGTCGAGCGCTACGGTGGCCTCTTCCTTGCCGACGATCAGCGGAGGCGAAAGCCGCAGCGAAGTTTCTCCGCAGCCCAGCATGATGAGTCCGCGCTCGAAGGCCAGCGTTTCGACGCGGTTGCGCAGTTCCACGGCGGGCTCGCGCGTCGCCTTGTCCTTCACGATCTCAATGCCGATCATCAGACCGCGCCCGCGCACGTCGCCCACGGAAGCATGGCTGTGCTTCCAGCCGCGCAAGCGCTCCAGCATGAACTCGCCCACGCTGGCGGCGTTGGCGATGGCCTCGCGCTCCAGGATATCCATGGTGGCCAGCGCCGCAGCGATCGACACCGGATTGCCGCCGAAAGTAGACGCGTGCGAACCGGGCGCCCAGTCCATGATTTCGGCGCGCGTCATGCAGATGCCCAGCGGCATGCCGCTGGCGATGCCCTTCGCGATGCAGACGATGTCGGGCTCCACGCCAGAGTCCTCAATGGCCCACCACTGGCCGGTGCGACCGCATCCGCTCTGTACTTCGTCGGCGACCAACAAAATACCGTGACGGTCGCAAATGGCGCGCAGTTCGCGCAGAAAGTTGGCGGGCGCGGGAACGAATCCGCCTTCACCCTGGATGGGCTCGATAAAGATCGCCGCCACCTCTTCCGGAGCCAGGGTGGTCTTGAAGAGCTTCTCCTCGATATAGCGTGCGCACTCCAGGCTGAATGCCTCCTGCTCTTTCGCGCTTCCTGTGCAACCGCGATAAACGTAGGGATAGCGCACGTGCGTCACGCCCGGAACCAGCGGCGAAAAGCGGCGCTTCTGCTGCGGCTTGGAACCGGTGAGCGAGAGCGCGCCCATGGTGCGGCCGTGAAATGCGCCGAAAAACGAGATCACCTGCTGGCGGCCGGTGTGATAACGCGCAATCTTGAGCGCGCACTCGATAGCTTCCGCGCCGGAGTTGCCGTAAAAGAAGCGATGCGGGCCAGGCATGGGCGCCACGGCCGAGAGCCGTGTGGCCAGATCGGTAAGCAGCTCGTTGTAAAAATCGGTGCCCGAGATGTGGATCAGCTCGGCGGCCTGCTTCTGAATCGCGGCCACGACCTCGGGATGGCAATGGCCGGTAGAAACCACGGCGATGCCCGCAGCGAAGTCGAGAAATTCGTTGCCGTCGGAGTCCTCAATGCGCAGGCCGCGCCCTCGCTTGGCGACTAATGGGTAAGACCGTGTGTAGCTGGGCGATATCAGGCGATGGTCGGCCTCAACGGCCGCGCGGGCCTTGGGCCCTGGCAGAGAACAGACAAGTTTGGGTCCGTAGTGTGCATGTAATTCTTTACTGGTCATAGAGCATTCTCCTCGGCAGATTCGGTTGTCGCGGCCGGCGCACCCTGGATGTTGATGCGGCATGGCCCGGGATCCCGGCTCGTGGGATCATCTAATTCCGCGGGCCCCTTGGGACCCAATGCGGGCGAGGATCTTCGGCGGAGGGTAGTGCTAATCGCCGCCGAAGAGGCTAGGTCGTGTGCGGGTGGGAAGCACGCGCAAGTGGCGCCGCGGGCAAATGCCACGCGCGCGCGAACGCGACCAGCTCTTGGTAGCTGGCGGGTGTAGCGATCGCAATAGGTCTCGCGCTTTCATCAGATTTCCGCTCTTTTTCGAGGATAGCATGCAAAGACAGCAGAATTCTACGCAGGCAGAGGCCTGCCCTCGCTCTTCAGACCGGCAGCCAGGAGGTTGCAGGAAACGCGCCCAAACGCCTTAGATGGTTCATCATGCAGGATTTATTGCGGCTTCTTCGTCAGGGCGTCAGGGG
The DNA here is from genome assembly GCA_050013775.1 of Occallatibacter sp. Taxonomy (GTDB): domain Bacteria; phylum Acidobacteriota; class Terriglobia; order Terriglobales; family Acidobacteriaceae; genus Telmatobacter. Next base: position 30,883 of record JBEKEP010000084.1, on the reverse strand, counting down.
GAACCAGCGCCACTGGGGTGTCGTCCTCGAGAACCACCTGCCCTTGCTCGAAGGCCTTGAGCGAGGCGTCATCCGCGAGGAAAGCCATCCAGCACGCGACGCCGCTCTTGAGCACGGCGCACACTGCCTCGAACTCTACTTTCCTGTCAGGACTGTTAAGGAAGTTGCCCGACGCGCGCTCAATCCAGATTGGGTGACTGCCCAGTGTGTAGGCGCCGTACACAGGATCGACAATATTAAAGCTCTTCTTCACGCCTTCCGCCATGCCCATGCCAACCCCGGGAAGATCGTTTTGGGTCATCTTCTGACCAAAGCAATCGAAACTCATGGTGACAATTTCAACGACCGAGGGCGGGTCGCCGCGGCGCGCCAGGAATGGCACCTGGGCGCACTCCGCCCCCTTCTTTTCCTCCGTACTCGTCACCTCACTCCCGACTTGCTGGCGTATGGCGGGAAGGCTCGGCTGCACATCGATCAGATTCCAGTCTGCCGGCAAACTGTAGCTGAAGCCGAGCGGATCTGTGTGAGTTTTTACGGTAGAAGAAGCAGGCGTCTGCCCGGCCAAAGAAGCAGCGCAAAGCATCAGGAGCGCAGCAAAGATTGGATTTTTCATCGGCGCAAGTGTACCACCGCGGAATAAACTTCGCGCCCGGTATCGCTCCGCCGCGTAGCCCGGCCTACTTGGGTTCGGGAACGAAGGAGTGCCGCGGAACCAGCTCGGCGAAAGGTTCGCCATCGAGCGTTACCGGAGACCTCTGGAAGTCGCGCAGGCTCGGCCAATCGGTGGCCATGGTCATCCAACAGGCCGCGCCCTTGGCCAGCAAGGTGCAGGCGATCTCGAAGGTGAACGCGTTCTCGGGATGGCCTTTGGGAGTTCCCTTGGCGCGCTCGATCCAGACGGCATGGCTGCCCAGCATGTAGTTGCCCTGTACGGGATCGGTGACTTCAAACGTTTGCTTCAGACCCTCCGCAGCGCCGGCGCCAAAGTTTGCCAAATCGCCCGGCTTCATCGGTTGCCCATAGCAGGTAAAGGGCAGAGCCATCACCACGACGACCGAGGCCGGCGCGCCGTGCTTGGCAGTGAACACAACTTCCACGCAGGCATCGCCCTTCTTGGTCCCCATGGCGTCGGGAAAGGGTACTGTGGGCTTGGCCACAGGAGGCGCAGCGACAAACTCCCAGTCGGAAGGCAGTGTGTAGTTGAAACCGACATCGCTGTCATCGATCTGGGCCGGCTGCGTCGCGGCGGGTGCGTCGGCAGGAGCGGGCGTTGCGGATTGCCCAGGTGCTGCGGTCTGCCCTGCCGTTGGGACGGTCGCCTGCGCAACGAGCAGCACCGAACCCATCAGGAATATAGCAGCGGCGAGGGCAACTTTCATGGGTTCACCTTCACTGGGCGTCAGTCTATCGCAGGGCTGACGCGCGCACAAGAATTATTCGCATGCCGGAATGAGCTATTTGAGCAGGAATGCCGACACCACCGACACCACGCCCAGGGCGGAGAACCCCAGCCCCAGGTACCAGTAGATGCGGCTGTGTGTGAGCAGCGTAACCGACGTGATCACCAGACCGATCTCGAGCAGTGCTTCGGCCAGATCGAAACGATTCTCGTGCGCTTCGGCTTGCTCCACCTTGCGCTGCAACCCCTCGGCCTGATCCTGCTCCTCCTTATCTTCCGCGTCCCACTTCTTCACGTGGTCGGCGTAGCCTTTGGCAAGCTTCGCCGCTGCGGCCTTGTCGGAGACAACGGTCACCGTCAAAAGATCCTGGATCAACGTCGTGTTATACAAGCGGATCTTGTGCGCCTGATACTGGTTCCACTGGTCCGTGGCCTGGTTCTGATACAGAATCACATCCGTGCTCGCGCGATGGCCCAGCACCGTGGTCACGGCCACCAGCACCGCCAGCACGCTCATCGTGAAAGCCACCGGCCGCAGCGTAAATTCGTGTGCGCTGTGCTCGGCGTGTTCCTGCAATTCTTGCGCTTCGTTAGCTTCCATGGCCAGATCTATTCTTCTCATTTGAGTTTGAGGGACTGGGAAATTGGCTGCAGCTATAAGACCTATATTACGATTCGCCGGGAGTTACGAGCGAAAAACTAACGGCTAAAAGCTGTTTTTGTCTCCCTCCAGTGCGATTCGTCCACGCCCCTCAGCAGGAGCCAGAGCATAAACCCGAACTCTGCCAGGAAGCCGACCGGAAAAATCAGGATGCTCGCATGCTGCGCGACCTGCGGATTAAGGTATGCGAGCCATCCCAATCCGGCCAGGATGAGGGGCCAACCGAGCCAGTGCGGCAGGAACTGCGATCGCATGATCAGCACGCCCAGCGGCACGCAGAACGGCCCGAAGAACAGCAGCGAACTCCTGGCCTTGAGACTATGGTCCAGCCGCTGTAGCCCATCATTGATGCACCCTGCCAGACCGCACAGAGCCGCCGCCAGCGCCAGCAGCGGCTGTGCGCGGCGAAAGAGCCGATACAGCAGAATCGTCACCGTCGCGTACAGCACGGACGCAAGTCCGATCAACACACCGCCCGCCGGAAGCTTGTGGCTTTTCAGAAGTAGCCCAACGATCGCCGTCGCAAAATAGTTCAGGTACACGGCGCCAGTCGCACGCGCGTGGGAGCGGGGGTGTGCCGGTTGCGTGGTCTCGATCATGACTCCGCCCCTGAACGGAGCATTCGCTCCTAATGGTTGAAAGCTATTTCCGCTTCCACCTGACACCATCCTTGGAGTCCTCAAGGATAACGCCTTTTTCCGCCAGCTCGTTGCGAATCTGGTCGGCGCGGGCAAAGTTTCGCGCCTGCTTGGCTGCGGTACGCTCGGCCACCAGCGCTTCGATCGCCGCATCGGTCAGCGATTGCGCGGCAATCAGTTCGGGAGCGACTTCGCTCATGCGGCCTTCCTGCTCGGCCCATGCCAGCGCCTGCCGCGTGGGCTCGGCGTCGCGGTCCTCCAGCACGTCGAAGACGGCATTGAAATCCTTGAGCACGGGCAGCATCGCGTCGCGGTCGGCCGCGAACAGCTGTTCGTCATCCATCGCCGTATTGGCTGCGCGCACCAATTCAAAGATCGGCGCCATCGCGTCAGCGGTGTTCAAATCGTTAGCCAGCGCCGCGAAATAATCTGCACTCGCCTTTTTCGCGGCCTCCTGCAGCACGGGATTCTCGCCGGCCAAAAACTTCCCTGTATGCAGCCGCGCCTGGAATGTGCGCAGCCGGTCGATAGCTTTGGTCGCGTCGGTCAGGCTGTCGAAGGTGAAGTTGAGCGGATGGCGATACGGCACCGAGATCAGCGCCAGACGGATGGCCGACGCCTTGAATCCCTTCAGCAGCAGGTCGCGCAAGGTATAAAAATTGCCCTCGCTCTTCGACATTTTCTTGCCGTCGACGAGCAGGAACCGCACGTGCATCCAATGCCGCGCGAACTGCTTGTGGGTCGCGGTCTCGCTCTGCGCAATCTCGTTTTCGTGGTGCGGGAACATCAGGTCTTCGCCGCCGCAGTGCAGGTCGAAACTCTCGCCCAGGTACTCCATGGCCATGGCCGAGCACTCGATGTGCCAGCCCGGACGGCCCGGCCCGATCGCCGTCTCCCAGGATGTCTCCCCGGGCTTGGGCGCCTTCCACAGTGCAAAGTCGCGCGCCGAATCCTTCTCGTATTCATCGACGTCCACGCGCGCCCCATCTTCCATGCCGCTCAGATCCTTCTTGCTCAGCTTGCCGTATGCCGGAAACGCCGCCAGGCGGAAATACCATGACCCGTCTTCCACTTTGTAGGCAGCTCCTTGCGCGGCCAGCTTCTCAATCAGCTCCACCATCTGCGGAATGTGCTCGGTAGCGCGCGCAATCTGCTCCGGCCGTTGCACGCGAAGCGATTCCAGATCCTCGAAAAACGCGTCGATGTACTGCCTGGTGTACTCGCCGATCGGGATTCCCGCTTCCACCGAGTTGCGGATGATCTTGTCGTCCACGTCGGTAATGTTCATCACGTGGCGCACGGGCACGCCGATCAGGCGGAGGAAGCGCCGCAGAATGTCAATTTGCAGAAAAGTGCGGAAGTTGCCGATGTGGCCGTAGTCGTAGACCGTGGGCCCGCACGCGTACATGCGCAGCGCCTTGCCGTCGGCGGGCTCGAGCGCATCCAGTTGTCCCGTGAGGGTATTGAAAAGGCGGAGGGTCATCGCGTCCAAATAGTTCGGCTCGCGCGTGGCGGATACGATCCTCCAGGTCGCGGTCTATTCGATTTTAACAAGCGCGGCCGAGCCCGGCTTATCCCATCACCGCCGCTGCCGCCACGCTGAAGAACACGATAACCAACCACCATCCGAACACAACAATATAACCGGCGCTTCGTTTCACGCCGGCCACCGTCGCCACGCCGATACTCATCAACACCACTACCCAGATCGTCGTCACATCGAACGCCGTCGCCAGCGCGTACAGCGCCTTGTTTGTGTCCATGGGATCCAGGAATGCGCCGAGGTTGGTCGGCGCGAAGTTTTTGATGTTGAACGACTCCGGCTCCGCGCTCGCGTAAATCACCGCGGTTCCCAGCAGCACCTTCACAAGCTGCGGGAGCCACGCGTAGTACACCACGGCAAACAAGTCTCCGAACTTCGCCCTGCCCCCGAATCCAAAATTGATGGTGCCCAGCAGCACCGCTGCAAACACCAGCGCGCCCAGCATCCCCATCAAAGGACCTGCAACGAAGACCGCCTCGGTGATTCCATCCGAGATCTTGTAACCTTGTTCTCTCTGTTGCGGAGTGGCCTGAGCCATCCGTTCCTGGGCCTTGGGGTCCATCCGGATCTGGTTTTCCACTGTCTGGCGGATTCCGATCTTCTGCACCACCGCTCCAAACAGGATGTACCCAGCCAATGCCATCACCATCAACGGCAACCACCAGCTCCGGTTGCCGCGCTTGATGTCTTCAAACGTCTTCGACGGCGCCGTAAACGTGCAGGCCAAGCGTTGCCATTGAGACAGGCCAAGCGACCTCACGGCTTCTCCGGGAACGGATTGCGCCGAAGCGTTGCTCTTGATTTCCTCCCGTGCCGGAGACTCTTGCTCGGATTCGATCGCCGACGTTTGATGTGACGGCTTTCTGAGCTTCACGACGAGCATGCCAACGCCCGCCCCGATTCCTCCGCCTATAAGACCGCCTATTAAGCCGGAAGGGACCGCGCCCCCCGTAATAAGGTTTAGGGCAAAAAATAATCCACCGCCTGCGTAGGCGCAGTATTGAACAAACCTCCGATCTTTCGCTGCGTTATCCGGCGAGTTCATCGTTCCTCCGATCTAGTTGCACACTGGACCGTGTCTGCACGCCGCGCGGCCACCTCCGCTTGCGCTTTAGCCTCGCTCATGATTTCCGCCTTTCAAATTGCCTGGAATGCTTTTGCGGGCGATTGTACCTCCGCCGTGGCTCGGAATCGAATGATTTTTTAAGCGACGACCCGGCCAGCGCCCCCATGATCGCAAACCCGCCAATCCGCCGGCTTTTTTGCCAGCAGCGTTTCTTTGCTCTTGCAAGTTGCATCGGGGACGATACAATCTCCTGCAACCGGACCAAGAAACGAGATTCCGATTCAACTGGACACACCATGGTCAAATTCCGTGTTCTGTTTGTTTCCGGGGCCGTTCTCGCATGCACGGCCGCATGCGCAAACGCCGCACCCGCGTCTCCACCCGTGGTGAGCAACAGCACGGTCACCATCTCCGGCCCGGGCATCGGCGGCGCCACCAAAACCTGTTCCCTGCCCTTCATGAACAACTTCGCCAACAAAGGCGACTGGTACGTGCTGCCGGACGATGCGCACGCCGCCTTTTTTGTCGCCGACAAGTTCCCTTATTCCCAGTGCAGCGTCGACATTCTGCTCAACGGAGCGCAAAAGGCCTTTGCCATCACCAGCGCCAACGACCTGGCGTCCGGCCATAAGACCGACCAGGCGTTCGACGTGTCGGTCGGTGACGGGCACAGCAACAAGAGGTTTTCCACCACCGATCCGGGCGACACGGTCACCGTCACGGTCACCAAGATGGACATGCTCAACTTTGAGGCCACTTTTTCAGGATCGATGACGGAAGTGGGCATGATGGAGCGCAACGGCCATGAAGCGCATCGCGTAACGGTCAGCGGCGTCATCAGCCTGCACCGGGCAAGCGCGCCTTCGCCCATCAACGCAGGCAACTGGACTGCCTGCGACCCCGTCGTCCACGACTGGCTCAACCAGGCTCAGAATCGCGCCTCGTCCGATTGCGAGGTCAAGTTCGATCACCATCTCGAGGTCGCGCTCGACGCCGCCTTCTCGCCCATGGAGTCGGCCTTCACGGCTTCCGCGTGGCAAATCGTCAACAAGCCTGACCCCAGCGTGCTGTTTGATTCCGCGCCGCGCGGATCGGAAAAGGAACCATTTCACGGCCAGGGATTCAAACTCACCATGACGGTGGATCCGAACTCGGCCCGGGGCCAGCAAGCCATGGCCGCGGAAAACACGCCCGATCCCATGATGGTCAAGATGATGGAGCTGTTGAAAGAGGGCAAGTATGCCGAGGCGCAGGAATTGCAGAAACAGATCGATGCCAAGGCCAAAAACGCCCCGCCGCCGCCCAGCACCAGGTTGACCGTCCAGGTCAGCTTCAACTCTTCCGCCAGAGAGCTGATCAACTTCCACGGAGCCTACAGCGCTTCCGCACTTCCCGGCGGGGGCACGGTGCTCTATTTGCCCGCCATGCAGGGATTAGGCGGCGGATCTGGCGGCGACCCCGGCACCTGGGTTCTGCTTGGCGTCTGGAGTCAGCCCACCGCCACGCGCCTCGATGGAGAAACCACCAAGGTCATCACCAAAGCGCAGACCAATCCCTCCGCGCCGCGCCTCTCCATTCAAAACGTCGCGGTCTATCTCAACTGCGACCACGATCTTGCGGCCAAGGCGATCCAGGCCATCGATTGGAGCCAACTGCGAGCGCTGCTTGCCCATTAGCGAACGCCGAGCGCGCGGCGTGGGCCTTCAATTTGCAGACTCACCACAACAGCGAGCGCCTCTCCCACACTATTCTTCATCCGGTTAATGGCTGGTGGCTCCGCTGCCATTACTGACCATCAGGCTCGAGACGTTCACTGGCTCGAAGTCCGAGAGCGTGAGACTCTTTATGCACGAGAGATCATCATTGTTCCAGCGTGCATCGGGAGTGCCGATCAGCCCTCCGCTGTCTCCGTTGTCGGCCAGGATAATTCCATAATTCCGAAATGCGGTGATGATAATGGCCGCTTGCGGACTTGTGGCGGCACAAGAGGGAGTCGCCACGGAAGCCTTCAGTCGGTAGATCTCTCCAGCCGCTCCGGACATGCTGCAGCTAACCGGTGGAGAAGATTGTGAAATCTCCGATTCCGTAGGAATGTTAGCCCCGCTCGTAGTCGTGCAGACCCCGACGCCCGCTGTTTGCGTTGCGGGCCAGACCCAGTAATTCAACATATGGTTGAGCGTGAAGCGGATAGGATGCTGAATCGTTCCGTTCGGCGCGCTGGGTGTGCCCGTTCCAATGACCTCATCCGCATTGGCCAGTAGTGGGCCTACCGGAAGCCCGGCGGCATCGGATGTTCCATTTCCTTGTGGAGTGAGGTTATTTGAAGCAACGTTGGGCCAAACTGCATTGGAAGAATCGGTCCAGGGGCCGTCCTCGTAGATACCCTGCCACATTTCGTATAGGGCAGGGTTGTTTCCACCGCCAGCCTCCAGGTAGACCAGGACATGCATGTCTCCACCCGTGCTGACCGCGTTGGCGGTGCCTTCGACCGGAGCATACGCTGGAATCGGTCCGGAAGTGAAATAGGACTGATACAAAGTGGTTGTGACCGACACGTCCGGCTGATTGGTTGGAACTTCGATGGCCGGTATTCCATTGGGAAAGTTGGCATACTCATCACCGAAGAACGGCTTGACCGTCTCGGACAGATAACCGCTGTACATAGGTGCCGCGGGGGAAGTGTCCACAGGCAAGCCGGTCGTGGCCGCGTCCACCCGATGATGAAAGATAGAAGTTGAAGGGAAGATCTTGGCAAGGAACGCGTTACTTCCGTTAATGGCGAAGCTGATCTGCTGAGTCGCTTGTGCACCTGCAGAGTCCTTAACGACAAATTCGGGAATGTAGGTGCCTTGACCGCCGATCAGCGAGCTGCTGATGATTCCTGTACTTGCATTGAGAGACATCCCCTCCGGCAATGGAGGAAAGTCAAGAACATCCGTGCTTAGGGAATACGAGTAGGGCGGAGTGCCGCCGCTGGCGGTGATTGTGCAGCCGGCATACGCCGCGCCTTGTGTTCCGCCTGGGCACGAAGCCGTGGTTATCTTCAATGGACCGCCGGAGGCTGTCACCGTGACCTCTGCCGTCGACGCAGTTGAGCCGGCCGCATTGGTGGCAGTCAAAGTGTAGGTCGTCGTCGCCGTTGGGCTCACGCTCGTTGAACCGCTCGCTAATGTGGATGTGAACGTTCCGGGCGTGATGGCAATACTGGTCGCGCCGGCAGTCGCCCAAATCAGCGTGCTGCTGGAGCCGGAAGTGATACTTGTGGGGCTAGCTGTGAACGAGCTGATGATTGGTTTGCCAGCCGTCGTTACCGTAACGATTAGCGTAGATGTGGTTGAACCGGCCGCATTGGTGGCAGTCAACATGTAGGTGGTCGTCGCCGTTGGGCTCACGCTCGTTGAACCACTCGCTGATGTGGACGTGAATGTTCCGGGCGTGATGACGATACTGGTCGCGCCAGTCGTCTCCCAACTCAGCGTGCTGCCTGTACCGGAGTTGATGCTCGTTGGAGCAGCCGAAAAAGAAGTAATCTCCGGCGTCGAGCCTGGTCCAGAGGACGAGTTCGACTGTATCGCCGAGTTGCAACCCGCCAACCCAACACAGACAAATACAATCAGCACCAACGCGCAAGGAAGCAGTCCAGCAGCTCGGAGCCCTCGCGTGCCGAGTCCAATTCTGCGATATGAGCCGGCTGAGTCCATGCGATCTCCGCTGGTCATGGTTGTTGACATCATCCTAGCAACATCTTCCTCTTCTCAAAGCGTGTTTCAAGAGCCCCATTGCTCACAGGGCATGACCTTAGTCATTACGAAAATGCCCCGAAAACAAACGGCATTGAGGTTTTTTGTACGCACCGTTGGATAGGTCCCGGAAAACGCCCCAGGAGCCGGGACTGCGGTCGTGCACAGTCGACCAGAGATTTAAAGCCTGGTGCTGCAGGCGGAACCTTGGCGCGAGAGATCGCGGTACGGTTTTCAGCACTCGATCCCGAAAGTCGGACACTCCCGTAGCCCCGCTAACCCCGCTGGCTCCGCTAAACTTATTGCTACGACCACTTCTCCGCGAAGGAAGCTACTCTTTTGAGAAAAATCACCTTCTTCACTCCTGCCGCTGCCGCGCTGCTCGCCCTGTTTCCCACTCTCCACGCCCAGAAGCTGCAACTGACGCCGCAGACCAAAGCGCCGGCGCCCGTTTCGCTTGAGGACCGCAAAAAGGCCCTCAGCGATCTCTTTCATGAGTACTGGGAGGACCAGCTCAAGCACAATCCTGAGTTTGCCTCGTCGCTCGGCGATAAGCGCTACAACGACCAGACCAGCGACTACTCCGTGCAGGCGGTGAATGATGGGCTGGCACGGGAGCAGAGGTTCTTGATGCGTTTGGTGGCGATCGATCCCACCGGGCTCACCGACCAGGAAAAGATCAGCCAGGACCTGCTCATCCACGAATTCGAAATGGATCAGGAGGGTGCGGAATTCAAGGAATGGGAGATGCCGGTGAACCAGATGGGCGGCATCTACAGTGACTACCCGCAACTGGCGGCCGAGCTGGACTTCTCCACGGTGAAAGATTACGACGATTGGATCGCGCGCCTGCATGCGCTACCCACGGCCTTTGCGCAGGTGACGGAGAACATGTCGATCGGCATCGAGGATGGGCGCGTGCCGCCCAAGTACCTGCTGGAAAAGGCCCTCGACCAGGTGAAAGAGCTGGCCAACCAAAAGCCCGAAGACTCGCCGCTGGCGCAGCCCCTCAAAGCGTTTCCCGCAGCGATCCCCGCCGCCGAGCAGGCGCGCATCAAGACCGCAATGCTCGATGTGATCACGAAAGAAGATCTGCCGGCCTACACGCGGTTCGCGCGTTTCCTTGAAGTGACCTACGTTCCGGCGGGCCGTGCCAGGCCCGGCATCGATTCCCTGCCCGACGGAAAAAAGTATTACCAGTTTCTGATCAAGCAGACCACGACCACCGACCTGACGGCCGATCAGATTCACCAGATCGGCTTGGACGAAGTGAAGAAAGACGAAGCCGAGATGTTGGCCATCGCGCAGAAGCTAGGCTTCCAGGATCTGAAGAGCTTCCGTGAAAGCCTGAAAAGCAATCCCAAGCTACACCCGGCTTCGGGCGCTGCCCTGCTCGACGCGTATCGCGGCTACCTTAAACCAATGCAGGCCAAGCTGCCCGAGCTTTTCGGCACGCTGCCCAAGGCGCCGTTCGAGGTGGTTCCGGTTCCCGAATACGCTGAGAAGACTTCAGCGCCTGCGTACTACCAGCCGGGCACGGCAGACGGCAGCCGGCCAGGACGGTTGTTCATCGACACCTACAACGCCACGGGACGCAATCTCTATGGCGTGGAATCCATCGCGTATCACGAAGGCATTCCCGGCCATCACCTGCAGATTTCCATCGCGCATGAGTTGACGGGGATTCCTGAGTTCCGTAAATACGAGAGGTACACGGCTTACACCGAGGGGTGGGGACTTTACGCAGAGCGGCTGGGCAAGGATGTGGGCTTTTATCAGGATCCCTACTCCGATTACGGCCGCCTGGAGGCGGACATCTGGCGCGCCATCCGGCTGGTGGTCGATACCGGCGTCCACAGCGAGGGCTGGACCCGCGAGCAGATGGTGCAGTATTTCCACGACCACTCCAATGTGGACGAGACCAGCGTGCAGGCCGAAACGGACCGCTACATTGCGTGGCCAAGCCAGGCTCTGGCCTACAAGATCGGGCAGTTGAAGATTCTGGAGCTGCGCGACAAGGCGCAAAAGGCGCTGGGGCCGAAGTTCGACATTCGCGCCTTCCACGACCAGGTGGTGGACGCGGGCGCATTGCCGCTGGACATATTAGAACGGCGCATCGACGCCTGGATTGCGAAAACTAAAGATTAGGGATGTGGGAACTTTGGAATTGCGGGACCGCGGGACTGCATGGATTCAGGCCTGCGGGGGTTACGCCAATCTATTCAGGTCGATACGCGCGGTTGGTTGGGGCCATGGCGAAAGCGTAGTTCATTCGTAGGAGCACGGCTGCCGAACGTTGACCGCTCATGCCTCAATAGTGGTATTTACTGGCCCAAATGTGGACACTAGTGTCCGGGATAACTGCCATGATTCATGTCAGACGGCGTTTGTTGCTCCATCTGAAACCGAGCTGGAAACGCTACCACTGCGGGCTGGCCTGAGGGTGCAGACCTGTTCCTGCCGAAGGTGAGCCATGTTTACGAGTCTCCTCCAGATATCCATTATTGCAATCGCCGTACTCTACTTTTTCTATTTGTTAGTATGCATTCACCAGCGGCGAAGGTTCATATGGAAACTGCTTAGGACCGGGTCACTGCCAAAGAGTCATGGCCCGGAGCGCGGGCATCAAGTCTGTTTTGATGGAAAGCAGGCTGCCACATGGGAGAGATGGAAGAGCATGCAGAGCGCCGGCCTGTGGTCGATGTACGTGAATGCCGGTGTCATGCTCGAGCTTGCCAATTTTGTAGATGAGCACTGCACGGGGGTTGATCCGCAGGTTCTTGCGGCCTTACGCAACGACGCCATGCAGATTCGCTCCTGCTCGCTGATGGAGCTTACGAAACACGCCTGCAGCCAGGTGAGCCAACAAACCATTGGAAATGCGGCCAGCGCGGCGACCTACTACGCCGACATGTTGTCCAAGACGGCGCAACTGCTGGAGGGAATCAAGATCGAGGAAGCTCTCGGCTTCGCCCAGTCGATCTGATCACGGGGAGCAGCCAGTAGCAAATAGCCAGTAGAGAGTGGAAGTCAGCTTCCAGCTCCTGGCTGGCCGCGCTTTGCGCAGGCTTCGTGTGCCCGCAAAATGTCCGCTTCAAAGCGGACATTTTATTTGCAAAAATGGCTGCCTGCAGGCCGACGAATTGAGCGATTTTTGTCTGCCCGTAGCACTACATTCTGAGCAAAAGTCCCGCGTTGCGGGGAAATGTCCGGTTCGAGGCTGACATATTCTCTGAAGCGCCCTGTTCCAGCGGATCGAATCGTGGCGCGATGTCCGATTCCTGGCATACAAAAAAGTGAAAAACGACATCCAAAAACAACTTTCCGGACTGCGTTTTGCATATAATTACGCGCTTTTCGCTACCGTGGAATCAGAGGTCGAAAGAGCGAGGCGGGAAGTTATGGTCGAAATGGAGCGGAGGCTGACGCAGAGGAAGCTGGATAGGGAGATGAGGCCCTTTCGATGGGCGGGGCGGGAGCCGAACCCTACGAATGCTTTATCGCGGACGATACGGCAGGCGCTGTCAATTCCAGTGAAAGAGATTGCAGAGAAGATGGGAGTGGGGCGATCGACGCTGTTCGCCCTGGAGGTGAGCGAACGGGACCAGACCATCTCGATGCGATCGTTGGCGCGGATCGCAGAGGCGATGGGCTGCAAGGTGGTGTATGGGTTGGTGCCGTTGAAGGACAAAACCTTCGAGTCCCTGGCGGAAGAGAGGCTGTGGAGGAAAGTTCTAGGGACAGGGACCAAGGGAACGAAAAGGCAGGGAATAGCCAGTAGCCAGTAGCCAATAGCCAATAGCCAATAGGGAATAGGAGTCAGCGCGGGAGGCCTTGTAGGCTTCCCTATTTTTTTGCGGGCTGCTCAATGCCGGAGTTGATGGGGTCAGAGTCGATAGGGCAGAGGGCAGCCGGGACGGGCGGCGAGATGGTGGTAATGGGTGTGGGAACGGTGGGAGCGAAGAAGGCGGGGGGCAAGCCACGCCAGCGGCGAGGGACGGAGAAAGCCCCCTCAGCAAAGAACAAGAGGGCGGAAAAACCGTCGAGCGCAGCGGAGGTGCCCGAAAAGAAGATGCGGGGGAACGGGCTGGAGCGGCTGGAGAAGGCAGCGGACCGCCGTCTTGGGCAGGCCAGCGAGAAACTGGCGGATCTGCTGCTGAAAAAAGCGACGAAGGGAAAGGTAGACAGCGCGCGGCTGCTGGTGACACTTGCCGAGCACCGGATAAAACGCAAGCCGCAAGAGAGAAAGAAGAAGAAGAAACGGTCGGGGCCTTCCTGGGCGGAGTTGCTGGCGTCGGAGCCGGAGTTTGTGCAGCCGGAGGTGGGCGATGTTTGGGTTGGGGATGGATGGAGGAAACCGACGGGTAAGTATGTGAATGAGTATGCGAAGGTGGGCGATAGCGAGGAGGAGGAGGACTGGAAGGAAGAAGGGACGGAGGGGCTTCGGGCCTGAGAAAGCAGTTGTCAGTGAACGGTGGACAGTGATCGGTTTCCTCCCTGTCAGAACCAGGATGGGGCACCCGGCTCCGAGTCGTTGCCGAACTAGTAACCTCCGGTTAGGCGGTGACACTCCCGGAACATGGCGTGCAGTATGATGGGACCGACTCTCAGTGTGGGCTGAAGCATGAAGAACAAGATTACCTATGGTGTAGTACGTCTGATCCTCGTCTTGTGCGTTTTGAGCGGTTCCTGCTCCGCACAACCCGCCCACGCCAACGCCCCAAACCAGGCCCTCTTTGCGTCGGCTGAGAAGGGCGATCTGCTTCAGGTTAACCACTTGCTCGCCAATGGAGCCAACGCTAACGCGGTACGAGAAAACGGCTGGTCAGTACTCATGGCAGCTTCTTCAGCGGGAAATCTCGATGTGGTGAAGGCACTCGTTGCAAAGGGAGCAGAGGTCCGCGCACAGACGGCTGACGGGTGGAGTGCACTGCTGGAAGCCTCGGAGCAAGGTCACCTCAACATCGTGAAAGCATTGCTCGCCAGCGGAGCCAAAATAACTGATACGGATAGCAAAGGAGAAACGCCACTAGAGATGGCCTCAGGTGAAGGCAAACTCGATGTGGTGCAGTTCTTGATTGCGAACGGGGCAGATGTCAAGGCTGAGGATAAGGACGGATTCACCGCACTTGCCTTTGCATCCCAAGGGGGGCACCTCGATGTACTCTTGTTGCTCATTGCCAAGGGAGCAGATGTCAACCATAAGACGATCGGCGGAAGTACAGCGTTAATGAGCGCATCGTTGCTTGGCCACTTGGAAGTGGTGAAAGCTTTGCTATCCAACGGCGCAGATGTCAACGCATCGAATGACAACGGCTGGACCGCATTGATAGAAGCTACATCATCCTTCCCTCACCCGAAAGTCGTCGAAGCGTTACTTGCCAGCGATGCGGACGTAAACGCCCGGAATAGCAAGGGGGACGCAGGCGCTAAATAGCGTCCCGTTGCGGAGACGCCCCTTGTGCACCATTTTTCGGCTCCGGCTGGATGGTCGCCAACCCGGACATAACCGCATTTGCGGAGTTACTTCTGGATTGCCGGTTATACAGCCGAAACACCTCGGTACCGTGCTTGCGGTTACTATCTGGGCCTCCTGGCTCCCCATTTCTCGGGATAGATATCCTCTTCGCCGAAGCCTAGCATTGGATCATGACGATCAATCAAGGACAGCGTGTTCGCATCAGAGGCAAATGCTCTGAAGGGACAATTGAAAAGAAGCTCATGTCTCTCGACAATGTCTACATTGTTAAGATCGACAGCACCTCACCCCACGAAGATAAACTCGTACGCGGCGATGACCTTGAACTCCTCGCTGACGTCGCGCGAGACGCTGCGGAGCGTCTGGCGTACTCAAATGACATAGGTGTGTAGTCGGCAACAAGACGTGATCCCGAGTGCACCAAAATCGAGTCACTTCCGGGTGGGCTGTAATACTTCCGGGGCCGCCAAAGCAGGTTTCAGAACACACGACGATTCGCACAGGTGATCACAATTCTGTCGGTTTAGGATCGGGTATGCGCCAGATATGCATACTACTTGTTGCAATGTCGATCTGCTTCCCTGCTTTTTCGCAATCCACGGAATCGGATGAGGCGTTGTTGTCGAGGGCTCATGGCCTCTACGACACACCATTCGCGCATTCGCTAATTTCCTTCGACTGCGCCGTGCAGTTCGATTGGAAAAGACACTTCCTCGATACGCTCGGAGTGGTTCCGCCGACTGTGACTCCGACTATCGAGCATCTTCAAGCCATCCAGCATCGGGTCTTCGTGGATCGCTCAGGGGCCGTGGTCTCGGAGGTTCCTAAGGCAACAGACCTATCTGGGACTTCTCACGGGACTGATCTCGAAACCTCATTTCAGGCCATCGTCTCTTCTGGAATCAACGCATGGCTGCCGTTTGCGATGGATGAAATTCTTCCCCTCAAGCCGTCAAAGTTCAGCTTCCAGAAAGTAGATACGGGATTCAAAGTTTTGATGAACGGCACGAACGTCTCAGCAACGCTGATGCTTCTTCCTGACATGCGGATTTCTAAAGTGATCAGCGAGCTTCCTCAACCCCTGCATTTCACCACGAATTTCGCTAGCGGCCCTAGCGGTTTTCTTCTTCAGTCAGTGAAGACTGGAGCCGGAACGAGTGATCTGGACAAATGGGATGCCAACTTCACGTATGCATTTCAGGACGTTCAAGGGATCCAACTCCCCGGAGGTGTGACTGTCACCGCGTTCGCAACTGGCGAGAAGTGGGCCTATTCTCTCGCCGACTGCGAGGCGATTACTGGCGTTAAGGTTGAGGCGCGAGCACTAAATCAGTGACGATCTTCTGGCCTGCTTTCCACGGCTGATTGAGTTGTGGATTGTTGCTCTTCCCGTATCGTCGCCAAACCGGAAGTTACTTACCAAGTAATAGACGCGCCCAACTGAGATCAACATTGGCCGGTTTGGGAGAATCCCAGCATCCAGACAGGCCAAGTTCAGCGAATCTTCATTCTGGGGAGCAGGATTAATGCCGGCAATCGTCGTTGTGTTTATCAATGGGCCAATGCGGGGGTTGTCGGCTGCTCGGAGACTGCGCCACTACCGGTGGGGGCCTCTGAAGAAAAGACGCCTCCCAGCGTGATATTCTTTCGAGTTCCCATACAGGGCGGGTGATGCCGCCTATCTATAGTTGCCGATGCGGCTCAAGCAGCGGCTGGAGAGGGTTTTTATGAAACGTACTTTTGTTTTGATTGGTGTGCTTTTGGGATTTGGGTGCGGGTTGCATGCGCAGGCTGCGGCGCCTGTGGATGTGAACGTGTGCGACGTGGTGAAGAGCCCGGCATCGTTTGATGGCAAAATGGTTCGCATCAAGGGCACGGTGGTGGCCGGGTTCGACGAATTCGTGATCAAGGATGCGACCGACCCCAACTGCGGATTCCAGGTGAACGCGATTTGGCTCTCCTACCCACAAGGATCGAAGGCCAAGTCCGGTCCGGCGGCGATTGTGACCGCGCAGGCGGCGCACAACTTTGCCGGGACCTTGAAGACTCCTGCGCGCACGCCGGTGACGCTGGACAAGAGCAAGGACTTCAAACAGTTCGACTCGCTGCTTTCGCAGACGCACCAGAGGGGCATGGACATGTGCCTTGGTTGCGCGCGCTACGAGGTGACGGCGACGCTGACAGGACGCCTGGATACCGTGGCCGATGCGACGATGAAGCGCGATGCTTCCGGGAAGATCGTGGGCCTAGGCGGATACGGCAACATGAACGCCTATCCCGCGCGGCTGGTGCTGGCATCGGTGTCAGACGTGACGCCGAAGGAGATCGACTATTCGAAGACCGACGCGATTACGAAGGGCGATGCGGGGATAAGCGCGCCTCCCAGCTCGGGCGGCGGCGAATTCGACGATCCCTTTGCCGTGGCAGTGCGGCTGGCGGGGCACATGGGAGCCGGTCCGGCGGGCGATCAGGCCAAGGCGGACGTCGGGCTGTATCCCAAGCCGAAGGAGCAGAATGGCGTGAACGTTGTGTTCGGAGTGGGCAACGAGGCGATGCCCGACGGGCAGGGCACAAAGGATTCTCCGGATGGCGTGTTGTACAACTGCTTCTTCAACCGGGATCACTTGCAGGGAAACGCGATCGTGTTTGCGCTGTTCCATATCGGCCACCACATTTCGGATATGCGCAGCCCGAAGGCTGCAGATCAGGATTCGCCGTTCATCATTGACGAGAACAATGCCTGGGTGATCACTTCGGTCGCAGCGATCGTATCCGGCCAGAAATACCTGACATTGCCCGGCGGATACCTGTTCTACAATTCCGCGTGGCCGATGGATGCGCGCGAGGACAAGATGGAAGCGGCGCTGAAGGACTTCCTGGCCAACGAGGCGCTGCTGAGCCACTAAGCTCTGCGCGGGATTGGATTTGAGAGAGGCGCTGGCTGGTTATGGCCGGCGCCTTTCTGCCTGCGGGCGACCGCAAGAAGCCCGCGCGAAGGGCCCGGCGGGCGCGTATTCTTGAGTCTGCACCACAATTTATGTCGAGACCCTATGCGGGGGAAAAGAGAAAAAATGGCTGAGATCGCCGTGGAGGCGCCGGAGATTCCGGCGCAGTTGCCGAAAGTGCGCATCGCTGTGCTGGGCGCCGGCAAGATGGGCGGCATTCTGCTGCAGGCATTCTTGAAAGAGAACCTGTTTGCGACCGACAAAATTCACGCCACCGTGGGCCACGCTGAGCGGGCGCTGGCGCTGAGCACGCAGTGGGGCGTGGACGTGAGCACGAACAACCTGGAAGCCGCACGCAAGGCCGACCTGATCCTGATCGGCGTAAAACCGTTTCAGGTGCCGGATCTGATTGCGGAGATCAAGCCCGCGCTGACGCCGGCCAAGCTGCTGGTGTCGTTTGCCGCATCGGTAAAGACGAGCGCCATTGAAGAGGCGGCGGGCATGGAGATTGCCGTGGTGCGCGCCATGCCGAATACGCCTTCCGCACTGGGCGCGGGAGTGGCGGCGCTGTGCCGCGGACACTTTGTGAAGGACGAGCAGATGGCGCTGGCCGAGCGGCTGTTCGCGACCGTGGGCCGCACTGTGCTGGTGGACGAGAAGCACATGGACGCGGTGACGGGGCTTTCGGGATCGGGACCAGCGTACATCTACATCATTATTGAAGCGCTGGCCGAGGCGGGCGTGAAGGTGGGATTGCCGCGCGACACTGCGACGCAACTGGCGGCACAAACCGCTTACGGCGCGGCGAAGATGGTGCTGGAGACCGGCTACCATCCGGCGCTGCTGAAGGACGCCGTGACCACACCCGCGGGATGCACGATTGACGGCATTCTGGAACTGGAAGAGGGTGGGCTGCGCGTGACGCTGATTAAAGCGGTGATGCGGGCGACGGAACGGGCGCGGCAACTCGCAGCGGGGTAGAAAGACGGGGAGCAAGGGAGCGAGGGAACAAGGGAGCAAGAAAGCGAGTCGCTTAGCTAGGAGGAGCGATGAACATTCATGAAGGTGCAGGAAGAATGAAACGCGCGGGACAGTGGCTGGTGTTTCTCCCGCCAACGGCCGTAATGCTGATGTGCGTGGTGGAATTCATCTCGTATAAATGGCATCAGGGATTGGGTGGATTGGGCGTCTTAGCAGCACCCGGGCTCGTCCTGATGCCGTTTCTCATCCCCCTGATGATTATCGGTGTCTCGCTTTGCCTGGCGGCATGGATTACGGAAGGCTTCGCCAAGAACCCCGACTGAGGTCATGATTTGAGCGCTTTGCCGATTCAACGCCCAACATGGCTTCCCAAATACTTGCCGGAACTTGACGGGCTGCGCGGGCTCGCGATTCTCGCTGTGGTTCTCTATCACTGCAATCCGCGGCTCCAAGGCACATGGATCTATTACGCTTCGCTCTGGGGCTGGGCGGGCGTGATTCTTTTTTTCACGCTCAGCGGCTTCCTCATCACTTCCATCCTGCTGACCACGCGCGACAAGCCGCGCTACTTTCACAACTTTCATGCGCGCCGGGCGCTGCGAATCTGGCCCGTTTATCTGCTGCTGCTGATTGTGGTCTATTTGAATGCGCCGTGGTTCATCGGCCCCGGCGTGTGGGAGGCGATCAAGACTGCGCCGTGGCTGGCTTACATTTTCTGCGTGCAGAACCTTTTTCACCTGACGCTGCCGCCGGCGATCGGACCGACGTGGGCGCTGGCTATTGAGGAACAGTACTACTTTGTGTGGGCGCCGCTGGTGCGCGTGCTGCGCCAGCCGTGGATGCTCGCCGCCACGATGATCGCCACGCTGGTTGCCTCGCCGCTCGTGCGCCACGCCAATCTGCATTGGATGACATCGACCAACACGCTTATTCATCTGGATGGAATTGCGTGGGGCAGCCTTCTGGCTATCGGGTTGCACACCCTGCCGCTGAGCCGGCGCGCCTGGCTGGGGATGGGCCTGAGCGGGTTTGTGCTGGGATTTCTGGCGGCGGGCACCATCGCGGGCGGCACCGCGTATCTTGATTCCGCGCTGGCAGTCGGTTTTGCCGGGATGGTGCTGGCGCTCATCGCATCCACGGGCGCGCGCAACCCCGTGAACGCGGTGCTGCACTCCGGGCCGCTGGCCTTTTACGGCCGCATCAGCTACGGCCTCTATATGATGCACATCTCGGTCTTCATTTTTATTGGTTCCTTCGACGCGACGATGGACCGTCACGGCTACGGGATAGCGGGCAATCTAGCCGTCGTGGCGATGCGCCTGCTTGTGAGCACGCTGGTGGCTGCGGCGCTCTGGTACGGATTCGAATCGCAGATCCTCAAATTGAAGAAGCATTTTTGAGTCCGCATCGCGCGCCGGGATGCACAATGGATACGACCTGAAAACTGCAGGATTGCTGTCCGGTAAATGAGGCCCAATGCATACCTTCCGTCTTTTTCATGTTCCTTCCTGTGTTGGACTCCTGACCTTTGCGTGCGCGGCGACCGCACAGACTGCGCAATCCCCTGCCCCTGCGACCTCTTCTACGGTGCTGCACGCAACCACCAGCCTGGTACTGGTGGATGTGGTGGCGACCGATCATGGCAAACCGGCGCACGGCATCGATCGCAGCCGTTTTCATGTTTTTGAGGATGGGCACGAGCAGGCGATCGTCACATTTGAAGAGCACCAGCCGCAGCCGGCTTCGCCGCACGCAGCCGCCGCAGAGGAGAGGATTGCGGCGCTGCCGCCGCATACTTACACCAACGTCTCCCCGTATCCCGCCACCAGCGTGGTGAACGTTTTATTGCTCGATGCGTTGAACACTCCTGTGGCCGATCAGGCGGAAGCGCGGAAGGAGATGATCGATTACCTGGGCAAGATTCCTTCAGGCACGCCCATCGCGATCTTCACCCTGGCCTCGCATCTGCAAATGCTGACCGGCTTCACTACCGACGCCGCAGCCCTGGCCAAGGTGATGAAGAGCAAGGCGGCTTCATCCTCGCATTCAGTGGTACTCGAAGATCAGGCCAACTCGGCGCAGTCGGCCGACGAGGAGATGCTGGCCATGATGGAGGAGAGTTCCACACTGCCCAGCGCCGAAGTCGTGGGCGAGATCGAGCAATTCGAACAGGACTTGACGGCTACGCAAACCAATCTCCGCGTGCAAGTCACCCTGGATGCGCTGCAGCAATTGGCGCGCTATCTTGCCGCCATTCCCGGCCGCAAAAACCTCATCTGGTTTTCCGGCTCGTTTCCCATCACCATCGACCCGGAGACCGACGGCTACAGGAATCCGGGGAGGAATGTGCAGGATTTCGGCGACGAGATTCGGAGGGCGAGCGATCTGCTGACGGCGGCGCGCGTAGCGGTCTATCCGATTGATGCGCGAGGCATAATGACGGCGAGCACCGTGGATGTTCGCTATAACCCATCGCCGAACGGAATGAGCGTAAACGCAACGGGGCAGCTTACGGCGGCGCACAAACAGCAGAATGTCAGTCACGATTACACGAACTTTCTGACTCAGACCGGGGAAGAGGACCAATCCATCGCGACCATCGCCCAGGAAACTGGCGGCAAGGCGTTCTTCAATACGAACGATCTGAAGGTGGCAGTGGAAAGCGTCATCGAAGACGGCTCGAGCTATTACACCATCGCCTACGTTCCCCCTTCAGCGAAACTTGACGGCAGCTTTCGCAGAATCAAAGTGACCATGGATCGAGGCGGAGACAAGCTGGCCTACCGCGACGGCTACTACGCCGATCCGGGCTATGGAGCCGGCAGCGGCGCGCAGAATCCGGAAGGCGCGCAACTGATCACTGCGGCCATCCTGCACGGAGCGCCACCCGCGACGCAGATTCTGATGACAGCGCGGGTGTTGCCCGCGACCGATCCGCTGTTGAAAAACGCCAATCTGCCGACAGATCCGGCGGGAAGGATGGCTGCGACCCTCAAAGGCCCGCAGCATCTTTATGTGACCGACCTCAGCATCGATCCGCGCGGCATAGCCTTTAGCGATGCAGCAGACGGCGGGCGCGACGCGCGGATCGAGTTTCTGCTGGTGGGCTATGACGCCCAAGGCAACCGCGTGAATTACCAGGATCAGACCCTGAGCATCGCGCTGAAAGCAAAGCAATTTGAGAGCGTGATGGCGAATGGCTTGCACGCGCGCATGTTCCTCGATCTGCCGGCTGGGCCGGGGTTCCTGCGCATCGCGGTGCAGGATTTGAACGCGGGCCGTGCCGGATCGCTGGAGGTTCCGGTGGCGGTTGCCGCGAAGTGAGCTGCGGAGCTTCGCCTGCATTAGGACCGTGAACGAGTGTGCGATATCCTTTTCTGTCCTGATAAGGGAGAAGCAGCCATGATCCGTAATCCTGCGCTTATTTGCCTTTGTGTCTTCTTCTGCCTCCCGGCTTGCGCGAGCGGACAAACTGCGCCCGCCGCGGCTGCGCCGACGACAACCATTCGCACCAGCTCCGATCTGGTCGTGGTGGACGTGGTCGCGAGCGACTCGCAGCAGAACCCCGTGCATCAGCTCACCGCCGCGGACTTTACGGTGCTCGAAGACGGCAAGCCGCAGACGGTAAAGTCCTTCGAGGAGCATGCGACCAGCACGCCCGCGCCCCTGCCGCCGCTTCCCAAACTCGATCCCGGCATCTTCACGAATTATTCGGTAGCGCCGGCAAACGGCGCTCTCAATATCCTGCTCCTCGACAAGTTGAACACGCCCATGGATGCGCAATCCGTGGTGCGGGACCAGGTGCTGAAGTATCTCAAAGAGGTGCCGCCGGGCACGCGTATTGCTATTTTCTCGCTGACTACAAACCTCAAGCTGCTGCAGGGGTTCACTACCAACCCCGAGGAGTTGCGCGCGCTTGTCGAAGGGAAGAAGGGGAGCCAGGGAGCATCGCCGCTGATAAATAACGCGATGGAAGGAGACGCGCCGGGCCAGGACGACCCGATGTACGACACGATGGCAGAAGGGCTAGGCAACGATCCCGACGCCGCGATGCTGCTGGCTAACCTGCAGCAGTTCGAGGCGGAGCAACAGTCGTTTCAGTTGCAGCTTCGCGCTCGTTATACTCTGGACGCGCTGAATCAGCTGGCGCGCTACATGAGCAATTTGCCGGGCCGCAAAAATCTGATCTGGTTTTCCGGCTCGTTCCCTATCAATATTCTGCCCGATGTGGACTTGCAGAATCCTTTTGCCGTGGTGGCATCGGCGGAGGACGAGTTCCGGGAGACCGTGGATCTGCTGGCGCGCAGCCAGGTGGCCGTGTATCCCATCGACGCGCGCGGACTGATGACCAGCCCGATGTTGAGCGTGACGCAGAGCGGTTCAACGATGAGCAAACAGCCAAATGGTTTTGCCAACGCGAACACAAAGTGGTTCCAGCAAACCAGTGACGAGCACGGCACCATGCAGCAGATGGCCGACGCCACTGGCGGAAAGGCTTTTGTGAACACGAACGGCCTGAAAGAAGCCGTGCAAAAGGCCGTGGAAGCGGGTTCCAATTACTACACCATCGCCTATACGCCTACGAACCGGAAATGGAACGGCGACTTCCGCAAGATTCAGGTGAAGCTGGACCATCCGGGAGTAACGCTTGCCTATCGGCACGGCTATTTTGCCGACGATCCCAACGCGCCCGCGCACAACAACCCGGCACAGAACGCCAAGCCCGATCCCAACCAGTACAACGCTCTGCGCGCCGCGATGCTGCACGGCGGACCCGATCCCACCGAGCTGATCTTTGAGGCCGGTGTGCGGCCCGCCTCAACGGATAACGAGGAGGCGCTGGTGCCGGGCAACCAGGCCGGCAAAAAAGTTTCCGGACCTTATCGCCGCTATGCGGTCACGTTCGCCGCAAATCCGAACGAGATCACCTGGACTACCGCTGCCGACGGCTCGCATCGCTGCACGCTGGAATTCATCACCGTTGTCTACGACGCCGACGGAACGCAGATCAACGCCCAGTTCAGCGGCGTCCGCGCGGCAATCGCCGACGCCAAATTTGCTTCGATTCAAAGCGGCGCTCTGAAATATGTGCAGCAGATCAGCGTTCCCGCGAAGGGTGAATACTACCTGCGCATCGGCATCCGGGACACTGCCAGCGACCATGTGGGCGCAGTGGAACTGCCTGTGGCCGCCGTGGCCAAGCTGCCCGCAGTCGTGATGCCGTTGCCTGCACCTGCTGCACAGAAATGAAAATGGTTCAACCCGCGTGGGCTATCCTCATCTGGCCTGAAAAAGGAAAGCCAGCCATGTTCTGCAAATCTGCGGCTCTTTGCATTTGCCTCTTGATGTGCTTCCCCGCGGGTGCGAGCGGCCAAACTGCGCCTGCCCCTGGCGCCCCGGTCACTGCCATCCGCACCAGCTCCGATCTCGTGGTTGTGGATGTTGTGGTGAGTGACTCCCAGCAAAACCCAATGCACAAACTCACCGTCGCGGACTTTACGGTGCTCGAAGACGGCAAACCGCAGTCGGTGAAGATCTTCGAAGAGCATGCGACGGGCACGCCGACGCCCTTGCTGCCGGCGCCGAAACTCGCCCCCGGCGTCTTCACAAATTATTCGGTCGCGCCTGCCAACGGCGCTCTCAATATCCTGTTGCTCGACAAATTAAACACGCCCCTGGATGCGCAATCCGTGGTGCGGGACCAGGTGCTGAAGTATCTCAAGGATGTGCCGCCGGGCACGCGTATCGCCATCTTCTCGCTCACCACGAATCTCAGGCTGCTGCAGGGATTCACGACGAATCCCGAATTGCTGCGCGCGCTGATCGAAGGGAAGAAAGGCAATCAGGGCCCATCGCGGCTGATGAATAACGTAACGGAAGGCGACGAGCCTGGCGCCGACGACCCGATGTACAACATGGATGAAGAAATGCTGGGCAATGGAGCAGTTTGAGGCCGAGCTACAGTCGATGCAGCTGCAGCTGCGCGCGCGCTTTACGCTGGACGCGCTCAATCAGCTGGCGCGGTATATGAGCGGGCTCCCCGGCCGCAAGAACCTGATCTGGTTTTCCGGCTCGTTTCCGATCAGCATTCTGCCCGATCCCGATATCGTGGACCCGAACTTACTGCCCGCCTCACCTGGTGGCGCCTTTACGCCGGATCCATTCGTGGTGGTGGCTTCGGCCGAGGACGAGTTTAGGGAAACCGTGGATCTGCTGGCGCGCAGCCAGGTGGCCGTCTATCCCATCGACGCGCGGGGCGAGATGACGCCTCCTATGTACAGTGCGACGCAGAGCGGCTCAACAATGATCAAGAAACCCAATGGTTTTGCCAAAGCGGACACACAATTCTTCCAGCAAACCGGCGAAGAACAAGGCACGATGGAGGAAATGGCCGCGGCCACGGGCGGAAAAGCTTTTGTGAACACCAACGGCCTGAAGGAAGCCGTGCAAAAAGCAGTCGAGGCGGGGTCGAACTACTACACCATCGCCTACACACCCACGAACCAGAAATGGAATGGCGGCTACCGCAAGATCCAGGTGAAGCTCGACCGCCCGGGCGTGACGCTTGCCTACCGTCGCGGCTATTTTGCCGACGACCCCAATGCGCCCCGGAAACACGATCAGCCGCAGAACGCCAAGCCCGATCCCAACCAATACAGCGCTTTGCGCGCCGCGATGCAGCACGGCGGACCGGATCCCACCGAACTGATCTTCGTTGCCCGCGTGCAGCCGGCCTCAACCGATGCGGAGACTGCGCTGGCGCCCGGCAATCAGGCCGGAAAGAAAACTTCAGGCCCTTATCGCCGCTATGCGGTCACATTCGCCGCAAGTCCGAAAGATGTAATTTGGGCAACGGCACCCAACGGCGCGCATCTGAGCTCGCTGGAGTTCATGACCATTGTGTACGACAGAGACGGAGCGCTGATCAACGCCCAGTTCAACGGCGTCCACGTGGCAATTCCGGACGCAAAATTTGCTTCGTTTCAGAGCGGCCCTATGAGGTACGTGCAGCAGATCAGCGTTCCCGCGAAGGGTGAGTACTATCTGCGCATCGGCATCCGCGACAGCGCCGCCGACCGTGTGGGCGCAGTGGAACTGCCGGTGGCCGCGGTGGCCAAGCTGCCTCCTGTGGCAATGCCTGCACCTGCGGCGCCGAAATAATCAGCTAGTAGGGCCAGCGGCCGACGATGACGAAAAGCGCCATGAGGAAGCATGTGGCATCGAGCACCGCGTGCTCATGGCGGCGGGCGTGGTAAATTCCGACGCCAACCATGAGAAGCGCCAAGCCCGCGGCGCAGGTTCGAGCAATAAGATATTCGGGGGCCGTGCCTTCTGGAGCATAAAGGTCGGGCATGAGCACGCCAAACGCCAGCACCACTTCAATGAGGCCAATGATCATGCCTCCGACAGGCGCCATCGTGCTGCGAATGTGCATTCGATTCCCCAGCGCCCGCACTTGCGGTGCTAACGCAAGAAGCTTAAACGTACCAGAGATGAGGAACACGGTGGCCAGAGCCACCTGTCCGATCCAGATCATGCCGTTCATTCGTCCTGCCTCCCTACCCTTTGACGCCCGCAAGCGATGCTGCACCAAGACCCTGTTTTACAGCTAGCGGCGCGGTCAGACTAGCCCCGCGCTGATAAAGATTTTATAAAGAAACCGTGAATTCGTCACCTTTTAAGCGCAGGACACCCCGTTCCGGCATCCCATCAGCAAACGCCCAAATCCGCTGTTCAGATTTGGACAGCAACGAATTTTGGACGGTGGCACACTCGCAACAGGCACAATGCCCGCGTCCTTATTCACCTTGTAACAATCATCAATTCATATGTATGTGACTTGAATCACCCGACGATTCTCACCGTGACTGCTACGCTGGAGGCAGCACGCAAATTCCCCTATTGCGAGGTGCGACCTGCTCGATACCAACAATGACGAGACTGCGAATCTGGGCCCGCTGAGCCCGGAATTGCTTGCCAAAATGGACGCCTACTGGCGGGCGGCGAATTATCTGTCCGTTGGCCAGATCTATCTCCAGGACAATGCTCTGCTGGAACGGCCACTTACGATCGACGACGTGAAGCCGCGTCTGCTGGGACACTGGGGCACGACGCCGGGTCTGAATTTTCTGTACGTGCAATGGAACCGGCTGATCCGCGAGCGCGGGCTGGACATGATCTTCGTCATCGGCCCGGGGCACGGCGGTCCGGGAATTGTCGCGAACACTTATCTCGAAGGATCGTATTCGGAGATCTATCCGTACATCGGGCAGGACAAGGACGGCATCAAGCGCCTGTTCCGGCAATTCAGCTGGCCCTACGGCATTCCCAGTCACGTTGCGCCGGAGACGCCGGGATCCATCCACGAGGGCGGCGAGCTGGGCTACTCGCTGGTGCACGCATACGGCGCGGCTTTCGATAATCCCAACCTGATTGTGGCTTGCGTGGTGGGCGATGGCGAATCGGAGACTGGGCCGCTGGCGACGAGCTGGCACTCGAACAAGTTTTTGAATCCCGCGACCGACGGCGCGGTGCTGCCCATCCTGCATCTGAACGGCTACAAGATTGCCAATCCCACGGTGCTGGCGCGCATCCCGCATGAAGAGCTGGAGAGCCTGATGCGCGGCTACGGGTATGAGCCGTTCACAATTGAAGGCGACGATCCGGCGGTGATGCACCAGCAAGCCGCGGCTACGTTCGATCGCATGCTCGATCGCATCGCGGCCATCCAGAAGGCCTGGCGCCAGGACGGCGTGACGGAACGGCCGGCGTGGCCCATGCTCATCATGCGCACGCCTAAGGGCTGGACGGGACCGAAGTTTGTCGACGGCAAACCGGTGGAGGGCACTTGGCGCGCGCACCAGGTTCCGCTGGCCGAGTTGCGCGAGAAGCCCGAGCACCTGCGCCAACTGGAAGAGTGGATGCGCAGCTACAAGCCGGAGGAATTGTTCGACGACAAGGGACGGTTTCGCGCCGATCTGGCCGAGATCGCGCCCAAGGGCCGCGAGCGTATGGGCATGAATCCGCACGCCAACGGCGGATTGCTGATGCAACCGCTTATCGTTCCCAACTTCCGCGATTTTGCCGTGAAGATTGAGAAACGCGGCAGCGAGGACGTGGAAACGACGCGCATTCTCGGCCATCTGCTGCACGCGGTAATGCAAGCCAACAAGGAGCAGAAAAATTTCCGCGTCTTCGGTCCCGATGAAACCGCATCGAACCGCCTTGACGAGGTCATCTGCGGGACCGGCAAAAGGTGGGTGGCGGAGACGCTGCCCGTGGATGAGGAGTTGTCGCTCACCGGCCGCGTGATGGAAGTGTTGAGCGAGCACCTCTGCGAGGGATGGCTCGAAGGCTATCTGCTAACGGGCCGGCACGGGCTCTTCAACTGCTACGAGGCCTTCATTCACATCATCGACTCGATGGCGAACCAGCACGCCAAGTGGCTCAAGACTACGCGCGAGCTTCCCTGGCGCAAGCCCATCGCTTCGCTCAACTACCTGCTGAGTTCGCTCGTGTGGCGTCAGGATCACAATGGGTTTTCGCACCAGGACCCGGGCTTTATCGACCACCTGGTGAACAAGAAGGCCGACGTGGTGCGCATCTACCTGCCGCCCGATGCAAACACGCTGCTGTCAGTGGCGGATCACTGCCTGCGCAGCCGCAATTACATCAATTTAATTGTGGCCGGCAAGCAGCCTGCGCCGCAGTGGCTCCGAATGGATGAGGCGATTGCGCACTGCACGGTGGGCATGGGCGTGTGGGAGTGGGCGTCCAATGACGGCGGCAATCCGGAAGTGGTGATGGCTTGCTGCGGCGACGTGCCGACGATGGAGATTCTGGCAGCGGTGATGCTGCTTCGCGCATGGATTCCCGATCTGCGCATCCGCGTGGTCAACGTGGTCGATCTCATGTCGCTGCAGCCGCAATCGGAGCATCCGCACGGGCTGCCCGACGAAGAATACGACCAGATTTTTCCGCCGGGCGTGCCTACGATCTTTAATTTTCACGGCTATCCATTGTGCGTCCATCGCCTCACCTACCGGCGGCACAATCACGACAACCTGCACGTGCGCGGCTACAAGGAGGAAGGCACCACCACTACTCCTTTTGACATGTGCGTGCTGAACAATATCGATCGCTTCCAGTTGTCGCTGGACGCTGTTCGCCGTGTGCCACGGCTCGCCGACAAAATTGATGCGGCAGAACAGTGGTACTCCGAGCAGATTCAGCGGCACAAGCTGTACGTCGCAGAAAATGGCGACGATCTGCCGGAAATCAAGAATTGGCGGTGGCAGGAGAAAAGCTAGCCAGTAGCTTGTAGCCAGTAGCCAGTAGTTTTTCGCTACGAGCTACCGGCTACGGGCTACGAGCTCACTGTTGCTGCCTGATATTAGAAAGGTATTTTCATCCATGTCTTCATTGCCTGTATTAGTTCTTAACAGCGGTTCTTCTTCCATCAAGTTTTCCATGTACGAAGCGGGCGACGGCCAGCGGCTCAAGTTGCACGAGGGTGCGGTCGACGGCATCGGCACCGATCTGGGCCAATTCTGGATCAAGGACGCCAGCGGCAAAAAGCTGGTGGATCAAACTCCGGCTGTGCCCAGCCGTTCGGAGGCATTCAAGCTCGTGGCCGATGCGCTGCGCTCCGGCGAGTTCCCGGCCCCGGCTGCTATCGGCCATCGCACGGTATGCGGCGGCCCCGGAATCCTCGAAAACCAGCTCATCACACCGAAAGTGATTGACGAAATCGAGAGCTACGCAGAGCTTGCGCCGCTGCACACGCCCATCGCCGTCTACATCATGCGCGAGGCGCTGCGCCTGTTCCCCGGCATTCCCAATTTCGCCATTCTCGACACTTACTTTCATCGCACCATGCCCGAAGTGGCCAAGCGCATGCCGATTCCCACGGAGTACGTCAACATGGGCGTGCGGCGCTATGGGTATCACGGCATCTCTTACGAGTCGATCATTTACCAGTTGCAGCCCAACGTGCCGGAGAAGCTGGTTGTAGCGCACCTCGGCAACGGCGCGTCGATCTCGGCCATTCTGCAAGGCCAATGTCTCGACACATCGATGGGCCTGACGCCGACCGGCGGCATCATCAGCGGCTCACGCACCGGCGACATCGATCCCGGCGTGCTCCTTTTTATTCTGAAGCAGATTGCCAAAACTACATCCAACACAGTCGAAGCCGCCGACAAACTGGAAACCGTGGTCAGCAAGCAGTCGGGCCTGCTGGGCATGAGCGAGCTTTCGAACGACATGCGCGATTTGCGCGAAGCGATCGCTGCCGGCAACCCCAAGGCGCGGCTCGCGGTGGACAAATTCTGCTGGACCATCGCGCGCTGGATCGGCAGTTATGTTGCGGAACTGAACGGCCTGGACATGCTGGTGTTTACCGGCGGCATCGGCGAGAACGACATTGCCTCGCGCGCCGAAATCTGCGCGGGACTGGGCGCGCTGGGCATTGCGCTCGACGCCGAGCGCAACAACGTGCGCGGCGCGGCCGTGATCTCCCAAGAAAAATCACCGGTGACAGTGCGCGTGCTTCCGCCGCTTGAAGACCTGATCATTGTGAACCACGTGGTGCGGCTGCTGGGCCTGTAACGCGACCGAAAAGCGCTCCGCTTGCGCTTTTCCCCATGCATAGGCGGCGCTCCGATCTTCTTGAAGCGCCGTTGTTCTACACTAGTGGGTTCATTGCGGAGTCATCTTCTATGTCTGCAACTGCCGTCCCCGTGCCCACTCATCGCCTTCCCTCGCCAGCGTTGCAGCGCTTTGCGTGGGGCGTGCTGGTGTATTTTATTGCCGTCATACTGTGGGGCGGGCTGGTGCGCGCCAGCGGTTCCGGCGCCGGTTGCGGCGACCATTGGCCGCTTTGCAACGGCACGGTCATGCAGCACTCGCCGCGCGTCGACACCATGATCGAGTTCACGCATCGCATCACCAGCGGCATTTCGTTTTTCTCAGTGGTTGCGTTGCTGGCTTGGACCTTCGCCGCGACCGTACGCGGCCACCTGGCGCGTGCGGCGGCCGCGACCGCTGTGGCTCTCACTTTGATCGAAGCCGTGTTGGGAGCTTTTCTGGTCAAGCTGGGGCTAACCGCGCAGAGCCGCTCGCCGTTGCGCGCGCCGTATCTTGCGCTGCACCTCACGAACACGCTGCTGCTGCTGGCCGCGCTCACGCTGGCGGCGCACTTTCTCGGCCGCCACGCAGGTTATCTGCGCGATAAGGTGCGCATGACCGCGCCGTTTGTGGGCATCGCGTCGGTGGTGATCGTACTCATGGTCGGCGTTACGGGATCGTTGGCCGCGCTGGGCGACACACTGTTCCCGGCCAGCTCGCTGGGCACCGCGTTCGCGCAAGACCTTTCTTCCGCCAGCGAGTGGCTGGTGCGCTGGCGCTGGACGCATCCCGCCGTCGCGTTT